>JAIKXN010000028.1 GCA_024684055.1 Lachnospiraceae bacterium | reverse complement strand
GGATCGTAATTCAGTGCACTTGCCAGTTCGGAAGCGTTTATTTTTAGAACTTCTATTAAAAGGTCAAATTTATGTGCCGTTCTGGTAAAATCAAATTCGTTGAGAGAAGATGAAAGGCTGTCGTAAACTGTTTTTGAATCGAAGCCTTCGATTCCTTTTTCTTCTGCGAGTAAAAAGAGGGCATCGGCGAGAAAGCGGATTGCATCGGAATCTTTGGATGGTTCACGTTCGCCGCTTCTGTAACGGCTTATGGTTGCACCGGAAAGTCCGCTTTTGGCAGATAATTCTTTTGAGGTACAGTCGATCTTGTTAATGTATTCATTCAGGCATTCATGAAAGTTCATGGTCGGTTTTTCAAAAACAGTCAGACTCTTTTTGAAATCTCCTTTCGGTAATGTTTGGCCGGAAATAATCGTGACGGAAATAAGGAATTTTTTGTCCACAACGATGTCCGATAATTGTCCGTTTTAAAAGCGTTTCACAGCACTTCTGTATACATTATATAGTATATTGAAAAAGAATAAAAGTCTGTCATTGACAAAAATGGAAATAATGTTGCGGTGACGCTTTAACGTAGTAAAATCAAATATACGAGTCGGTGCTTTTTGAGGAGAAAGACCGGTTCTTACGGGGAAAATAAAAAGCAATCTATATATTTTATGATATTTTTTGTTAAAAGGGGAAATGAAATATTATAGATGAAAGAAGGAGCGGATTCAAAAGATCCGCTCCTTCTTTTTCTGTTCTTTTTGGACATTCGGTATATGACTGAATACATACAGAATCATTCTTTCTTTTTTGGACATCCGTTATATGACTGAATACATACAGAATCACTCTTTCTTTTTCGGGCATTCTGAAATAACTGAATATATACAATTCTCGGGCTTATATGTTATAATATTCGAAGTGTTTTCAGGCTTGAAAGCAGAAAAAAAGAGGTTTTCTTACAGGAGTTACGAATGAAAATAGCCGATATTTACAAATCAAAGAAAAATGTACTTTCGTTTGAAATCTTTCCTCCGAAGAAAGATGAAGAACTTGATAACATAGAACCGACGCTGGAAATACTTTCGGATCTTCATCCGGACTACATTTCCGTTACATTCGGTGCCGGCGGTCATGCTAACAATTCAAAGACTATTGCCTTAGCCGGAAAAATAAGAGAAAAATACGGAATAGAACCTGTTGTTCATCTTACGGGCCTTTACTACGATGAAAAGGAAATAGATGAATTTGCAAAGGAAATAAAGGCGGCGGGCATTGAGAACATTCTTGCATTAAGAGGAGATATTAATCCCAATGTTCCGAAGAAAGATGTTTTCCCTCATGCTTCCGACCTTATAACATATCTTAAGGACAAATATGATTTCTGTATTGCGGGTGCGTGCTATCCCGAGATTCATCCCGAGTCGGAAAACAGAATCGAAGAGATGAAAAACTTAAGAAAGAAAGTCGACGCAGGTGCCGACCTTCTTTTATCACAGCTTTTCTTTAACAACGATACATTTTATGATTTCGTGGAAACCAGCAGAATAGCGGGAATCGACGTTCCCATTACACCCGGTATCATGCCGGCGCTTAAGGCTTCGCAGATCAACAGAATGGTAAATACATGCGGCGCGACTCTTCCGGAGAATTTCCAGAAAATCATCGCAAGATTCGGAGACAATCCCGATGCGATGTTCGATGCCGGACTTTCATATGCGCTTAGCCAGATAATAGATCTTCTTGCACACGATGTTGACGGAATTCATCTTTATACCATGAATAATCCGATCGTTGCGAAGAGAATCTGCGAAGGCGTAAAGAATATTGTTAATGTTTGATAGATTTGGCAACACGACTGACAAAGGTTAAACACGGTAAGCTTCAGTATGGACAACAAAGAGATTTTTAACAGAATATTTCCGACAGCCTGCAGATACATGCGTGTTAACCCTTTGAAAGTCGATACGGAGTTTAACGAAAAGGCATTCGCGGTCTTTGGGGAATTGTGTGAAAATGTCCGTTTCAAAGGACTTCATGAGTTTATTTCGGTTTCGGATTTTCTTAATATTGATGTGAAACTTACATCAGTTTCCGAGGATCTGAAATTTTATCTTGAGGGCTGCACCGATATGGTCATATTTGCGACCACTCTCGGAGTGGACGTGGATGCGCATTCCAAGAAAATCCAGTCAAAAGACATGGGCACTGCCGTAATATATGATGCACTGGCATCGGCTCTTCTGGAGTATTATACCGATGAATACGAGGATGGCCTTAATCTCGGCGAGCATACTTTCAGATTCGCACCCGGATACGGTGACATACCGATTCGGTTAAACTATATAATTATTGATGCGTTATCAATTTCCAAGAAAATCGGAATATTCAAATCATCCAACAATATGATGCTTCCGCAGAAATCCATGATCACAATGTGCGGACTCGGAAAGAAAAGCGTTCCGACCTGTACTCATTGCGTCAGACTTAACTCTTGCTCATTAAGGAAGGAAAATTTAAGATGTTACAACTCTTAGGAAAGAAAACTCTGTTCTTTGACGGCGGCATGGGTACTCAGTTGCAGGCCAAAGGCCTTTCGGTCGGTGCGATTCCCGAAGAACTGAATATAGACAAACCCGAACTGATCGTGTCGATTCACGAGGACTATCTTAATGCGGGCGCTGATTTTATCACCACGAATACTTTCGGTGCGAATGCACATAAGATGAGCCGCGCAAAATATCCGAATACGGACATGATAAAGGCAGCAGTTGAAAATGCCGATAAGGCAAGAAAAAAAGTCGGCAGGGAAAATGATTCCTACATTGCTCTTGACATAGGACCTATCGGCGAGCTTCTTGCGCCTATCGGAACATTGTCCTTTGACGATGCTTACGAACTTTTCAAAGAGCAGATCGTTTGTGTCAAAGACGAGATTGACGTTATCATTTTCGAGACATTCGGAGATCTGTATGAGCTTAAAGCCGGAGTGCTTGCGGCAAAAGAAAACTGCGACAAGCCGGTATTTGTTTCCGTGTCTTTTGACAAAACTCAGAGAACGCTTACGGGTACAAACCCCGAAACATATATAAATGTAATGGAAGGTCTGAAGGTTGACGCAATCGGCGTTAACTGTTCGCTCGGACCCAAAGAACTTGAACCCGTTATCATGACTTTGCTTGAAAAGTCCCATCTGCCGGTACTCATTCAGCCAAATGCAGGTCTGCCCACGCTTAAGGACGGACAGACGATATTTGAACTTACACCCGGGGATTTTATTGACGCACTTTCGAATGTTTTAGACAAGGGTATCGCCGTAATCGGAGGATGCTGCGGAACCACGCCCGATTTTATCAGGATGGAAAAAAAGAACTTCCCTGTTGAGGTAAAGAAAAGAGATGTTCCTTACAGAACGGCGGTATCGAGTTCGACAACCACGGTTTATCTTGACGAGAGCGTCAGAGTCTGCGGTGAGAGACTTAATCCCACGGGAAAGAAAAAACTTCAGGCAGCTCTTCGTGAAGAGAATTACGATATGCTTATTTCCGAAGCAATCGCTCAGGAAGATGCGGGTGCGCATGTTCTTGACGTAAACGTCGGACTTCCCGGAATAGATGAAGCAGCAGTAATGAAAAAGATAATTCCCATGCTTCAGGAAGTGGTTTCAATCCCTCTTCAGATCGACTCATCAAACCCTGCAGCGATTGAAGCGGCGTGCAGAGTATATAACGGTAAACCGTTAATCAATTCCGTTAACGGAAAAGACGCTGTAATGGAAGCGGTATTCCCCGTAGCGGTTAAATACGGCGGTGTTGTAATAGGACTTGCTCTTTCCGAAGAAGTTCCCAAAGTCTGTGACGAAAGAGTTGAGATAGCCAAGAAGATCATAGAAAAAGCCAAAGGATACGGCATCGGAATGAAGGACCTCGTTATCGACTGCCTTACATTAACCGTGTCGGCTCAGCAGGCTGAAGCTGCGGAAACACTCAAGGCTTTAAAGGTGATCACCGATATGGGACTTTCATCCACACTCGGTGTTTCGAATATTTCGTTCGGACTTCCTAACCGTCCGCTTGTAAACAGAACTTTCCTTACGCTTGCAATGCAGTGCGGTCTTAAAATGCCCATTATTAACCCTCTCGACAGAGCCCTGATGGACTGCATCGATGCTTTTAATGTTATTTACAACGTGGATAAAGGCTGCGAAAAATATATCAAGAATCAGGAGAATGTTGTCGTTCAGACCGTGACTGTCGCAAAGACGGATGCCAAGAGCGGTGCTTCTCAGGCATCGGCAGGTAACGTAAAAGACGTCGGCTTCTGCATCATGAAAGGTCTTAAGGATGAGATAACGAGTGTGACGGTTGAAGAACTGGAGAAAAAAGATCCGATGGTCCTTATAAACGAAACGATCATTCCCGCGCTTAACAAGGTCGGACGCGATTACGATTCCGGAAAAATTTTCCTCCCCCAGCTTATTCAGGCTGCGGAAACGGCCAAGGTTGCATTCGCCGAAGTACAGAAACATTTTACCGTAAGCGGCGAAAAGAAAGGACCGATGATAATCTGTACGGTTGAAGGCGATATTCATGATATCGGCAAGAATATCGTAAAGGTAGTATGCGAAAGTTACGGCTATGAAATAATAGATCTCGGAAAAGATGTTCCCGTAGACAGCGTTGTGGATGCTTACAAAGAGTATAAACCAAAGGCAATCGGACTGAGTGCTCTGATGACCACTACCGTTGAAAACATGAAGAGAACAATCCGGGCACTTCGCGCAAATGACTGCGATGTTCCCATCCTTGTCGGCGGTGCCGTGCTTACCGAGGAGATCGCAAAGGAAATCGATGCGGATTATTATACCGAAGACGCAATGTCGATGGTTAATCTTTTGAAGGAACTCAATATCTGATAAAAAATTTTTGATGGGAAATCCTGTCGATTCCTGTTCGGAATACTGTAAAAACATGAAAAAAGGACTTATTACAGAGGTGTAAACATGAAGATAAAAAGATTTATATCACCTGCGATTTTATTTACCGTTTTTATCATTTATACACTTGTGATAAAAAATGTGGATGTAAAGGCAATCGGACCGCTGGATTCGTCGGTCGGATTCGCTTCCGTAAACGGATTCTTTGCAGGGATATTCAAATATAATGATTTCTTTTATTACTTAACAAAAATTGTTGCGTTGTTTTCTTTTATGTATATAGGCGGATTTGCTCTTTACGGACTGATTTCGCTTATAAAGAAAAAAAACTTTGCAAAGGTCGATTTTGCAATTTACGGAATGGGTGTTACATATGCAATCACAGTACTTTTTTATCTTATGTTTGAGATAGTGGTAATTAATTACAGACCTGTACTGGACGAAGGCGAACTTGAGGCATCCTTTCCTTCATCGCATACAATGCTTGCCGTTTCTGTATTCGGAAGTGCGATAGTTTATGCGATTTACAGGATAGAAAATGAGACAATAAGAACTTCAATGGTTATAGTCAGTTCTGTATTTGCAATAACAATGGCACTTGGCAGAATGATAAGCGGAGTGCACTGGTTCACGGACATTCTCGGCGGTATTTTGCTGGGATGCGCCATAGTTTCTCTTTATCTGGCTTTTGTTCAATGCATAGACAATAAAGAACGGGACTGATCAGTCTCCTTACCCGGAAATAAATCGGATGGGCGCTTAATTACAAAGAATCAGAAGAATTTCCATCTGCTTAGGAAATATCCGGGAATGACAACGATCAAAAAGAATGCCCAGCTTATAAGAGTGAAAGTCTTTATGAATTTGAAACCGTTTTCGGGATATTCGCGTACGTAAATCCTGTAATTGATCACTGAAGCGAGAGACCCGATCAGCGAGCAGAGTCCGGCGGTATCGGCACCGTAAATGAGTCCCGAGAAATTCTCCGTAAAAGGGTAGAGAACAATCGATGCGGGAACGTTGGAAATAAGCTGGCTTAAGCCTATAGCCCACCAGTATTCGTGCCCGGCGACCGCTTTTTGCAGCACTCCGGAAATGCCGGGGTTTGATGCGATCGACGACGAGAAAATAAAGAAGCAGAGAAATGTGAATATAAGCACATAATCAACCTGCGTGAAAAGTTTGATATTTACAATAGCGATCGTAATAATAACGATGATTACGGCAGCAGGCCAGAACTTAGTTCTTGTAACGATCGTAAGAAGAATCATTACAAAGAGAGCAAGATAAGCAATACGTCTTACTCTTTTTTCTTTTTCCCATTCGCCTGCAACTTCTTTTGAATCAATTTTTATATCTTCTTTGAGATTTTTTCTGTAAAGGATCAGCACAAAACAGATGAGCAGAAACGCACTTCCGACAAAAAGCGGAGACATGTGCAGCATGAAGTTCCATACGCTTGTTCCGGACTGCCCGTACAAAAAGAGATTCTGTGGACTTCCGAAAGGCATGAGCAGCGACCCTCTGATGGCTGCTATATTTTCCATGGATATAACGGGAAGAATGTATTTCTCTTTATTCCCGCCCCTGAAAAGAAGGATCGTAAGAGGAACGAAAATAATTAACGAGACGTCATTGGTTACGAACATTGATGAAAAGAAAACACCGAAAATGAGAAAAAGCGAAAGTGCTGCCATTGTCCTGAATTTCGTGCTGAAATTGATTATGGGCTTGAAGATGTTTTCCTGCTTGAAACCTTCCAGGACACAAAGCATCATAAAGAGAGTGCCGAGCGTGTGCCAGTCGATATCTTTAAGAAGTGCCGCTGAAGGCGGTGTTATGAACAAAGAAACGATGGCAGCGAGAACTGCCACCGTCAACATTATTTCTTTTTTTAAAAATGCAAATATTTTTTTCATGATCAACAGACTGTCCCAATAAAAATCTATTGAATAATAATATCCATCGCATTTGATGTCAAGAGATATTTGGAACTGTCCGCAGATATTTTTTTGTCTTTATCTGAATTATTTACTATGCATATACATTACTTGCCTTTGGCTGAATTGCTTATTTTGCAATTCGCTGCAGATACTTTATATATTTTTATCGGAATTGTTTATTTTTTCATTCATTTCGGAGGTAACTCTGTAAAGATCCATCTCGAAATCCTGTCGGTTCTTCTGGTAGATGGTCTTAAGAAGCTGTCCCGAGAAGAAAGACTGGATCGCCGCGATGACTACGAAACCGCAGACAATAAGAGTCGGAAATCTCGGTACTTCGCCTGTCTGAATGAATTCTATAAGAATAGGAATGAAAAATCCCGTTGAGAGCACTACAAGGAAAAACGAAATGAGTCCAAAAAACTGTCCCGGTCTGTACGTCCTGAAAAGTCTGAGTATCGTTCTTAATACTTTAAAACCGTCCGAATACGTATTTAGTTTGGAAGTGCTTCCTTCAGGCCTGTCTTTGTAATCGATGACGATGTTTTCGACATACATGTTTTTGTCAACGGCGTGAATGCTCATTTCCGTTTCTATTTCAAAACCTTTTGAAAGTACGGGGAAAGTCTTCACGAATCTGTAGCTGAAAGCCCTGTATCCCGTCATGATATCTTTTATATTGCTTTTGAAAAGGGTATTGATGCTTCCGCGAACAAGTGAATTTCCGAAATTGTGGAAAGGTCTTTTGTTTTCTTTGAAATATGTGGAAGAAAGTCTGTCGCCGACCACCATGTCCGCGCGGTCGACAAGTATTTTGTCAGCCATTTCTCTGGCGCTTGAAGCGGGATATGTGTCATCGGCGTCAACCATGATATAACATCTGGCATCTATATCGGAAAACATCCTTCTTATAACGTTTCCCTTGCCCTGCTGATGTTCGTATACGACTTTCGCACCGGCTTTTTTTGCGAGTTCATCGCTTCCGTCGGAAGAATTGTTGTCGTAAACATAAATAACTGCTTCCGGAAGAGCTTCCTTAAAATCGGTTACTACTTTTTCAATTGTTTTGCTTTCGTTGTAACACGGTATAAGCACTGCGATTTCGTCCATGGTTAATCCTCCAAAAAACATTATACTTGTGTTTAACGTATGTGTCCATTTTAAATGTAAAATTACTGTGAATTTGAAAAAAAATGATTTATTCAGGTTGTTAAAGAAGGTTCTATAAGGTAAAATAAAATAGGTAAATTTTTTATTTGGATGATACTAAGGAAAAAACAAATGTATTACGCTAGTTTTGGCATTTTGTCATTGGTTATACATATAATTATCCACTTTGATTCAATGAAGAAACCCCGTGGTAAAGAACAGTATCAGGTAAGGAATCGTTACCGGGTATTTCTTTTTTCTGCGCTTCTATACTATGTTTTCGATGTTGTATGGGGCTTTACGAGTGAAACAAATGTAATCCCGGTGGAATACGCATATTCGGTATTGTATTTCGTGGTCATGGCATTGACCGTACTGTTATGGATGCGAATGATTGTGGCATTCTTGGGTAAGAGTAAGGCATTCTGCAATGTGGTATCTGTTGCGGGCTGGTGCGTTTTTGGTCTTGTTATAGCCATGATCATCGCCAATTTCTTCAGACCCGTACTGTTTTATTTTGATTCGGATGGTGAGTATTATGCGGGAATTGCGAAACTCGTTGTTTTTGGAATGCAGATCTTACTCTTTGTGGTTCTTGCGGCCTTTTCATTAATCCGTTCCTTCCGTGTAAGCAAGCAGGAGAGACTGCATTACAGAGCTATCGGTATTTCGGGACTGGTAATGGCATTGTTTATCGGTCTGCAGCTTGTATTTACGAATCTGCCTTTATATACGATCGGCTGTCTTCTGGCAACCTGTATCATACATTCTTTCGTGCAGCTTGATGCCAAGGCGAATTTCGATCAGGAACTCGGCTCCGTAAAGCAGATAGCATACAAAGATCCGCTCACAAACGTGCGAAACAAAAATGCTTATGTTGAAGCCAAAAAAGCCTGTGAAAGCAAGATGTGGAACAAATCGTTAAGAGAACTCGGAGTGGTTGTTTTCGACGTGAACGATCTGAAAAAAACCAATGATACAATGGGCCATGAGGCAGGCGACAAACTGATCCGCGAAGCAAGCAACATGATCTGCGATACATACAAGCACAGTCCGGTATTCAGGATCGGCGGCGATGAATTTGTTGTTCTTCTTGAGGGCGAGGATTTCAGAAACAGAGCGTTCCTTTTACGTTTGTTTAATGAAAAATCCGACAGCAACCTGAAATTCGGCGGACCTGTTGTTTCTGCAGGCATGGATATATTTGATCTTGAAAGAGACTTAAGCATCGACGATATATTCGAAAGAGCCGACAACAAAATGTATGAACGCAAGAAAGAGCTTAAGAAAAAAGCCAATACTCCGACATATAGATAAGTGTCACACCATATTTTGTGCATATATATAAAGAAGTGAAAGATTATTAAAAAAAGTCGATGTTTGGTGAATTTATTCCTTGACACTGTATGTGCGTTTTTGTATAATGTTTCGTGCGAGTCTTTGACTAAGGTAAGTCAAATGATCAAAGAAAGTTGACCGGCGGCCCGGACATCCGACGGTTTGACAATAAATGCAATTACTGGGGAAACGGTGGATGGAGACCGGTTCTTTGGTCAAACTTAATGGAGGAAACAAAAATGAAATCTTATATGGCAAGCCCTGCTACCATTGAAAGAAAATGGTACGTAGTAGACGCTGAAGGCCAGACACTCGGCCGTTTGGCAAGCGAGGTTGCTAAGGTATTAAGAGGAAAGAACAAGCCTACCTTTACACCTCATATTGATACAGGTGATTATGTAATCGTAATCAACGCAGAGAAGATCAAAGTTACAGGTAAGAAGTTAGAGCAGAAGACATACTTCAGCCATTCCGATTATGTTGGCGGTGACAAGCAGGTAGTACTTAAAGAGAAGTTAGCCAAGCATCCCGAAGAAGTAATCGAACATGCAGTAGTAGGTATGCTTCCCAAAGGACCTTTAGGAAGAGAAATGTACAAGAAGTTATTTGTATATGCAGGACCCGATCACAAGCATCAGGCTCAGAAGCCCATCGAATTAACACTGTAATACCTAAAGATCATATAGGAGGAATAGGATAATGGCTAAGAAAGCTACAGAAAAGTACTACGGTACAGGTAGAAGAAAAAAATCAATTGCCAGAGTATACATTATGCCCGGCAAAGGAAATATAACTATTAACAAGAGAGATATCGATGAATATTTCGGACTTGAAACATTAAAGGTTGTTGTACGTCAGCCCCTCGTAGCATTAAATGCTGCTGATAAGTTCGACGTGATCGTTACCGTTAAGGGTGGCGGAACAACAGGCCAGGCAGGTGCAATCAGACATGGTCTTGCAAGAGCACTTGTTAAAGAAGATGCAGACAACAGACAGATTCTTAAAAAAGAAGGTTTCTTAACAAGAGATCCTCGTATGAAAGAAAGAAAGAAATACGGCTTGAAGGCAGCGAGAAGAGCGCCTCAGTTCAGCAAACGTTAGTATTGCTTACAAACCCCGAAAACACAATGGTTTCCGGGGTTTTTTATTTAACTCGGTTTGTTTGAGTTTAACATGTTTTATACCGGTTTTTATGGGTTAAAAATGGGTTAAAGTTCAAAAATGGGTTAAAATATGGGTTAATTATAGGAGACAAAGAAGTAAAAATTCTTCGGATTTTTAATCCATCGTTAAAAGGTTTTGTAAACCGTCAAAGAAACGCATTATTATAATGTGTTTTGTCTTAATTTGTCATAATCTGACCAAATGAAATGAAGTTTATACGTACACTCAGTACCAATTCTGTACTGAGTGTATTTCATTTTAGGAGGATTAGGACATGTCTATTAATTCAGAAGAGATCTATTTCATCAATCTAAAAAACATTATTTCTTTTAAAAATCACCCGTTCCAGGTAAGAGAAGATGAACAAATGAATATGCTAACGGAAAGTGTTCGTTCGTTGGGAGTACTTGTTCCGGCAATTGTTCGCCCGTTGGAAGGCGGAAAATATGAATTGATTTCAGGTCATCGAAGAAAATATGCATCTGAACTAATAGGTTTAGATGTTTTGCCTGCTATTATTAGAGATGTAGACTACGATGAAGCCACGGTTATGATGGTGGATAGTAATTTTCAAAGAGAAGAGATTCTTCCAAGCGAAAGAGCGAAGGCATATAAAATGAAATTGGAGGCAATAAAACGACAAGGTATGCGAACAGACTTAACTTCTGACCAACTTGGACAGAAGTTAAAAAACAAAACATCCAGGGATTTGATTGCTGAGAATAGTCCCGACAGTTCTTCTCAAATACAGAGGTATTTAAGACTAAATGAATTGATACCAGAGCTGCTCCTGATGGTTGATCAAAAGACAATTGCTTTAACACCTGCAGCAGAACTTTCTTTTCTTTCTAAAGAGGAACAGAGATGTTTATTATCTGTTATAGGTTTAGTACAAGCTACACCATCTTTATCGCAGGCTCAAAGGATGAAGAGGCTATCAAGGAATGGAAGACTGACTGAAGATACGATAACTGAGATTTTGCTTGAACAGAAAAAACCGGAATGCTGGAATTTGGCTATTCCAATGAATAAGATTACAAAATATTTTCCAAAATCATATTCTCTGCAGAAAATGGAAGAAATAATAATTCAATTATTAGAGGATTGGAGACGAAAGCAGAGAATGTGAATTAGCGGAAATGGGATAATAAAAATATTACTATATAGTAAGGTTTTGACATTATTTTTGCGATATTTGCAAAAAAAATACAAAAACGAATAAAATAATGTTGACACTACGCGATATCGCGATTATTATGATAGTAACCAATATTGAAATATTGTTACCTAATCGGGAGGAGTCAATATGCTATTACAGTTTTCGGTAGAGAATTTTCAATCAATAAAAAATAAAGTGATACTTAGCTTGGAACCGTCTCTTGATACAGAGCATCCGGAAAATATTGTAAAGAAGAAAAA
>JAIKXN010000250.1 GCA_024684055.1 Lachnospiraceae bacterium | reverse complement strand
ATTTTCTTTAGCAAGGCGAAAGTCAAGGAAAACAGGATCGAACATTCGGAAGGAAAGTTTTACGTAGGATAAAATGGTCAGCCTTTTTGTAAAGGCGGGTGCGGAAGAAAAATATTGTCTGCTCTTTTTGGGAAGACAACTGCGAAAATATGAACATTGTCTGCTAATTGAAAAAGACGATCGTATAAATAAAAATATTGCCTGCCATGTTTGGAAAGGCGATGCAGCAATACAAATATCAGGAGGAACACCATGAAAAAATCGGTAGCGGTACTCGGACTTGGAAAATACGGGCGAAGCCTGGCGGAAAATTTATACAGACTTGGCGCGGATGTACTTGCCGTTGATTCCGACGAAGAAATAATAAATGACATTTCGGATAAATGCACTTCGGCGGTAGTTGCCAACTTAAGTGTTGAAGATGAAGTCGAGGCTCTCGGACTCAAAAATATGGATGTTGTCGTTATATGCATGGGAAGCAATCTCGCAGCCAGCATTATGACGGTTGCAGTTGCGAAAGAGCAGGGCGTTCCCCTTGTTGTCTGCAAAACTTCTTCGCCGCGTATGTCATCGATCCTTACCAAAGTCGGAGCTGACAAAATCATAAATCCCGAAGGCGAGGGCGGCGGAAGATCCGCGAGAATCCTTATTTCGCAGTCTTTCAAAGATTTCTTTGAGATCGACGAAAATATGTACATGATCGAGACGAGACCGAAGAAAGAATGGCTCGGAAAGACACTGATGCAGCTTAATCTTCGTCAGAAAATGAACTTAAACGTTGTTGCGATCAAGATCAAAAACAGCAAATGGCAGTTCGTCGATCCGACCATGAAATTACCCGAAGACTGCTTCCTCCTTATCGTCATGGAAAAGAAATATATTAAAAACTGGAAGTAATTTCCATAAAAACAGGTTTGTAAAACGTATATAGAATATAAAAAATATAACCCAAATATAACCAATAAAAAAATAATTATATAAAAAATAAATATAACATAAATATAAAAACGATATTTTAAAACTGAACAAGCAAAAATACTAAAAGGAAAAATAAAAAATGATTAAAAACAAAAAAATCGCAGCAATACTCCTGGCCGGATCAATGGTTTTGTTAAGCGGCTGTGTGTTTGGAAAGCAATCGAACGTTGACAAGGATTACAACGAGGAAAATGCTCAGCTTACAGAGAGCACAGCCGAAAATACCGATGATGCACTCCAAACATCAGAGAATGAAAAAAACGGTGAGGAGACCGATAATACAGACAATACCGATGCTGATGCGAAAGACAACACAACGGATTCGGCATCGAAAATATTTGTGGATGAGAATACTTATCTCTTTCCCAAGATGAACACCAAATATCACGCAAAGTACGGCGATTATACTTATTACAGGGAATATTCCGCAGATGATTTTGAGGGTTCGGTATATCTTTACTTCAATCAGAATTATAAATTTGCGGAAAAAGAAACCGTGAAGAGAATTATGAGAGTCGACAGGGAAGGCAATGTGGAACCTTTTGTTGATAAGGATTACGGTGAGGGAGATATGTATGCTGCAGGCGGAAAACTTTTCTGCCAGGCGAGAATAATCGGAGGATATAATCCTTCATACAATATTTATATTTATGATCTTGATAACGGCACGGAAATGCCTTTGCCCGGACTTGGAGATTTGATCGGTTATTACGGCGATTACGTATTTACTCAGGCTAACGGTCTTATTGCTGCAAACGGCGATCCCATTTATGATGCCATTACGATTTTTGATGCCAATACACTGAAACCCGTCGGGGAATGTTTCGGTACTTATGCAGGTGCCGATGAAACCGGTGTTTACACATACAAAGCTGAACTCAGTACTGAAAACGATAATGCTTCATTTGATCTTTTCAGGACGGATTATACCGGATTTACAAAGACAGTTCTTCATCTGAATGCAGAAGATATGAAAGACTTATACTTTGACTGGAGTCCTGCTGAAGTTACGTGTATTCAGAGCATTGGCGATTATCTTTTCGTCAACGTGGGATGTTATGGCGGAACAGGTCATTTTTATCAGAACGGTTTGCTTTATTCGATCAACAAAAATACCGGAAAAGTTGAACTTGTAACCGCAACAACGTACGATGCTTTCCTGGCAATCAAGAATGATGATAACGTGAGCGTATTTGTCAGTCGTTATGATGACGAAACCTCGCAGACGGTAGTTGATTCTTTCGTGATCGACGGTATGAAATATCAGCTGGAAGGCTACCTTTACGAAAAATTCGGAAGCGCTTTTATCAACTACGATAAGAGAAAGATCCAGAGTTATAATTTCAACTACGGCGATGTAGGGATTTATCCCACCGAAAACGGCGAAGTATTCGAAATTCTTGATGCATCGGAATATGAAGCTTTCGGATTTACTTTCGGACAGGCAACCGAGGATTATGACACATCGGATTATACGGATATTTATAATATCGAGTATGCAGGCGATTTCCTTTTCTTCACCATAACAACGTATACACGTCAAAGCGGAGATGACATCGGATGGAGATATGCTTACGTCCCTGTAAGAACGGTTGATTTTATGAAGAATCTGAAAACAGGTGAAATAAAAATTCTCAATGAGTATTAATAACAGGCTTGAATTAAGAACGGAGGAAAAAATGAACAGAATCAAAGCATTGGCAATCGGAACAGCATTAATGATCTCACTCGCAGGCTGTATTTCAAACAATACGGAAAGTCTCGGTGAACCGGCTCAGGGACCTGACGAAGTGATCAGCGTGGAAAATAATACGGATGATACAAAGAAGCCCGAAACAGAAAATAAAGCAGATGAAACCAATCAGGATGATAAGAAGGATGATAATTCTGACGATGCCACAGTTGAGACTCCCGCATCCAAGGATAAGGAGGCATCTGAAGCTGTAGATCTTTACAATGTTTTTCAGATAAATGATCAGAAGGCTTTATATCGGGGAATGGGAGATACAACTTCTTACCTTGAAACAAGCGTTGCACTTAAAGTCGGCGAGTATTATACAATGGATGAAATAGTGCTTGCACTTTCAGATTATGGAGAAGGAATGGGATTTGCATCGCAGAACCCCGCAAATTACGAACTCATCGACTGCGGAAATGACGGCATTCCCGAACTTCTTGCCACAATAGACTTTGAACCCGAATTTACTTTATATATGATCATAAAAGAAATAGACGGTGAACTCGTTATCTGTTATACGGGTGACGGATGGTCGAGAAACAGTATCACTATTCATCAGGATGGCACCATCTTATCGGTGGGATCCGGCGGTGCGAACGTTGTGGTGGCATCCGCTGAATGCGTAAATGCCGACGGTACATACAATTATTTCTATGGAGTAACCGAAACCGGCTCGCCGACAAATGAATATTACGCAAATACTTCAAAAGGTGAATACAAAGTGATCAACCTCGACGGAATCGATCTGAATAACATCTTCATTTCCGGATATTATTTTACAAGTGATTACAACGAAAGTGAATACTATTACACCCTTTTTGAAATGGATGATAATCGCAACGATATTACATCGGAATCGACATTTAAGAAGTGCGAAGAACTTATAAAGAGATTCGAAAAAGAGGGTATCAAAATTAACACTAATGAAGAAATTCAGGAAATGCTCGATGAGAGGGCTGCAAAAATAAACTATATCGGACCCTACTAAATCGAAAAAGCAAATCCTTTATATTTCTCACCTGAGATATTTATTTACGAATTAATGATTATTCAAAGGCAGCTTCCGTTTGCGCGGAGACTGCCTTTTTTATTAGCAGTTTACGGGTAAATAAAATATTTTCGCTTCATTTCAGATATTTTTGATATTTATTTGCGGTTTTGGTTTCTTTTTAAGATTTTTGATAAGGCAATAAGGGATTTTAAATAACATTTATGGTGTGGTATTTATGGGACAGGGATTTGGTGTATAATAAAGTATAATGTCAAATAGAAAACGGAGGTAGGGGTTATGTTTCTGGACTTTTTATTTGATGAAGATAATTCAAACGGTAATGATTACGATTACAAAGAATTAAGAAAAGAACTTGAAACCGAGTATCTTTGCCAGGGTATCGGCTTCTCCGGCGAATTCGGACTTTTCGAAAGCCTGTCGGTACCGGACATGAGTGATTCTGAGGTTTTAAAAGAAGCAAAACGACAGGGTATTAATGTGAATAAATTTAAAAAATAGGCTAATTTTAGAAATAATCACAGTTTTCTGAATGCTAAAAATATGTGAATGTGTCCTGACTTTTAAAATGGCGATTATGTCTTTGAATAATTAGAAATTAAGATTATATCACACGCAGATTATTGTAAAACTATGATTTTTACGGGAGATATTATGGGCAGAAAACCGAAATCCGAAAAAACAGAAGATAAATTATTTTCCAAAGATGAGCTGTATCGTACATACGTTGAACTTCTTTTTAAAAAGGAAAAATGCATTCAGGATGCGGAACAGTACAGGATACAGTACGTATGCGAATTCGGCGAACTGACGGCGGATTTGTTTAAGGCGAAAATCGAATGTATCAGACTCAAAAAATACATTACATTCTGCCAGAAATCCATTAACAAAGGTCAAAAAATCGATACGGAAAAAATGGATAAATCAATCGAAAAAGAAATGGTTGTTTATGAAACGCAGTTAAAGGAAATCATTGCTGATTTCAATAAAGCGAAAAATGCGAAAACTTTAACAACGTATGATTCCAATATAGTAAAGAAAATTTACAGAAGACTGGCGAAAAAACTTCATCCGGATATCAATAATCTCACGGAAAAAGAACCTGAACTTCGCGATCTCTGGGAAAAGATACTGGATGCTTATTACATGATGAATGCTGACAGGCTTGAGGAACTTGAGGTTATTGCCGATGCGCTGCTTGAAAAGTACGGATTGGAAGAGGCAAATCGCGATATCGCCGATCTTGAAGACAGGATCAAAGCACTGGAAATCAAAATAGGAAAAATCATGAGCGAGAAGCCTTATTCTTATATAGAAGTCCTTCACGACGATGAAAAAATCGAAAAGAAAAGGGCAGAAATGGAAAAAGAAATTGAGGAATTTAAAAAGTATGCCTCAGAACTTGAAGAGGTACTTGCGGATCTTATAATGCAGGGAGGAGGATCTGTAACATGGCGAACGAAATTGCAATAAAAGAAGAAAGCGCGATAGCTCTTTCCGAGAAATTCGATCTTGATGAGCTGATAAAACCTCTGCAGAAAGAGATATTCCTTTTTGATACTTTTATCGCCGGAACGATGAAACTTACGGATACTTCCGTAATTGAGAAACTCAAAGAAGGTGACAAACTTTTCTTTCAGAGAGAACCCGAGAACAGATACGATGACAATGCAATAATGGTGCTGAATTCGGATAAAGAAAAAATCGGATATGTTCCCGAAAAGGATAACGTGATTTTTTCAAGACTAATGGATGCCGGAAAAATGCTTACGGGTAAGGTTACGGAAATCAAAATGAAAAGCGGATATATTCAGGTTGCAATCGGAATATATCTCGTGGATTTTTAAA
>JAIKXN010000218.1 GCA_024684055.1 Lachnospiraceae bacterium | reverse complement strand
CTTGCATTTATCTTAGGAAATACTATTGAACAAATAATCATAATTGAAAAAAAAGCAATCAAAATTTTTCTGACCGCTTCTCTTTTATATGTTCTTTCAAGTCTACTCATCACAACACCCCCTAAAGTCATTTTATTTATTATATCAATTAAGATTACGGATTATTTTGAGATGTAATAATTTGCATTTATCGGGTAATAATTGGTCAGCTAACAAATTAAAAAACCTCTTGTTATCCATCGAATAACTAGAGGTTTTGTTTTAGAATCAAAATTTAATACTGTATGTACAATGCAGGTCTGACACCGACAAAATCTGAATTCGCACTGTTTCCCAAGCTGATGTTCGTGGTGCCATGCCCCTAATTTACAAATCCTGCTTTATCAGGTTCTCTGCCATAAAATTGACCAATGTGAGTTTTTTGACGTATATTTCAGCCGAAACAAAACATTCTTCATTGAAGAATGCTATTGTTTAATAAAATAACTCATTGTATCCAAAAAAGAGAGTCATATCAGGTGAACCCCTAAAGGCTCTCTTTAATAATAAATATTAAGTTTAGTATGTAATCCACATTGCTGGACGAACAGCAAACCCATCTGGAACCACATAAGTATAAATATTCGCACCTGATGCGCCACCCCAATAAACACTACAAGCATACGCAGAATTAATGCCGGGTGTACGAAGCCACCACCAACATCCTCGACGTCCTATTACTTCTCGTGTATAACCGTAGTCAATAAACATTCTGTTATATGAGCCTTCAGTTATATCCATATAGCTTGCTCCCCTATCAATTGCATTCTGTGTCGGTGCACAATTAAGATTCTGATTATCTCCTTCCATTTTTGCGGAATCATAATGATTATAATCGCCAAAATAAGATTCTATTTCTTCAAGACTCAAGCAAAATACCTTATCGGTAGTAATATTTCCTCCGTCTGTTCCGTATTTTGGATTATCCTTATTCTCAATTGTAACGGAAGGTATTTTACTTTTTTCCTTATCACGAAATGCCGTATTATAAAAATCATTATTTAGCCATTTTCTTAATGTACATGTTTCCCAAGTTACCGAGGTATATTCTGTATTATATGGCTGACAGTCAAGCGCATATTTACTAACAACAAGGACCCTATTATCAGCAACCTTAAGCACCTGCCATTCAATATCTTCCTTGCCATTGAGACTATTGCCATCTTGTTCATATTGACCAAGTTTAATAATATCGCCAACTTTATAAGAATGATATGTTCCTATATCAGTAGGTACATAATTCCCCCTATTAATACCATAAGACTTACAAATATTATCGAATTCGGTTGAATTTGCAAATCCAGCGAATACTTCATCTCTCGACATACCCTTTTTCAACTTGTTTACCCAGTCATTGTAGCCTGCCTGATCATATTCTCTTCCCATAAAAGCTTTATAAAGATTCTTAACGTAATCACCATTGCTAAGTTTCTTTTTGACATACTCTTCACTGAAAATAAAATCATGCGCGCATTTTGATCCGGTAATCTGACCTTTTATAAGTTTATTTACCCAGTCGATCTGACCATCCTTATCACCGATTCTTCCAAGGCAAACCTTGTAGAGTCTTTCTACGAACATATTCACGCTGTTTAACTGGTTAGGATTATATCCTGCTTCCCAGTAGCCTGCTGTAATTTTAAGTTTGCTGCAGATTTTATAATACTCCGCGGAATTGGCAAATCCTGCAAAGATCTGTTCTCTGGATTTTCCTTTTTTAAGCTGATTAACCCAGTCAGCTTTTCCAGCTGCATCCGGAGTTCTTCCGAGCATAAGTTTATAAAGATCCGTTACAAATGCAGAATTACTTTTTTTCTTATTCTGATATTCCGAACTGAATATGAAGCCGTACGCCGCTCTTGAACCGCAGGTAACACCTCCGGTAAGTTCCTTCTTCCACTGTTTAAGTTCACTCGGATAAGGATCACGTCCAAGAGCAACTTTATACCAGTTCGATATAAAGTCATCCATTGCAGCCGAATTGGGTACAACATATTCGGTATTCTCTCCTGCTCCGATCCAGGGCTCGCCATCAATGCCGTCAGCACTGACACTTAATGCCGGTATGTTGAGTACCGACAGGAACAGAATAAGCGAAGTAAGAACGCTTAATATCCTTAAAAATCTTTTTTGTTTCATAATGACCTCCCAAACCTATTCTTTCCTCTTTTTTATGCGTATTTTTTGTACTCTGCTTGTCTTAAATAATTATAACAACCATTAGTTTCTATATCTTTTTGATGTAATAATTGACTATTTTCATGTAATAATTTGCTCGAATATGAACATAAAAAAGAGCTAAATGTTCGGGTGCCCGGAACCCGAGCTTTCCGTGCTGGTGAAAAAAATATTCCTATATCTGTTTTCTTTATTTATAATTTAAAAGAAATATTTAATATGAGGTCAATTTTTGTTTATTGCCATGCACTTTTTTTACATTCTCGCATACTATTTATTCAACTTTTCATCATTTCTAATTATTGGATCTTACATTACGGAATTTAAGCCACGTCGCAAATGGACTTGTCTTGCCGTAATACTGCTTATTCTTATGCTCCCCGAAATTATTCTGGACTTCTCAGGCTATTTTGCGACCGGTTATGAGCCACTGCCATTGTATGCTTTTCTGGTGTATCCGGTATGTATAATCCCGGTTATCTGGGGAACTTCTCCGAAAAGTGTTTCAGGCACTGATGACATTATTCAACGAAAAGGTTATAAATCCTTTTTTATGTCTTTATGCGGCTACCTCTTCAACTGGTTCTCAATCTTTATCATAAGTTATATCTGGTATTTCGGTCTTGCTAACGGAGCCAGCAGTTATTTCACGCTTTTTGTCCCCACCATAATCCCGATCCGAGCCCTTTTTTCAATCTCACAGATTTATGAGCTTTTCAGTTTCATCATTATTAACTTCATATCAGTCGTTTTATCCTGTTTTATACTGAAAAAGCTAAAACAGGTCTTCAAAAATCGACTTATCTTTCTTTTTGTAAATTTCTTTTATCTGATACCTACATTCGCTTTCGTCATCAGGGATCTCGCGGTATATAATTTCCCGAGAGGAGATTATATCACGCTTCTTTCATTGGTTTTCTCTCTGCCAATATTACTTATCATGGCATCAGCAACAATAAGAATAGGTGAAATAATACAAATTCGTAAGAATTACAGGCTTATCGAAAAGGAATACAGTGTAAAATACGAAGTCTACTCTGAATATCGCGATTTTGTTGAAAAGTCAAAAAAATTCCGCCACGACCTTGCTAATCACCTGTCAGTGCTTTCATCTTCCCTTCACGAATCCGAAAACAGTACCGAATTGGTTGTGTTAAAACAAAACACAGAAGAACTGATAAAAGAGACCAAGAAACTTAAAATATTTGAATACCGTTCCGTCCCGTCAATTATTAATGCTCTGTTTACCATTAAGGAACATTCTGCAGAAGAAAAGAATATTGATCTGAAATATCAGATAACTCTGTCGGACAAGCTGTTCATCAGTGATTACGATCTCGTCGGAATACTTTCCAATCTTCTCGATAATGCCATCGAAGCCTGCGATAAGGTACCCGCTGCAGAAAAAGAAATCATTCTGAAAATGTTTAATCGAAACGGATACTTATGCATCGATATCACAAACACATTTGATTCAAAAAACAATCCGGTAAAAAACAATTTCAGGACTACAAAAGACAATAACCTGGAACACGGTTTCGGCTCACATATCATCGCCTCCATCGTAAAAAAATACAACGGCTACATAAACATCACGAATACCGACGAAAAAATAACGATAAACATAGCTTTAAACAATTCATAAAAGGAAAAATATTTCATATGTCACCAAAAATACTTTTAAAAACTCCATACATATTGTTGTATTTCGTTTTCTACAGATATTTTTATTTATTCTGCAGTCTGTTTTTGAGCGATATAACAATCCATCCCGTAAAAGACCTGGCAAATATTCCCAATTCCCCTGTTACATGTTTAGTCAGTACAGGAACTGCACTGTTTTGCATTCTGCCGGTAATTCTTTTTATGTGTCTGGAACGAAAAACAGGCTCAAAACCTTTTTCGGAATTTGTCAGAGTTCTTTCTATGTCGCTTGTTTTAGTACTATTTTCCATGACATCGGCATTGTACAAAATAACATTGTTTTATGAGCTCAATGCTTCCGATATAAGCTGGTCGGTAACTGTCCTTTGCATATTTTTCAGTATCATTGTCCTGTGGATTTATTTTTACTATAATAAACTTTCACAAGAAAAATTATCCGAATGGAACATGGTAATTGGAAAAATGCGTTTGGAACTCAATGAAGATAAAAGCATAATCAGTGAAGAGGTGAATATTCTGCTTTCACTGAAAGAAAAGATTGACTCATTCGAGTCCGCAGCTGCTTCTTCCCCGGAATCTCGTGAGGAAATCGAATACTATTACGAAGAAATTCGTAAATCCTATTATTCTCTTATATCGGAAGTGCCCAAGGACTAGGTTCCAGGCACCTAAAAACCGAAACCTAAAAACCTCTTGTTATCCATCGAATAACAAGAGGTTTTGTTTTAGAATCAAAATTTAATACTGTATGTACAATGCAGGTCTGACACCGACAAAATCTGAATTTGCGCTGTTTCCCAACCAGCCCACTACTCCGCCGGGTGAAACAAAGGCTTTACCAAAATCATTTATTTCAGGTGATCTAAGCCACCAAAACGAACAGGAACTGCCAATAACATCTTCTGTATATAAATCCTTGTATTTTACTGTTACATCATCAGTCCAGCTGCTGTTATAGGTTTCTTCCGTAAACGTATATTTCGATACACCATTTTCGTTTGCATACTTAGTGGGAGCAGTTATTGACTGTTTTTGTGTAACAATTTGCCGGCATACGTTCAAAAAAGAGCTAAAAACAGTAATGTCTTTAGCTCTTTAAATTTTTGGTTTTAAAACTCAGGGTTTTATTCAAACTCTATATACATTGCAGGGCGAACACCTACGGAACCGTAAGATCTCCATGAACCCCAGCCGCAACTGCCATTGTATTGTACATCGTTGGCAGTCTCCGAAGATTCGCCGGGAGAACGGAGCCACCACCAGCACGCTTTCTTTCCGATTACATCAGTTGTATAGTTATATTCTACGAGTTCCCCGTAATAATGACCGGAATTAAACTCAACATAGTATTCTCCTCTGTTTATTACATACTGAGTGGGTTCACCAATTAATCTCTGATTATACAAGTCACCCCATTCCGGCTTATACTGATATCCGTAATACTTCTCAATTTCATCAAAACTTAAACAGAATACTTTATCTTTGGTCTTATTTCCACCCGATCTGCCATTGATTCCATTCTTTTTATTCTGCAACGTAACTTTTGGGATTTTACCCTTCTCACTGTCGTTAAACGCTGTATTATAGAAATCGTTATTAAGCCATTTTCTTAAAGTACACGTTTCCCATGTGACATCGTCACCGGTATAGTCATATGACTGACTGTCAAGTACATATTTACTGATAACCAGTACCCTGTTGCCTTCTACCGACAATACTTCCCATTCAATGGTTTCCGGACCGTTTGATGTTTTACCATCCTGCTCGTATTTGCCTAACTTGATAATATCACCGACTTTATAAGGATTAGGATTGTATGTTCCTATATCGGTCGGAACATAATCGCCCCTTTTAATGCCATAATTTTTACAGATTTTATCAAATTCGGGTGAATTTGCGAAACCTGCAAATACTTCATCTCTGGACATGCCTTTGCTGAGTTTTTTTACCCAGCTGTTATATCCGTCGTCATCATAAGGTCTGCCCATTATTGCAGTGTAGAGATTCTTTACGTAATCCCCGTCATTTAATTTCTTTTTTACGTACTCAGGGCTGAAAATAAAATCATGAGCACACTGTGATCCGGTAATCTGACCTTTTATAAGTTTATTTACCCAATCGATCTGACCATCCTTATCACCGATTCTTCCAAGGCAAACCTTGTAGAGTCTTTCAACGAACATATTCACGCTGTTTAACTGATTGGGATTATATCCTGCTTCCCAGTATCCTGCCGTGATTTTAAGTTTGCTGCAGATTTTATAATATTCCACAGAGTTTGCAAAACCTGCAAAGACCTGTTCTCTGGATTTTCCTTTTTTCAGCTGATTTACCCAGTCGGCTTTTCCTGATGCATCCGGAGTTCTTCCAAGCATAAGTTTATAGAGATCTGTTACAAATGCAGCATTACTTTTTTTCTTGTTCTGATATTCCGAACTGAATATGAAACCGTACGCCGCTCTTGAACCGCAGGTAACACCTCCGGTAAGTTCCTTCTTCCACTGTTTCAGTTCGCTGGGGTACGGGTCACGTTCAAGAGCAACCTTATACCAGTTTGATATAAAGTCATCCATTGCCGCCGAATTAGGTACAACATATTCGGTATTCTCTCCTGCGCCGATCCAGGGCTCGCCATCAATGCCGTCAGCACTGACACTTAATGCCGGTATATTGAGTACCGACAGGAACAGAATAAGCGAAGTAAGAACGCTCAATGCCTTAAATAGTCTTTTTTGCTTCATTCCAAAACCTCCTCTTTTTACTAAAATTTACGCAACACCTTCAGAGACATGCATGCATTTCCGAAAAGTCAGGAACAACACAGTCTCAAAAAAATCCACCCCATATTAAATTTATACCAACACATTTAAATGTGCTGTTCACGTTTATGCCCAGGGATCAGCTGCTGCCGGAGTTCTGATATCCGAAAGCGCAAGATTTTCAACCATAAACCACTGATTTGTGCTGGGTTTGAGACGGCATTTAATCTGTCTGGGCGAGTCTGCGCCCGTTGAATTCATATGAAGCGTAGCCCATCCTGCTTCGGGATAGCTGTAAGGATTATCAAATACCGTAATCTTAAGCGGTTCGTTTGGAATATAATTATTTGAGGGAGAAGAACCCTCGAAGAAAGAACGAACCACATGTCCCTTGCCCTGAAGTCTGTCTCTTAAAAACTGCTTCTGGAACTCATTGACGGGGTCCGGTCCTTTAAGAAAGTTAAGCATTTCGATAGTTGCATTAACATCGTTGTCGTAATTCAAAAGAACAAGCATTGTAAGCGCACATGTTTTAAAAGGCGTTGACAAATCGCTTTCGGGAAGAGATTTTAATTCCTCCACGTTTCTTGGAATGATCGAGAAAGTGAATGTTTCTCTTTTCTGAGTAGCTGCATTGACAGCAGCATTGGCCGCGTTGTTTACAGCGCCTGTAATCGAATCAAATAATCCCATTGTAATTCCTCCAATACACTTAATAGTTTTATTTTATCTTTTTTCCCATATTTTTACAAGTTAAGACAATGGATTGTTTAACCGTATTATAAAGCCATTTTATATATAGCCAGAACGTCTTCGTAATCAAGTTTTCTGTAACCCGAAAGAACTCTTGATCTGTTTCTGGTGCATCCGAGTGCGAGCGTTTCAAGATCTTCTTCCTTAACACCGAGTTCGCTGATCCTTGTGGGCATATTGATCGATCTGTAGTAGTTTTCCTGTCTGTCAATTGCTTCAAGAATCGAAACTTCGGGATGCTCGTAATCGATGTCGACGTTATGCACTTCGTGAGCAAACTGAAGCCATCTGGGGATGTTTGCCGAATAAACGTATCTTGCCCAGCTGCACCACAAAGCCGCAAGTCCGGCGCCATGGGCTATCGAAGGATACATTCCTGAAAGTTCATGCTCAAGCTGATGCACAACGAGCTGGAAACTTCTTCCGCACTGAGTAAGACCGTTATGCGCAAGCGATGATGCCCACATCATATTGGCTCTTGCCGTATAATCCTCGGGATCGTTAATACTGTCAACACCTGCCTTCATGACACTCTTTATAACCGCTATGGCAACAGCATCCGTTAAATAAGTGTCTTCTCCGGGGCAGAAAAATCTTTCTATCGTATGCATTGCGATATCAACTGCGCCGCACGCCGTCTGATATGCGTTAACCGTATATGTGAGTTCGGGGTTTTCGATGGCAAAATCCATTCTGTTGAATGAACTGCCGTAACCTCTTTTTTCTTTTGTTTCCGAATTGGTGATAACGCAGGAATTGGACATTTCCGAGCCTGCTGCCGAGATGGTAAGAATCGCAGCCTTTTTAAGAGACGCCTTCGGTGATGCCTTCTGAGTTGAGAAATCCCATACGTCAACATCGGGATTTGCCACGCCGTTGGCAATGTCCTTTGCGGAATCGAGAACTGAACCGCCGCCGATTGCAAGCACGAAATCAACATTGTTCTCTTTGCAGATTTCAATGCCTTTTCTGACCATGGAAAGTTCGGGGTTGGCAAGAACTCCGCCAAGTTCCACATATTCAAGGCTTTCTTCTTCAAGCAGTTTCTTAACCCTGTCTATAAGTCCGCTCTTAATCGCAGAGCTTCCGCCGTAATGAATGAGAACTTTTTTTGCGCCGGTTTCTTTTATCAGTTTTCCGACCATGTTTTCCGTTTCTCTGCCAAAATAAACTTTGGTCGGTGTTTCATAAATAAAATTGTCCATGTCACCCTCCTTGATCACATTTTACTTTTTTACAAAAATCTTTTCGCTCGTGATTAATACCCCCGCAGCGTTTTTTCCAGAATAACTTTTCTGATGTTTTATTATCCGTATCAGGAATTATCTAGGCAAATTAAGATTCAATTTCAGGAAATTCAATGGAGATAAGCGTAAGTCCCTCGGGCGTTGCCGTCGGGCCCGCGAACTGTCTGTCGCATTTTTCGAGTACATCTTTTATATGTTCGGGCTCGTATTTGCCCATGCCGATCTCCATAAGGCTTCCTGCAATAATTCTGACCATGTTGTAAAGAAAGCCTGCGCCCTTTACTCTTATTACGAAATCTTCACCGTCTTTAAAAACTTCCGCACTGTAAATCGTTCTGACCGTGGTTTCGGCCTGGGTACGCACGCAGCAGAAACTCTTGAAATCGTGCTCTCCAACAAGATACTCTGCGCCCGCGTTCATTTTATCCGCATCGAGATTTACGGGACATCTGAATGCATTGCGGCGTTTAAGCGGATTATTTACTCTCGAAACATAGATTCTGTATTCGTAGGTTTTAATGCTGTTGCAGTGTCTGGGATGAAAATCCTCCGGAACTTCTTTTGATTCAGTTACGGACACATCCTCGGGAAGAACGGTATTCAGGGCATACATGATCTTCTCGGGCGGAATCGGGGTTTCGCTGTCAAAAACTGCAACATTTCCCATTCCGTGTACGCCGGAATCGGTCCGGCTCGCACCGATAACCTTTACGTCTTCGCCGGTTATCTCTTTGATGGCTTTATTCAGTTCATCCTCGACAGTTCTTTTTTCGGGCTGAAGCTGCCAGCCGCAAAAGTCCGTCCCGTCATAGGCTACTCTTAACAAAATTCTTTTCATATGATCACCGGCGAGCTGTCACATTTTTTGCATTTCTTTCCGACTGCCTTCAGGAGAATTTTTCTATTAATTCTTCTTTATTTTGAAACAATATCTGCAATCGCATTTACCAGGCTCATTTTTGCGTTTATTATTCCGACTGCCTTCAGGATAATTTTTCTATTAATTCTTCTTTATTTTGAAACAATATCCGCAATCGCATTAACCAGGCTGATTTTCGCGTTTATTATTCCGACTGCCGTAAGCGATATAATATAAATACCCATAAATACATAGGACAGGATGTCTCTTGCAGCGTATTTTAGGGGATAAAGTTTGGTTCTTCCTTCTCCGCCGTGATAGCATCTCGCTTCCATTGCAAGCGCAAGATCCGAAGCCCTTCTGAACGCCGAGATAAATAAAGGAACGATAACGGGAATAAGACTTTTTATTCTTGTCGTAAGTTTTTTCGAATCAAATCCCGCTCCTCTTGCGGTCTGTGCTTTTAAGATTTTATCCGTTTCTTCCATGAGAATGGGGATGAATCGCAAAGCAATCGACATCATCATTGCCATTTCATGTACGGGTACTTTTATAAGTTTTAACGGTGCGAACAGCTTTTCAAGTCCATCGGTAAGTCTGTTCGGCGTGGTCGTAAGTGTCATTATCGACGCTGAAATGATAAGAAGCGTAAGTCTTATCAGGATTAAAATCGCCGTTTTTATGCCTTCTTTTGATATATGCAGAATGCCGAACTGCCAGAGATACTCACCGGGTGTGAAAAAAATATTAAAGATAACCGTGAAAAGCATAAGAATGAGAATCGGTCTGAGGCCTTTTAGCATGTGCGTCAGCGGAACGCGGCACAGAATGATCACGACGATCAGAAATACCGCGGCTATCGCATAGCAGAATATGTTGTTGAATATAAAGAGACTGATCATATAAAGAAGCGTACCCACGAGCTTGACTCTAGGATCAAGACGGTGGATAACCGAATCTGTCTGATAATATTGTCCCAATGTTGCTTCTGTATTCATTGTCCGTTACTGATTTCTTTTATCTTAAAACTCTCAAAATTTCTTTCTTTGCCTGCTCAACGGTAATTGCATCCGTCCTTACGGGAATTCCGCATTCCCTGAGTTGGAGCATAGCAAGCGTTACCTGGGGTACGTTAAGTCCGTAGCCTTTCAGTTCATCATAATGCGAAAAAACTTCAGTAGGTGTTCCGTCGAGCACTATTTTCGCATCGTTCATAACAAGAATTCTGTCCGCATACTCGGCCATGTCCTCCATGCTGTGCGATACAAGAATTATTGTAATACCCTGATTTTTGCATAAGCTTTTTACAAGGTCGAGGATTTCTTTTTTTCCTCCGGGATCGAGTCCCGCAGTCGGCTCATCGAGAATGAGGATCTTCGGTTTCATTGCAAGAACACCCGCAATGGCCGCTCTTCTTTTCTGTCCTCCGGATAATTCAAAAGGCGACCTGTAGAAATTGTCATCTTCGAATCCGGTCAGTTTCAGCGCCTCGTATGCTCTTAGCTGAACCTCTTTTTCATCAAGTCCGAGATTTTTCGGTCCGAAGCAGACATCCTTGAAAACGGTTTCCTCGAAAAGCTGATGCTCGGGGTACTGGAATACGATTCCGAGTTTCCCTCTGAGCGTTTTCATGTCATAATCCTTTGCGAAGATGTCTTCGCCGTCAAGATATACGGTTCCCGAAAAAGGTTTGATAAGTCCCGCAAGCAGCTGCAGAAACGTGGTTTTTCCGGAACCGGTATGACCGATAAGTCCTATGAACTGCCCGTCTTCAATCTTTACCGAGACATCATCGAGCGCAGTTTTTTTTGATTTTGATTTGGCACCGTACACGTATGTCAGGTGGTCTGTAATTATCGGCATATGGTTTTCCTCTTAAACCTTATCTGCTTAAGGCATCGCACAATTCCTTTATCGTAAGCACGCATTCGGGAATTCTCATGCCTTCTTTTCTAAGTTCATATGCAAGTCTTGTAATCTGCGGAATTTCAAGCCTGAATTCTTCGAGTTCTTCAACTCTCGTAAAAATCTCGCGCGGAGTTCCCTCCATCGCAATCTTTCCTTTATTCATAACGAAAATTCTGTCCGAGTAGATTGTCTCTTCCATGTAATGGGTTATCAGAATTATCGTGATCTTTTCAACATCATTAAGGGCTCTGAGTGCCCTTATAACTTCTTTTCGTCCCGCGGGATCGAGCATTGCGGTGGGCTCGTCGAGAACTATGCATTTCGGGTGCATTGCAAGGACGCCCGCAATGGATACTCTCTGTTTCTGTCCGCCGGACAGTTTGTTGGGAGAATTTTTTTTGTAATCGAGCATGCCGACAGTTTTTAACGCCTCATCAACTCTCTCTCTTATCTGGGCCGTTTCAACTCCCATGTTTTCCGGTCCGAAAGCAACATCTTCCTCGATAACCTGTCCTATGATCTGATTGTCGGGATTCTGGAAAACCATCCCGGCCGTCATTCTGATATCGAGAATCTTGTCCTCATCCGAAGTGTCCATACCGTCAACCCAGAGGGTTCCTTCGGTCGGCATGAGAATGGAATTGATATGCTTGGCAAAAGTGGATTTGCCCGAGCCGTTCGCACCGAGGATCGAGATGAATTCGCCCTCTTTAACATCGAGGTTTATATTGTCGAGAGCCTTGTTTATGCCCTCAACTTCACCGTTCTCGTCGCGTTTGATATATTCAAATGTAACATCTTTTGATTTGATTATTTTCAAAATTTACACCTGTTATTATTTTCTTTAAATCAGTACAAACCGACCAGTTTGCAAAGTCCTGCCAGTAAAAGAAGATGTACGGGATAAAAGATATAAAATAATGCTCCGATCTTCTTTCCTTTCTCGCCGTTGTAATATTTCATGAGTGAAACGTTTGCTACAACCGGTAATTCAAAAGCATTAATGGTTACAAGTGCCGCGCATCCCCCGAACATTCTTCTTGAATTTCTGTCGGGAATTCTCTGACACATCCGGATTGCCACGCAGACGACAATGAGTGAAACAATATCAATGAAAATCTCGGTTAAAGGCACCTTCCATAACGTGATGAATTTTATTACCTGTCCGAGGACATTTAGTACTATCGCATATTTGTATTCATTCTCGCCGATTACGTAAATTAAGACTATCGCCAGAACGCCTATGCAGCCGTAATCCGTTTCAAAACCTTGCGCAGAGAGGAGCCCGGCCAGGCACGCGATCGTCTGAAAAATATATCTGTATGCGTCTTTCATCCGAAATTTTTTTGAAATTCCGTCCATCGCATATATCGTTACAAGTCCGATCAAAAGTGTCCAGAAAACATTCTGATATTCCGGATGATAAAACTTGTGCTTTAACACCATATCGAAAGGCACTTCGGAAATTATACCGAGAAAAATCAGACGCAAAGCGTATTTAAAAACGCTTCTTGTATGTATCATTCCCTCCACTATAAAGAAGCAGAAAATGGGAAATGCTATTCTTCCGATAAGCCTCATGGCTATGGCGGCGACCGATACTGCCATATACCAGTCATCGCTCTCCGACATTGAACGAAGAAGCGGTTCCATTATAGCCACGGCAAAATGGTCTATCGCCATACAAAATAGGGCAATCATTTTCAGATTGCCCCTGTTTAAACTGTATTCTGCATTTGTATCCTGTATTTCTGTCACAAAAATTCTGCCTTTTCAAAATATTTGCAACGATTTCAGATTAACAGATCTTATCAAGTGATGCAGGATCGTTACTTACCTTCATAGCTTCTTCCTTGGTAATCTTCTCACGATGTACGAGTGAAGCAAGATCATCATTGAGAAGGTGCATGCCCTGAGCACGACCACCCTGGATTGATGAAGGAATCTGAATCGTTTTCTTTTCACGAATGAGGTTACCGATAGCTGCGTTTGCAACCATGATCTCTGTAGCAACAACTCGTCCGTTTCCGTCTGCAGCAGGAAGAAGTGTCTGTGTAATAACGCCACGGATAACGTTGGAGAACTGGGTTCTGATCTGATCCTGTCCTTCAAGAGGAGTAGCATCGATGATACGTTCTACTGTCTGTGCTGCCGATGTTGTATGAAGTGTAGACAATACAAGGTGTCCTGTTTCAGCTGCGGTGATGGCTGCGGAAATAGTTTCGAAGTCACGCATTTCACCTACGAGGATGATATCAGGGTCTTCACGAAGTGCTGAACGAAGCGCTGTAGCGAAGCTTGATACGTCTTTTCCAACCTCTCTCTGATGGATCATGGCCTTGTTGTGAGGATATACGTATTCGATAGGATCCTCGATTGTCATGATATGTCTGGAAGTAGTCTGGTTGATATAATCTACCATTGAAGCCAGTGTTGTTGATTTACCTCAACCTGTAGGTCCTGTTACAAGGACTAGTCCTCTGGGCATTTCAGCAAGATCTCTTACAACAGGAGGAAGACCAAGTTCCTCGAATGTAGGGATATACTGATTAAGAAGACGAATAGATGCAGCAAGATTGTTTCTCTGATGATAGATATTTGCTCTGATACGTGTTCCGTCCCAAAGCATACAACCAACGTCGAGATCCTCGCCCCTGGAAACCCTCTCCACCTGCTCCTGATCAAGGAATGAGAAAATCATATTTCTTGATTCTTCTGCTGTGGGTGAAGGCTCGAGTATCTCAAGCGTACCATATCTTCTGATAGCAAGGTTGGTACCTACAGTAATATGAATATCGGAACATTTATTCTGTTTCGCGTATTCAACCAGTTCTTCAAAATTCATTTTATAAATCCTCCCCTATTTTATTAATTAGCCTTGTTTAGAAGAAAAAAACTCCCTATTCACGATTATAACTTATTTTATCGTGAATAGGAAGTTTATTTTTTTAGAATTTTAAAATTATACCAATTCGATGATAACCATCATTGCTGCGTCACCTTTACGCTGACCGATCTTGATAATTCTTGTGTATCCACCCTTGCGATCCGCATACTTGGGAGCAAGTTCATCGAAAATCTTAGCAACCATATCAACCTTCTTTGTCTGACGCTTCTTTCCCTGGTTTTCTGTGGGAACGCTGACAACGGGCTGTAATACTTTAAGCATCTGACGACGAGCATGTAATCTTGAAGGCTGATCCTTCTTGATTTCCTTCTCTACTTCGTCATATACAGTAACTTTCTTGCCGTCAACTACTTCTTTAACACGCTTTCCGTCTTTGTCCTTGCGTGCTACTTTAGCCTGAACCTTAACGAGTTCATAGTTGTCTTTTTCTTTTACGCCGAGAGCGATGATGCTTTCTGCGATCTTACGGATTTCTTTAGCCTTAGCTTCTGTTGTCTCAATCTTTCCGTAGTATAAAAGTGCTGTTACCTGGTTACGAAGAAGTGCCTTTCTCTGAGCACTGGTTCTGCTTAATTTTCTGTACTTTGCCATGATTAAATCTCCTTTTCATACCTGGAGTCCATGATAACGCCTTTGGACTTACTTATCCTGAACCTTTTCCATTTCAGAGTTACATGCGTGCTTTTCAGACTTACCGCATTTGCCGTAAAACCGGCTGTTTATCTTAGTCTTCGCTGTCTCTCAAGTGAAGATCGAGATCTTTTAATTTCTGAAGAACCTCGTCAAGTGACTTACGTCCGAGGTTACGTACCTTCATCATTTCATCGGAAGTCTTGCTTACAAGTTCTTCAACGGTATTGATGTTGGCTCTCTTCAGACAGTTGAATGAACGAACTGACAATTCAAGCTCTTCAATGCTCATTTCGAGTGCTTTTTCCTTGTCATCGGGAACATTCTCAACCATAACTGCTGCGTTTCTTGCATTTTCTGAAAGATTTACGAAGAGTTTGAGGTGCTCGGAAAGAACCTTTGCTGCAAGACTTACTGCATCATCGGGACCGAGTGTTCCGTTCGTATATACATCAAGTGTGAGCTTATCGTAGTCTGTCATCTGACCTACACGAGTATTCTCAACAGTTACATTGACTCTTTCCACAGGTGTGTAAATTGAGTCGATAGCGATTGTACCGATGGGTGTCGTGTCATCTTTATTCTTGTCTGAACTTACATATCCTCTGCCCTTGGTAATCGTTAAATCCATGTATAATCCGCTGTTTTTGCCGCTGATTGTGGCAATAACCTGGTCAGGATTCATTACCTGAACATCATCTGAAAACTGAATATCTGATGCGCGAACAACACCTTCACCCGAGAAATCGATGTAAGCTTTCTTGGGTTCATCTGAATCTGAGCTGTCTTTGATTGCAAGGCTCTTGATGTTCATGATGATTTCGGTTACATCTTCCTTAACACCCTTGATGGATGAAAATTCGTGCTGTACACCGTCAATCTTAACCTTGCTGACTGCAGCTCCGGGTAAAGAAGCAAGCATGATACGTCTAAGCGAATTACCTAATGTTATTCCGTAGCCTCTTTCCAAAGGCTCTACAACGAATCTTCCGTACTTATTATCCTCTGAAATCTCAGCAACCTCAATGTTGGGGTTATCGAAATCAAATGCTAACATTTAATACCCTCCTTATCACGCTATACTATTATTTCGAATATAATTCGACGATGAGCATTTCATCAACGGGAACGTCAATTTCCTCTCTGGTGGGAAGTGACTTAACAGTTACCTTGAAAGCTTCATGATCAGCTTCCATCCAGTTGGGTGTAAGTCTTCCGTCCGTTACTTCAAAAATATCTTTTACTCTCTGGGAAGAACGATTCTTCTCTTTAATTTCAATTACATCGCCTGCTTTGATAAGGTAAGAAGGTATATTAACAACTTTTCCGTTTACAAGGAAAAACTTGTGATCTACCATCTGACGAGCTTCACGGCGTGTTCTTGCCATACCTGCACGAAATACTACATTGTCAAGTCTGCTCTCAAGAAGGATCATGAGGTTTTCACCGGTCATGCCTTTCATGCGGTCAGCCTTCTTATAATAGTTACGGAAAGGTTTCTCAAGCACACCGTAGATGAATTTAGCTTTCTGCTTTTCTCTTAACTGGTTGGCATACTCGGACTTTTTGCCTCTTCCTTCATGTAAAAACTTTCTGTTAGACTTCTTGTCGTAGCCTAATACCATAGGCTCGATACCAAGATGTCTGCATCTTTTTAACACAGGCGTTCTATCTACTGCCATTTATGTTTCCTCCTAATAATCAAAAAACAATCCAATAATCAACAATTACACTCTTCTGCGCTTAGGCGGACGGCATCCGTTATGAGGAACGGGTGTAACGTCTGTGATTGTCGTAACCTGCAAGCCACAAGCTGCTAAAGCTCTGATAGCTGCTTCACGTCCTGTTCCGGGTCCTTTTACAAATACATCTACTGTCTTTAATCCGTGAACGAGAGCTGCCTTTGTAGCTGTCTCTGAAGCCATCTGAGCTGCATACGGAGTAGATTTCTTTGAACCTCTAAAACCAAGACCACCTGCACTTGCC
>JAIKXN010000193.1 GCA_024684055.1 Lachnospiraceae bacterium | reverse complement strand
CAACCAGGTGGCTGCATTCCAGGGTTTGGTACACCGTTATATATTTGAGGGCGAGGGCAGAAAAACTACCGCCGCCCTTACTTTGGCATGCTTAAGACTTAATAAATCGGAAACTGTGCTCGTGGTACCTGCAGATCAGGTTATTGAAGGTGGCAGCTATAAAGATGACATAACAAGAGCTAAGGAACTGGCTAATGAAGGTAATATCGTAACATTCGGTATGCCTGTTAATTCTCCTGAGGAAAGATACGGATATATCAAAGCCGAAGGTGAAGATGTACTTGCATTCGTTGAAAAGCCTGATCATGAGACGGCTGTCGAATACATGAATTCGGGCAATTATCTTGTTAATTCAGGTATGATGCTTTTCAGAGCCGGAGATTTTCTTGATGAATTAAAGAAGTGTTCTTCAGATATTTATGATATATGTAAAAATGCGCTTAAGGGGAAGAAGACTAAAGGCAATTCGGTTACTTACCCTGCGTCTGTAATGAACACAATTCCTGCAGTACACATCGAAAAGACGTTACTCGAAAAGACAAAAAGAGCCAAAGTGGTCAAAGCTCAGTTTGACTGGAAGGATATAGGCGGACTTGAAGATGTGGCTGATTCAAGAACCTCTTCAGACGGATATGAATACGAAAATAACTGTGAAAATACAGATATTATAAACAGATGCCCCAAGAGCATTGTAGTAGCGAATGGGGTATCGGACGTAGTTATTGTTAATACAACTGACGCGGTATATGTCGGTAAAAAAGGTGAATCAGAGCGTCTTAAGGAACTTGTTAACGATTCTGAAGCTGTATCTCAGATCGGACGATTCTTTGAGTCGGGAAGAGTATTTTACAGACAATGGGGTAAATATGAACTTCTGGTAGATACGCCTCATTACAGAGTAAAACATGTTGTTATCCAGCCGGGAAAAACTATATATGCACATAAGCATGAGTTTAGATCCGAACATTGGACGGTTGTTTCAGGTACGGCATTTATTGAACTTGACGGAAAAGAAGGATATTACCATACTGACGATGTTGTCGATGTATTACCCGGTATGAAGCATCAGGTTAGCAATGCCGGTGATACGGAACTTGTAATAGTAGAAGTATCCGTCGGTGAAAATGTCAGTGAAGATGACAAGATTGCAACCGAATGGAATGATACAAACGGTAATGCAAATTCATTTCCTTCAGAAGCTTTGGTAAAGCTTAATCCTGCTTTTAAGGATAATCTTTGGAGCGGAACAAAACTTAAGGAAATATACGGTAAGAGATGTGATTTTGATATACTGGCAGAGAGCTGGGAGATGTCTGCGCATGAAGCAGGACAGAGCATTATAGCCTCCGGAAGAAACAAAGGTATGCTTTTTAACGAATACCTTTCACTGATCGGTAAAGAAAACTGGGGTTGGAAATGCAGATCGTTTGAAGATTTTCCCATATTGGTTAAGTTTATTGATGCCAAGGATAAACTGTCAGTACAGGTTCATCCGGATGATGATTATGCGATAGCCAATGAAGGCCAGTACGGCAAGAATGAAGTCTGGTATGTGATTGATTGTGAACCTGAATCGTATTTGTACTGCGGCTTTAACAGGGATGTGACTAAGGAAGAAGTATTAAAGCGAATTGAAGATGATACCATCCTTGAAGTACTTAATAAGATACCTGTTTCCAAAGGTGATGTTGTTTTTATTAAAACCGGAACGGTACATGCAATTGGCGCAGGAATAGTAATATGTGAGATTCAGCAAAGTTCCACCTGTACATACCGTCTTTATGATTTTAACCGTAAGGATAAATTCGGAGATCCGAGAGAACTTCATATAGATAAAGCTTTGGATGTAATGAATTTCTCAAAGTATTGTCCTGAGAAGATAAACGAAGGTGTTGTAAATTCGGAAGGGTATACGAAGCGAGTAATTTCGCTTTGCAAGTACTTTGAATGTGCGTTATTGGAAATAGAATCTTTTGCAAGGATTCTGGGCGTTGAAGAGAGCTTTTCATCGTTTCTTTGCATAGAGGGCAGTGGCTCGGTTAACGTCAGAAGGCAAAATGAACCGGATACAATAATTGAAACTCTTAATTTCAAGGCAGGAGACAGTCTTTTTGCTCCGAAGTCCACGGATATATTTGAGATAACAGGAAAATGTAGATTTATAGTTACAAGAGTATAAAAGAATTGGAAAGTGCCGGCTTTTGGAGCCGGTACTATTTTTATGCTTCAATAAAAGACGGATAGATAGGAAATGCCTGTATTTGTAATAAACATGATTTTGTGGTATTATGTCAAATGAAGATTTATGCATTAAAGGAAAAACTATATGAAACTGATTATTCAGATTCCTTGCTATAACGAGGCTGAGACATTGGAGATAGCTCTCAATGATCTACCAAAACATATAGATGGAATAGATGTGATAGAATACCTCATTATTAACGACGGAAGTACGGATAATACCGTGGAGGTCGCTAAAAACTGGGGTGTTAATTATGTTGTAAGCTTTACGAAGAATAAAGGCCTTGCCAAGGGCTTTATGGCTGGTATCGATGCTTGTCTTAAGAACGGAGCGGATATCATCGTAAATACCGATGCTGATAACCAGTACTGTGGAGCTGATATCGAGACGATCGTAAGACCGATCTTAAATGGCGAAGCGGATATTGTAGTAGGTGCCCGTCCTATCGACCAGACGGCGCATTTCTCCTGGGTCAAGAAGAAACTACAGCATTTCGGCAGCTGGGTAGTAAGAAGAGCGTCAAATACTACCATTCCCGATGCTCCTTCGGGATTTAGAGCCTACAGCAGAGAAGCAGCTCTTCAGTTAAATGTTGTTAACGAATATACATATACGCTCGAACAGATAGTTCAGGCCGGAAGATCCAAGATTCCAATTATGTCTGTTCCCATAAGAACCAATGAGGAACTTCGACCTTCGAGACTCTTTAAAAGTATGATAGGGTATGTTAAAAAGTCGATGCTT
>JAIKXN010000192.1 GCA_024684055.1 Lachnospiraceae bacterium | reverse complement strand
GATACCGCGGAATTTGCAAAGGCAGACGGATGGCAGGGCGAAGAAGGATATTTTAAAGCCAAATACAGAGAAGTATATGTTTCAAGAAACGGACTTTCCGATATGTTTTCCGAACATACGGAAAAGATTGTAAAGGTAAATACGGACGATTATACCGTTTCGACGATCCAGTATGTCGACGGTCTTGTAAACATCGAGAACAAGGATGCGAGCAAGCAGACCGAGTATTATCTCTTTGCATGGCGTGAAGGCGATACGATTAAATGGTGGACCGATGCCGATGTTGCAATTTTGGATGCGAATCTGAAAAACATGTTCAACGGCAATTACAAGAATAACATCGTATCCTTTGATTTTTCTGGATTTGATGTAAGGGATGTAACCGGTCTTAACGAAACGTTTTCTAACTGCAAGAATCTTGAATCCGTCACATTCGGAAACATGTTTTATGCGGACAAACTTCAGAATACATACAGAATGTTCGGTTCGTGCGAAAAACTTAAGAGCGTTGATATGACTGATCTTCACGCAGGTTCGGGAAGTCTTACGAATGTGAAAAACATGTTCGAGAACTGTTACTCTCTCGAGGATCTGACATTTGCTTCCGATTTTGACACAAGCAATGTAACCTCGACAAATTCGATGTTCTTTAACTGCAGGGCGCTTAAGTCCATAGATGTCAGCAGTTTTGATTTTGCGAAAGTTACGGATGCTTACAGAACATTCAGCGGCCTTAACGAAGTAACGAGCATTACACTTCCTCAGGTCTGTGATCTGCAGAACTGTACAACGATGTGCGCAATGTTTGAAAAATGCTACAAACTCGAAACTCTCGATCTGAGCTGTATAAAGACATCAAACAAACTGACGAATCTAAGTTATACCTTCAATGAAAGTAAAGCATTGAAGAATATAGATTTATCAGGCTGGAACATTTCGGCGGTAACGAATTACAAGTGTACATTCAGAAACTGCGAAGATCTTGAGAGCATCGTAATGAAAGGCGGCAAGTCACAGGGAACGGACAGAGGCAATCTGTTCGCAGGTTGTAAAGGCGGAGAAGCAGGTGTTATTAAGATCAAACTCGAAGACTGGAATTTCCAGGCGTCAAATCATGTCGGAGAGTTTATCTCGACATGCACGATCCCTCTGGTGGATTATGATATTTCGGGTTCGAACATGAATAATTCGACTTCATTTGCAAATCTTGTAAAGAACAGGACCAATATGAAATTACGGAGCATCGATCTCTCGGGTCTCAAAAATGTCGGCAAAGTGACCAGCATGGAGAGTGCATTCAGCAAATGCAATTATCTTGAAAGCGTGGAATTCGGTGATTTTGATCTTTCGTTTGTTACAAACTTCAGGGAAATGTTTAATACATGTTCTTCACTTGAAAGCGTTGATCTTTCGGGAGTTACGAATAATCGCGTAGACACTGTTTACTGGATGTTTTTGAACTGTTCGAGTCTTAAGACTGTGGATTTCGGAAATATATCATTTGAAAATCTTAATACCGCAACGAATGCATTTTCGGGATGCGGCGAACTTACCACGGTATATGTTTCCGACAGTTACAAATTAAAATCCGGCGTGAACAATCAGGATATGTTTGCAAACAATAATAAACTTAAAGGATCTGCCGGCACGGAATATTCCAATTCAAAGAAGAAAGCCATTTACGCATGGCCTGACGGCAAAGACGGAAGAGAAGGATATTTTACGATCAGGTAAATTTTGTCTGGAAAAATTAATTCGGAAAGATTAATTCGAATATTATTCCGAAAAAATAAAATAATAAGATTGATTGAATAAAACGGTAATTATGAGCAAACGGAGCGTTGAAATGATGTTTTTGAAAAACAGAAAAATTCAACATAAGACAAATAAAGGCTTCACCCTGGTGGAGCTTATTGTCGTGCTCGTTCTCATGATGATACTCATTTCCTTAAGCGTTGCGGGAATGCTCACATGGCAGGACTGGAGCAGATTCAAAAAAGAAAATACCGCTGCCGAAACGATCTTCTATTCGGTACAGGACTTCTTCACAAAACTCGATGCGACCAATGCATTCGACAGCCACATATATTCGAGAATAGAAAACGAACGCTCGGAACTTTTCCTTGCGGATACCAATAACCGCGGCGTTTTCGCGAATAAGATCTATTTCGATGAAGACAATTATTATGTCTGGGATTCGGATGTCGATCCGATCGGAACACCTATCTGGAAGAATACGCCCGCAGGCATAAGCAGCGCTGATAAGGATAAGTATCAGGGTAGCATCTGGTATCTTTCGGCCGAGAAAAACGATTATGACAAATACATGGACGGTACGCTTACAAAAGCCGGAACGAAACTTCTTTTTGACATGATCACAACATCGATTTCCGATGATTCGATCTTAAATGGTGCCATCATCGTTGAATTTTCGCCTGAAGCGGGACAGGTATTCTCGGTATGCTTCAGCGACAGAACCGGAAGTTTTTCATATCTTGCGGATGCACCCGAGGGAAGCGTAAGCGTTCTCGACAGAAAAGAATCTGTAAGAAGAGAACTCAACATGGGTTATTACAGTGCACAGAGCCTTTCGGTACCCATCAGCGGCCGAAGCAAAACCGCACTCGGAAACATCAGACTCGAAAACAAAGAAACGCTTAATCTGGTTGTTGTCGAAAAGCCCGACAGGACCGTAAGTTCATCCTCACATTACACGGTTGATGTATGTCCCGTTATCGTTAATGCGGATCAGACAAAATATGCAGATACGGACTCGCCTCTTTTCACGCTGGACTTCGGTCTCGGCGTTGCTGCAGGCAATTCAAGCTTAGAGGATGCCATCAACAGACCGACCGTTGCCGACGTAACTTTCTATGAAGGCTATTACGCTTCCGATGAATTCGTAAAACTTGTAAAGGACGGCGATCCGAGCATAAACAAATTCTTTAAGGACGTTGTGATCAACGATGACGATTCCGTTAAATTCAAGGTTTCTTTCCCTGTATGGGTATCAAAGAGTCAGGCCAACGAAACGCTTGTTAACGTTCTTCTTGACGGCGCGGATGTACAGGCACAGTCATACCTGATCGCTGACAAGAACAAGCCCGCACCGTCGCTTATAAATACATACAGCTTTTATCGTCTCGGCTTCGATCTTGACAGGGATTCGGTTATGGAAATTGCCGCAGCCCTTCTTGACGATGCAGACTCCGATCTGCAGATAAGCAACTTTACAAGCCCTGTTTTCGAGAATGCAAAGAAAGAAAGCGACAAGAGAATTTACGAGATCGGAAACGGAAGACATCTTTACAATGTCAGATTTGAAACAGACTTCAAGGATAAGAGAAAACTTGAAAGTGAAAGAGTATCGGAAAGAGATTTTGTTGTTACCGCCGATATCGACTGGGATGTATTTACGAACAAAACGCCCAATGACGACAACTTTAACTATTTCCTTAACTCATATAAGATCGGCACCGAGTCCGGGATCAATTACGACGGTCTCGACAATCTCATCAACAAGAAATATGCCGCCGGAAGCAAGGATACTTCAGGCTTTGCATTCCCCGGTTTCAGAAATCTCGGCGTCAATGATACTTTTAAGGGAACGCAGGTTTCGGGTTCTGACAGAAATACCGCGATCAGCAACCTTTACATTTCTTTTACCGCGAACTTAACCTACGGTGTTTACGGTAAAGATATCAAAGAAGAATGGCTCGGAAACGATATAGCTGTATTCGGAAGATATGACACTCTTTATTCCGAAACGCTCAATTCGATTGACTGGCCGAACTTGAAGGATTTTGACCAGAAAACATACAAGGAACTTCATTCCACTCATGAAAAAGCCATGAGAGGACTTCTTCCTCTCGGTCTTTTTGCACAAAACTGCGGCAGCATTTCGGATCTTGAACTAAACAAACACAGAGTTATCGGAATGGAAGATCTCGGAGTGAACGATGCAAACGGCGAAAAGGTGATTATTTATACATGCATGGTCGGCGGTTTTGCGGGTAACGATTTAGGACAGATGAAAAATCTGAAATTAAGAAACGTTAACAGCCTTAATAATGCAAATACCAGAGATAACGAAATCACATCCGGCGAAAATGCAACTCATATTAACGGCAGAAGAGATGTCGGAGGAATTCTCGGAAGAATATCATGGAACGCCAATTCTGTTACCGATATCACGCTTTCCGGACTTGAAAATTACGGCAACGTAACGGGTATGGAAAATGTCGGCGGTGTTATTGGAAGAGCATTTCTTATAAGAGATTTTTCAACTTCCGTTTCCAACATCGGCGATATGTACAACTATTATTTCAGAAGACAGTATTATGACGACGGATATGATATATACGGTCATTTTGACGATAACGGAAAATATGTTCAGGGTTCTTCGAAAAACATCGATAACAGAACGGTTTCGAGAATAGATGAACTTAAAATCAAGGACTGTATAGGACGCGGTGAAGTATGCGGCGATCCTCTCATTTATGATAATATGATCTATCATTACGAGAACCTCGTGGAGACTCAGGAGATCGGAAAAGATACCAAGGGCTTCGAACTCATTCATCATGACATGACCAACTATTTAAAAGAGTGTGCGTTTATCGGCGGGATCGCGGGATGTACGATGGACGGACAGTATTACGACTGCAGAAAAACGGGTTCGCAGTTTGAGAGCCATTGGGGCGAAAAGTTCATGCCTTCGGACATAAAACTTACGATGGAAAACTGCAATGCTTACAGACTCTATTCGAATGATGCGCTTAATGTTTTGAGGTCCAAAAACGGCACGACGTGGAAAGGAAAGATAAGCGACGGGCATATTGCGGATCTTATGAGACATGATTTTTACAAGGGCGGAATGACGGGTTATTCGAAGTTTACAAGATATATAGGATGCAATAATACCGTCGCTTCGGATGAACCTTCCGGAAGCTACAAGAGCTTTGTTTTCGGACGTAATTATGTGGGCGGAATGATCGGCAATTTTGATTTCTCGTATGTTGAGGCATTGGGCACTCCCATCGAAAACAGATACAACATGGTTAATGAAAGCAATGTCGTCGGTGTAATGTACGTCGGCGGATTCGCGGGCGGATGCGGTGTCGGATGCTGCAAACAGGAAAATACATCCTTCAGAAATCCCGCTACAAATCCCGGCTCGCAGCCTTCGCAGATCGACCGTGCAAAGGATGCGATCAATACGATCAGAAATATCAAGAATGAAGGCGTTGTCCTTTCGGTAAGAAGAAAGTCAATCGAAACTGCCGACGGACTTATAAACAAGCAGGATTTAAGCATCCACAGACAGCAGTACGGACTCGATGCAAATGTATGGCAGGAAAAATATACTCAGGAATATGACAGCGGTGCAGGCGGAGTTGTAGGTATACTTCGTATGAATTTAAGAGATGCCGACAATATTCAAAAGGACCCCGCATATGCGCTTTCACTTATCGGAATCGACAGAAATAACGTAAGAAGCGTAACTTACGATGACTATCTTCAGGCTTTTGACAATACGCTCTACGGCGGCAACGGCGTCGGCGGAATCGTCGGAATCAATATTGTTTCGAAAATAAACGACGGCGGCGGAAAGAGTACGTTCAGCGGCGTTGTTATCGGCGACGATGTTGTAGGAGGCATACTCGCCGGCAATTCCGGCAATAAGAATAGCGACGGCTGCGTCAAAAACGTATTCCCTCAGAATGCTCTTATCATGGGAAGAAACATGGTCGGAGGAATTTCCGGGATTAACAACATAAAGCTTTCCTACAGCAACAATCAGGCAGTGACGGGATCATATTACGTTTACGGAAAGAACGGCGTTGGCGGAGTGATAGGCGCACTTCTTCACGGAGACGGAACGGTAGCCGATGTCAATGTTTCTCCGGCTTCAGGCGAAACGGTGGTTGTAAGAGCCAAATGTGCTGCAGGAGGATTTGCCGGAATAAACCAGGGACTTAAATCGGCAAGCGGCAGTATCAGTAATATAAACGTAAAAGCCGAATTATTTGCCGGCGGAGTTCTGGGCGCAACCGAAGGAAACGGAAATACAAGTGTCGACAGAATTCAGATCTCAAACAGCGGCATGAACATTGAAAGCCGTTATTTTGCAGGCGGTTTTGCGGGATTATTATCAAGAAGAAACAATACCGTTGTAGCCGGCTTTAAGAATATTGATACCAGATTCCTTACACTGTTTAATGATTACGATCAAAGCGGAGTTCAGGCGGTTTTCAATCATGATGTTATGGGTTCTAACGGAGCTCTTCACTGTGATGCGGCCTCTTCGGATCAGTTTTTCGGCGCAGCCAATATTCCTTCGAATGCAACCGTTACGGCAACGGAAGCAGGAGCGGGAGGACTTATAGGATATATTCCTTCGAACATGAAAGCCGTTATAGATCTGTCGAGAGTAGATCTGAACGGAATGGTTACGGCATCGAATACTTTTAACGGATATTCGTATTCTGGCGGTGTGACGGGACATATTCCCGCAGGTGTTACAGTCAGAAACGCATCATTTACGGGTACCGTAAATACCATAAGCAATTACCTCGGAGGCATCTCGGAAGTAAACAACGGACTTATCAGAGTCTGCACCGTTAATTCGGTTACAGCCAATGCCTACAATATCTACTGCGGCGGTCTTACAGGCATTAACAGAGGAACGGTAAGTTCCGACAATATTTTCGGTGGAAACGCAGTGCTCAGAGGCTCCAAAAACCTCGGCGGATTCATAGGACTCAACCAGGGCAACATGGAACTTTGTGCATACAATTCCGACGGTTCGAAAGCAGTAGCTCAGCCGATCTACGGAAGTCATGTTTCGATGACGATCGGCAGCAGAGACGATACCGCAATGGGATTCCTGATCGGAATAAACGAAAGAGACATCGATCTTCGTTATACCGGAAGGATCGAATCCGCTCAGATGTCACAGGCAGAAGAAGCAGGTGTGATCACAGGTATCAACAGAGCTCATATTTATAACAGTGCGCTTTCGGATATCGTTCCTGATGCGGCAGACAGAAATTACAGATTAAGATATGAAGTAACAAATGCACCCGGAAGCAGCCTTTACATATTCATGAATGTTTCCGACGTGACCGACGCAGGTCTGGTAAGCGGCAGAAACGAAGGCAGCATTACTGACATTTATATAAACAAAGACCCTTCGGATACCGTAAGGGGCGGCTTCATCAATATGGGTGACAATGTTGATTACGCAGGAGCAATTACGGGCTCGAACGGTAATTTAACGACTAAAGGTGTAATCGAACGGTGTTATAATTATATAAGTATCGGCGCGGCAGGAAGCAAGCCGAGAGCAGCAGCCGGAATAACAGGAAAGATCGGCGGAAGAAGTGCCATCAATTTCTGCGGCAATTACGGAAGTATTTTTGCAAAGGAAATTTCAGCCGGGATCGCGGGAGCGGTCAAAGACGGCGTTGCAGGTGAAACATTCGTCGAAACCAAAGAAGACGGAACGAGCGAGAAGCATTTCAGCTTCTACGACTGCGTAAATTCCGGAAGCGTTGTATCAGACATTAACTTCAGCGCAGGCATTGCAGGAAGGGTCAACGAAATCGCATCGTTTGAACTATGCAGAAATTACGGTACAGGCGCTTTGTATGCGATAACCGCGGATTCGGGCGTAACTGCAATTCACAACTGTCTCGAAGCGGGAGGTTTAAATGAAGGCGCGGATCTTTCGCTTAATCCGATAGCACCGGTTGACAAAAACATACTCGTAAGAAACTTTTATATACACGATTATTTCGACGGCACGCCCGAGAATTCGTTCACGGTTCCGATCAAAGACACATGGTCAAAAACCGATGACTCGCACTGGCCGAGGAAACTTACGATGAAGAGAAATGATGACGGAAGCATCGAGGTTGTATTTGAAAGAGCAGATTACGCATTCAGAACGGGCATTAATCTTTCGTTCGACCCGATTACCGAAAGCGACAGATACAAAGTATTTGCGGCAATGGATCAGATGTTCTTTAACATGGCTGCAAATCCCGATGTATACAAAGACGGCGACACGGATAACGGCGACGGAACCGTAACGTGCGGATTCACGGGCAATCTTAATGCAATGACTCCGTAGAAAAAATCCTTAAAGGTGATCAAATGAAAAGTTTGAAGAAAAGACAACTGAATAATAAAGGAGCCGCGATGGTATTAACCATAGTTATCATGGCGGTTCTGATCATCTTTGTCTTTTCTCTCATTCTTATTTCATATAATTTATATGAATCACAGAACAGAAATCTGGTAAGCGCAAGAAATTCAGAGGCCGTCAACACACTTGATCAGGCGCTGAAAAGAGAACTTACCGACAAAGAGACGTCCTCAAACAGCGCCCTCTGGAAATACTTAAGAAGCAACATCGCCTATGACATAAGCGGCACGACCGACACGGACTGGAAGGACTGGCCGTATTATGTTGAAGGCGAAACAACGGGACCTCACTCAAAAGATTTTGCGATAAGAAAATTCAATCTTGAGAGCAATTCGCACATTGACGGAATGCCCGCAAAGACAACCGTCGCAATTTACTGGACGGTACCGGATGATTACAATCCCGCTGATTTTGTAACAAACATGAATGCGGGAAACGCACCGAAAGGCGTCAAACTTCATATAACCGTAAAAGCCGAAACCGCCAACCATGTTTATGAAACAACCAGCGTTTACAAGCTTACGACAAGAGGAGCCAATCAGACCGAGAAAGTTCTTAATCAGCAGATATTCGCTTCACCGGTGAATAACCCCGCCGGACATACGTTAACCGAAAATGGCAAAGGTGAGAAATGGGTATGGAAATACGTGGGAAAAGAGTAAAAAAACTTAATAAGGCAAACTGCAAAGGTTCGACCATGGTAGAAACCCTGGTTTCTTTCGTAGTGCTTTTTATGGTACTCGCTTCTCTTTACAGCATCGTGAGCTTTTCATCTGAACTTTTCATGAAAAGCGTGGATATAAGCAGGACCACCCAGAGATTTTACCGTGAAATCTATAAATCCGACGAAGCTTTAAAGCACAGCACTTTCCTTAAGATCACGGAGTTTATTCCGGGATTCGGGGCACCCGAAGAAGGGAAGGAACATGCGGGTCTGATCCTTTCCGCAGAGATAGACGACACGAATTTCGAGGGAAATCCCGCAATGAAGAATTCGACAGTTAAACTCGACAACATAGGTCTTACTTCATATGTCTGTACGGATGAGGAAGCCGTAAAGGCAGGCAATGCACTGCCGAAAGCGGTAATGTTTGAATATGAAGATAAGGATTGAAAAAGATGACAGGTGATTATTTCAAAAGAAAAAAGAATAATCGCGGTACCACCCTTGTTGAAATGGTGGTAAGCTTCGCACTGCTTTCGATTTTCGTTTCGGTATCAGCAGTGGTAATAAGCAACGTAACCAATCTTTATTATCACGTCCGCGGAGAAGCTTATGCGAGACAGGTCGGAGACATTCTTGTCGAAAAGATATCTTCTGAAATTGCAACGGCGCAGTACAGCTCGAAAAATTCATCGGTTAATCCGTGCATTTATACCGAGACTGTTTTCAGCGAAGATACGAGCGAGGACATAAGCGGCAATTCGATCATGGTTGTCGATGAAACGGGAACCAGGATCAGAATTTTCGCATCGGACGATGAGGGAATTTTAAAGATTTACTATTACCCGATAGTCGATGAAACCGTAGCGGGAAACGCAGCGGATTTCAAGTCGGTTTACTGGGCTTTTGACAAGAGTATCTATAACGGATATGTGATCGAAAGCCTTGAGTTCGCACCGGCCAATTCCGTGCTTAACGATTCGCTTGCATCAAAATATGAGATCTACGATGTCAGCCACACGGATTACAATTCCGACATCGTTGCAGTATACATGAAACTTAAAAGTGACAGATACGGGCAGTTTAACATCTGCAGATTCGTAAGACTCTGCAATCAGCCCGAGAATGACAATATCAGAGTAGATTAGTTTAAGAGTTTTCAAAATAGAACTGTTTGGAAGGATGATAAACATGACTGAAAGATCATCTGGCAAAAACTCAATAATTCCCCGCGTTATCAGAGTACTTCTTATAGTACTCGGTGCACTGCTTGTTCTGGGCTGCCTTTTCACGATATTCAGGATCAGGATTCAGGCAAACCAGTCGCTTCGTGATGCCAAGAACGTATACATGGCGCTTAATGCAGCACAGATAGAGTTTTATTCAAAGGGAGAAAGCATTTTCGATCCCTCGAATTACCGCGGCATTTCCACAGGCGTGGATGATATAGTAAGCACGCTTGCGGACAGCAACGGAGAATACAGGATCATTTCGTATGACAGCAAAAATCATATCATTAAGGAAATGATCTATCAGAATAACAATTATTACATTACTTTCAAATTCGATAACGGAAGGAATGACTGGACTGTACGTTATCTTATGCCTGTTTATCTTATAGGTGAGTAAATATTAATTTCGGAAGGGAACAGAAATGGCTAATTTTCGCTACAAGGCCCAGGATGAAAACGGAAAAACAGTTACCGGAACCACCAATGCGGCAAATGAAAACGAACTTCATGTAAAGTTAAAAGCGGATAATCTTCTGCTTGTAGAAGCACGTGAAATTTCTGAATCGAAAAAAAGACGCAGAAGAATGAAATATGACAGACTTTCCGACTTTTCAAGAAATCTGTCGAAACTTCTCGCGGCCGGCGTTACGCTTGTTCGTGCGCTCAAGATCATTTCCGATGACGAATCGATCGCCCCTAAGGAAAGAGAAATATATGCGGATGTTTTAAAACTTGTAAGATCCGGTATGCCGCTTTCAGATGCGCTTGAAGAGCAGGGAGACACCTTCCCTCAGCTTTTCATCAATATGATCCGTTCCGCGGAAACTTCCGGAAACATGGATGCTACGGCAGCAAATATGGCTGATTATTACAGCAAGGAATACAGACTTTCACAGAAGATCTCAAGTTCCATGACGTATCCCAAGATCCTTTCGGTGCTCATAGTACTGGTTGTTATCGTAATCATGGGATTCGTTCTTCCGCAGTTTGAAGATCTTTTCGCGCAGATGGGATCTCTTCCGATAGCTACGAGAATACTGATGGGAATAAGTGATTTCGTGGCACACAGGTGGTATTTTCTTATCTTTGGTGCGATAATCGGTTTTATGGGATATAAACTGATCATGTCGATACCTGCGGTAAAATATTTCCTGGATAAGGTCGAATTAAAGATTCCGAAGATCGGGAAACTTCGAAAGATCATTTATACGGCAAGATTTGCGAGAACTCTTTCAAGCCTTTATTCGGCAGGTATCCCGATTATTACCTGTCTGACGATAGCAAAGACCACGATAGGAAACTCATATATAGAAAGCCAGTTTGACGATATGATAGCCAAAGTCAGGGCCGGTGAAACATTAAGCAACGGTATAGACAGTATAGACGGCTTCGTCAAAAAACTTACTTCGTCCGTAGGCGTCGGCGAGGAAACCGGTGAACTGGACAGTATGCTGGTGTCCATAGCGGATCAGATGGATTACGATTCGGAAATAGCCACCGAAAAACTTGTGGCAATGCTCGAACCCGTAATGATAGTAATTATGGCAGCCATCGTAGGTTTTATCATGATAGCGATCATTCAGCCGATCTACGGCTCTTATCAGGCAATAGCAAATACTTCCATGTAAAGAGGGGGAGAAACAGTGAGCGTAAGCATTTACTTAAACAACCAGCAGGTTCAGATAGTAATCGGAAACAGAGGGCGGAAGGGAACCTTTCAGGATTCCATAGTCATTGATGCGCCCGAAGGCAGTATTATCAACGGACTTATTACGGATTCCAATTCTTTTGTGGGATTCTTAAAAGAAACCTGGAACAGATACAGATTAAGTAAGACCGATGTGCATCTGGTAGTGGGAGGAAACAAGATTCACGGAAGAAATGTTGAAGTTCCCATGATGAGTGCTTCCAAAACAAAGGAATATCTGACAAGAGAACTTGCGGATATGGAAAAAGAAGGAAGCGAGTATATCTTCTGCTACAACATCTTATCGGGAAAATCCGACAGGAAACTCAAGAATTACTACGTTGAAATGGCTGACGAGGAACTCATTAAAGACTACGTTGATATTTTTAAGGAAGCGGGAATAACCTTAAAAAGTCTTGTCAGCGCGGAAGGAAGCATTTTAAGTCTTCTCGACAAAACAGTAAACGGATATTACAAGACATTTATCCTTCAGGTTTTAAACGGAAACCTTGTTACGAATATCCTCTGGGTTGACGGAGCATTTAACTATTACAATACCGTAAGATGTTTTAACGACATCGGAACAGGCGCTTACTACGAAGACTGCGCAAGGTCTTTGAGTAACTTAAACCAGTTCATTCAGGCTCACAAGATCGAGCAGAAAATAGAAAAGATCTTAATTGCAGGGTCCGATAAACTGGACATGGCATATTACGGCGATCTGGTTTCCGCATACGGAATCGACGCAAGCGTTGATGAAGTTAACCAGGGACTCGGTCAGAGCGGCGAGAAGAATCACAGGGCACAGCAGGTTATCTACGCACTCTGCGGTCTTTATACCGACGGAACCAAAGAAAGCAACTTCCTTGCAAATATCGGAAGAAAGGATAAGAAGAGTTCCATCAATCCCGAACTTAAGAAAAATATCCTGATAGTGGCGGTTGCGCTTGCGATCATGCTTGTTATTTTCTTTATTTCTTTAGGACTCAGAACCATAAGGCAGATTAAATACAATGCCCTCATCGAGTATAACGAAGACCCGATGATCGTTTCGCAGGCAATGATGTTTGATGCCGTATCGGAAAAAAGAGACAGGCTGGCATCACAGTCGAATTCAATCGAAAATGTAGTCAAAACGATTTACACATATCCTGTTCTTACGAAGGATATCGAAAAGGTAATAAACGATACCGCAAAAGGTTATGCGGACATAGAGATCGGAAGTTTTGATGCCGAAAACGGAGTGGTTAACGTTACCGCAAAGGCAAGGGATGTAGACAGGATCAATCAGTATATTTACCGTCTTGAAGAACAGGAAATATTTAACAGCGTCAAATACACCGGATACAATTACAATCAGGACGGCACCTGGAGCATCAACGTAACATGTACATTTGCCGAAAGCGTGGGAAGGGAGGTTGAAAACGATGAAGAATAGCATGTCAAATTCGGATAAACGTCTCCTTCTTATAATGTTTCTGTTTGTGGTCATAGTCGGAATAGGCTACTGGGGAGTATACCCGCAGATAAAGAACTTTATCAAACTCGAGAAAAAAATAGAAAACGAAGAAGTCAAAAGATCGATAAACGATCAGAAAGTAAGCAATCTGCTTTTGGTTGAAGCGCAGTGCGATGAATACGAAGAAAAGATGGCGAAAAACAAAGAAAGATTTTATGACCGCTTAAGCGAAGCAGACATCGACTTAATGCTTACGAGCAAGGCAATCAGAAATCAGCTTGAAGCTTTCAATCTCGACATTCAGATCTCCGATCTTCCTTCGGAAAGAATGGCCTACAAATATGCCGCTCTTTACAACGAACAGGCTGAATATAAGGAAAAGATAAAACAGGATGCAGAAGAAGAATTAAATTCCACGGAAAAAGATATTGAGGAACTGACTTCGGGCAAAAAGAAAAAGAAGGGCAAAGAGGAAGATGAAGAAGAAGTCATAGAAGACGAAAACGTCGATCTTTGGGGAGATACGGAAACCGTAGGACTCAACAATGATATTTATGCCGCAAACGTTATGATGACTCTCGGCGGTGACAGAGAAGATCTTGAAGCGTTCTTAAAAGAGATAATGGAATCCGACAAAGAAATTCTTATCACATCTTTTTCATGGAGCAAATACAGGACTCAGGTTTTAAAAGATGGCGCGGTTACGGTTGAAGAAAATCCCGAATACAACGCATCGGATCTTTACGAAGTTGTGGAAATGGATTCGCTTACGATCGCAATGGAAATCTACATGTGCGACAAGGATGTCGAAACGACGGAAACTGAAGAATAAAGTTTTGGTTTGGCAAATAATACGAAAACAGGGGAACGGATATGGATTTTAAAAACACCAGAAACATTCGAATAGGTGATGTTTTAAAAGAATTCGGTTATGTTACCGATGATCAGATCGGAGATGCCATCGCATATCAGAAATCTCATGAAGGCGTGCGAATGGGTTCAGCCCTCATCGAACTTGGATATATCACCGAGCATCAGATGCTTGAAGCTCTCGGCCAGAGACTTCAGTATCGTCTGGTAAATGTTTCGGATCTGACTTTTGATGTGACGGCGGTTGAGATGATACCGAACACACTGGCTGAAAAATACGGAATACTCGCATACAAAGTCGAAGACGGACTTCTTTACATTCTGACAAACGATCCGCTTAACTTTTACGGGATCGAGGATGTAAGACAGGTTACCGGAAGCGAACTTCACATTGAACTTTGCGAAAAGCAGCCGCTCGACAATGCGATCAACTATTATTACTCCGAAGTTGCCGCAAAGAAAGCTGCCGACAAGGCTTCGAAATCTTCATTCGCCATGGAAGATGAGATTGAAGTCAATGTCGAAGAAGGCGATGATGATACGCCTATCATCAACCTTTTAAATTCGCTCATTGTAAGAGCATACAATTCAAACGTATCGGATATTCATGTCGAGCCTTTCGAAAAGCATACGGCGGTAAGAATGAGAATGGACGGAGTCATCGTGGACTTCATGACGCTGCAGAAAAACATTCACAACTCGCTGATAGCACGTATTAAGATCCTGGGTGATCTGGATATCGCAGAAAGAAGAGTACCTCAGGACGGACACTTCAAAACCAACGTTGAAGGTACGCCCGTAAACATAAGAGTTTCGGTAATACCCACGGTATTCGGCGAGAAAGCGGTTCTTCGTCTGCTTGCATCCGCTGCAACGATCGACCACTCATCCACATTCGGTATGAATGAAAAGAATTACAGTCTTGTAAAATCAATGCTTCAGTCACCGAACGGAATCATATATGTTACGGGACCTACCGGTTCGGGTAAATCAACGACTCTTTACATGATCCTTCAGGAACTTTCGCAGAGAGCAGTGAACATATCCACCATCGAGGATCCCGTGGAAAAGAACCTTGCGAAACTCAATCAGATGCAGGTTAACAATGTTGCCGGTCTGACATTTGAAGTAGGTCTTAGGGCTCTGCTTCGTCAGGACCCCGATATCATAATGGTTGGTGAAACACGTGATACCGAGACCGCATCGATTTCCGTGCGTGCGGCTATTACAGGTCACCTTGTTCTTTCCACATTGCATACCAACGACGCATCTTCATCTGTTACAAGACTTCTCGATATGGGTATCGAGCCGTTCATGCTTGCCAACTCGCTCGTAGGTATCATCGCCCAGCGACTTGTCAGAAAAGTCTGTCCCGACTGTGCCGAGTGGGGCGTGCCCACCGAAGAGGAATTAAGGATCATCGGAAGACCTGTATCCCATGTCTGTCACAAGGTCGGATGTTCGAAGTGTAACGGAACAGGATACAGAGGAAGGATTTCGATCCATGAGATCCTGCCTATCGACAAGAACGTAAGAAGAATGATCGCGGAAAACAGAACGAGTGAAGACATTAAAGATTACGGAAGAAGCAATCTCGGAATGCTTACGTTAAAGGAAAGCGCACTCGAACTTGTCGAGCAGGGAGTAACCACTGTTGAAGAACTTACAAAGGTCGCTTATTACGATTAAAACCTGTAAGACAAAAGTAAGACAGAAAATTTAATTTGAAATTTTAATCAAAAAATTTGCAGATTTTTCTAAATTGAAACGAAAAATCAACGATATAATAATTACAGAGAGGTGAGCGTCTTAACACCGAAAGAAGTTTGCTTCTCTATAATGAGAAAAAAATAAAAAATATAAAAATGAAAATATTTATCGCTTAAGGAGGAGTTTAATCATGAAAAAGACTAACTCAAAAAACAACAAAGGTTTTACACTTGTAGAACTTATCGTAGTTCTCGTAATTCTTGCAATTTTGGCTGCAATCCTTGTACCTGCACTTTTGGGATACATTGACAGAGCAAGAGAAAAACAGTATGTACTTAACGCAAAGTCATTCTTAACCGCAACTCAGGCTGAATTCTCATCTATTTACGGTGAAGGAAAGAAACCTGCTGAGATCAACAACCGCAAGACTACTGTTGTTAACACCGCAGATGTAGCTACAGCAACTTCATTTACCGCATACTGCAAGAAGGATGAAAAGGCTGCAGATGTTTCATCGGCAGTTTCTGATAATCATGCTGCATATACGGTTAAATATGCTGTTTATGTAGAAAACGGTGTAACTCTTTACTTTGACGGTTCTTCATGGATGTCAGTTACATCAGCTCCTGACCCCAGCGGCTATACTGCATATAAGATTCTTGAAGCAACAACAACACCGTAATAATTTATAATACGATTTTCAAATCCGCAGACTCAGGTCTGCGGATTTTTGATTTGGGGAAGAATGACAGTGTATTACTTTATGATCATATTGTCTGTAATAAATATTCCGTAAATGATCCGTTAAGATAAATAATTTTCAGGAAAAAATTTTTATGAAAAAGTCTCTTAAGGATTGGGAAATAAGAATGGAAATGATTGACATATTTTATGAAAAAATGAGTTTTTTGTGGTAAAATATTGTTGAGTATATGGCTGTGAATGCCGATATAATATTTGTAGCGTATTTTTGCTGATGAAAAAGGCAGACTGCGTATTTCCAAAATGTTTTTGAAAGGATATTCTATTTTTGAAAAGAATTAACTCTGGGGAAAAACAAAACAAAGGTTTTACTCTGGTTGAACTGATAGTTGTACTTGTAATTCTTGCCATTCTTGCCGCTATTTTAATACCGGCTCTTTTAGGATATATTGACAGAGCAAGAGAGAAGCAGGATATTCTTGATGCAAGAAATCTTCTTATGGCTGCACAGGCCGAACTTGTTCAGGTGTACGGCACACAGGGTGATAAACTTGTGTGGGATAAACCGATCATAGCAAGCGGAAACAATATCGTTACAGATGACAACGGCGACGTTGACGTTACCACCACCGATTTTGCAAAAAGAGTTCTCACAACCGCAGACAGAACAGGCGATAACGCCCCGTATATATTTATGATCGCGGTCGGAAGCAATCATAACAAATATTCCGATGCTGAGGATAAGCTTTTACCCTTACATGATAAATATACGGTTTATTATGCCGTCTATATGAAAGAAAAAGATTCGGTTCCCTATTACTATTATGACGGAGCATGGACCAAGGCAAACCCGAGAGGCAAAGATAAAGCGGAAAAGTTTGATCTGCGCAACAATATTTTATCGGGACCCAACAAAGGCAAACGTATTCAGTATTATCTTATTGCCAACAAGAGAACAGATTCCGTGGATAAGGCTTCTTTCTGGAACTATCTCAAAGAAACAATGGAAAAGAAGTGGAATAAATAAAACGAATCGGATTTGATTTATTTACAGGGATTAATACTAAAAAATTGACCGGAAAAAATATTCAGAATAAATGATGTGAGAAATAAATCCCCCTTCGCATTGCGAAGAGGGATTGGATTTTTAAACAGTCTTTATGGTTTATGCTTTTTCAAAAGCATCTTTTCCGATACCGCATACGGGGCAAACCCAGTCATCGGGAATGTCTTCAAAAGCCGTTCCGGGAGCGATTCCGCCATCGGGATCGCCTACTTCGGGATCATATTCGTAACCACAGGGACATACATACTTATCCATAATTGTTTCTCCTTTCCAATACATTAATGAATTACATATAAAGATTATACCATACCCTTAAAATAGGGTAAATGTTTTTGAACATATCATATTTGAGAATGGGGAATTCGAAGAATGATATTGGAGTTTTTGGTCGATCATCAACTGAATCTGATGCTGATGCTTAGCGGAATATGCGGCATGCTTGCGATATTCGTATGTTTCATTAAAGTACTTTCTTTCAAAAGAAAGATATCTTTGATGGCACTGGAAATAAGCGCTTGTATGCTTCTTATTTTTGAGCGATACGCATATGCATACCGGGGCGACATTTCGATGACCGGTTATAAAATGGTCAGGATAAGCAATTTCATGGTTTTCTTCCTGACACTCTTTGTTATCTTTTCATTTAATCATTATCTCATGGATCTTTTCAAAAACGAGGGTGAAGTAAGGCGGATCCCCGTAAGACTTCATGCGGTAAACGTCCTTTCCATATTAGGCGAAATTCTTATTATTATTTCACAGTTCACGGGATTTTATTATACTTTTGACGAATATAACCGTTATCAGAGGGCTCCGGGATTTATTGTATGCTATGTTATTCCTTTTGCCATCCTCCTGATCCAGCTTTCGGTAATTATCCAGTATTACGACAGACTGATCAGAGGCGTAAGAATGTCGCTGCTTCTTTTTACTGTTATCCCTCTTGCGGGTTCGCTGGTTCAGATTTTTGCTTACGGTCTTTCTCTGACAAGTATCACGATGGTAGGAATGGTTGTTCTTCTCTTTATTTTCGCCATTCTCGATCTGAGTTCTTCGGTAGAAAGAGCGAAGAACATTGAAATCGAATTTTTGAAAAAGGAACAGAAAGATATTCAGGTTCTTTTTGAACAGACGACACAAGCGCTTGCAACCGCAATCGATGCAAAAGACAAATACACTCATGGTCATTCGACCAGAGTTGCCGAATACTCGAGGAAAATTGCCGAACTTGCAGGGAAAACACAGGCGGAATGCGACGAGGTTTATTTTGCGGGACTTCTGCATGATGTTGGAAAAATAGGTATCCCGAGCAGTATTATCAACAAGGACGGAAAACTTACGGATGAAGAATATGCGGAGATAAAGAAGCATCCTTCGATCGGTGAACAGATTTTGTCGGGAATCACCAAATCTCCCTACTTAAGTATCGGAGCACATTATCATCATGAAAGATATGACGGAAGAGGATACCCCGAAGGCCTTAAAGGCGAGGATATTCCCGATATAGCCAGAATCATTGCTGTTGCGGATGCTTATGATGCTATGACTTCAAAAAGAAGTTACAGACAGACTATCCCGCAGGATAAGGTAAGGGAAGAAATAGTCAAGGGTACAGGAACCCAGTTTGACCCGAAATATGCAAAGATCATGATTCATATTCTCGATCTTGATTCTGAATATGAACTCAAGGAAAGAGATGAAGTTAAGGAATTGTCGGGCAAGTCACAGCTTAAATTCGATGAGCTCTGTTCGGGTATTTCCGAGGGAATTCATGTCACACCCAAAAAGATTAAAATACGTTTCTTAAGCACAACCGACAGGAATTATTTAAGAAAAGAATGTATTCCTTCGCTTATTGTTTTCGATGCACTTGATGGCAGAACGCATTTCGATGAAAAGAAAGCGGAAATGCTTTATGTCGAATACTGCAGGATTCGTTTTGACGGTGAGACCGAGTGCCTGGAGGCAAGAAAAATCCGGACCGAAAAGACTGTTATCAAAGAAAAAACCGATTCTCCGGAATTATCCGAAAAAGGTATCATTTACGAGGTAGAGGCATGCAAATTCAAAGACCATGTCATGCTAACCGTTTCGAATGAATTTGAAGTTTACACGCATATCATAGCTCTTCCCGACAGCGCCAGATTTGCATATATCGGACTGACGGGCGAGCATTGTACGATAAGCAATATTTCGATAGACAATTCCGAAGAAGAAATAGACGAAAACGCAATTCCCCGTATTGCTGAAGAGATTACATATATTGACGGTCCCGAAGGCGACGTACCCAATGTCCAGATCAACGGCTGGTGCCTTGATGCTTCGCAAGGTATCGCCATAAAAGACGGTATGAAAGTAACATTCCATACGATGAGTCTTCCTACAGCGAGACTTATCTGGCATACTGCGTATATCGAACTTTTCTATTCAAAAGATGCACTTGTTAACGGAAAAGATTTCAGCCAGTTTGCTCTTATAAGGATCGACGGTGAGGCATGGGATACCCATGAGGGTGTTGAAAGCAAGACCAGAATAGACAAGAGTGAAGATTTCGAGGGCTGGGATGCATGGAAGGAAATCAACAAAAAGGGTATGGATGTTGAAGTCCTCTTCAGAAGAAAAGGCAACAAGATCACTGTTATTACCGAGAACTGCGGTATTTCGATAAAGAGTGTGATAACAATACAGGATGAATTCCCCGAGATTTACATGGCACTTACCGGAGACCAGTGTGCGATCACGAATATAAGATCCGTGAACAAAAAGATAACCGAAATAATAGAGGGAATCAAAACAACCAACGTACCTGGAACGGGTTCTGAAAAAGAGTAAGAACCTGAAATGCAGGTATCTTTTACAGAACAGGAAACCGGAAGCAGTATTTGAATGAGATTGAGCCGGTAAATCGGAATCGGGATTTCCGATAAAATGTCTGCCATATGAGAATGTCAGGCTTCCCGGATTGCTTTTGTCAGAGCATTTAAAACAGTTTTTTTCTCCTTGCTCCATTCGGGGGCAAGGAGTATTTTTTTGTCACCGTCACCTGTCATACGGTGAATGACGACATTTTGCGGAATGATCTTTAGACACTCTACAACGAGGCTGACGTATTCGTCACGTTCGAGGCATTTAAACTTCCCTTCCTTAAAATCTTTCGCAAGGTCCGTTCCTTCCAGCACGTGAAGAAGCTGAAGTTTTATTCCGTCTATGCCGCTTTTGCACGCATAATCAACAGTCTCGAGCATTTCATCTTTTGTCTCGAAGGGAAGCCCGAGTATAACGTGCACGATGACCGTAATGTTTCGTTCTTTTAAATCTTTTACGGCTTTGTCGTAGACGGAAAGCGGGTAGCAGCGCCTTATGTATTCGGCGGTTTTTTCGTGTATCGTCTGAAGGCCGAGTTCAACCCAGACAGGCTTAATGTGATTCAGTTCATCCAGAAGATTAAGAACGTCTTCTCCGAGACAGTCAGGCCTTGTGGCAACAGACAAAGCTGTAATGTCGGGATGATTAATCGCTTCCATAAAAAGTTTTCTGAGCGTTTCGACAGGTGCATAAGTGTTTGTGAAAGCCTGAAAATATGCAATGTATTTTCCGTTTTCGCCGATTTTTGAAGCGACTCTTTTTTTACCCTCTTCAATCTGTTCGGTAACGGAAAGAAGAGGTGATTCGCTGAAATCCCCCGACCCGTTGCCCGAGCAGAAAATACAGCCCCTCGTATCGAGGGTTCCGTCCCTGTTTGGACAGGTAAATCCCGCATTAAGAGCCAGCTTATAAACTTTTGTGCCGAAAGTATCCCTGAGATACCGGTTTAACGAATAATATTCCATCTTTTCTCCTGCCTGAAAACGAAATAATTATATCATTTGGCGGGTATTTTGGGAACAAATTAGGATAGCGCTAATCGAATTCAAATTATCGCCGGAAGCATTTTGCAAAGAAATGAAGCTGCAGGGGAACAATGCTGCCCCGGAAACATATTGTAGGAGAGATGAAGCTGCCGAAGAACAATGCTGCTTTGAAAGCAAGTTGTAGAAGATTTATACAGTGCGGAAACATCAGCGAATAAAAAAAGAATAATGGAAAAATAAACTCTCATAATTTGCGAAGCGGGATATTTTAGCTATAATGATATTTGGTTACAATTATATTGAAGAAAAAGGGTTAAAAGTATGAAAACATCTGAACTTACGACTCTCTGCTACCTCGTAAAAGACGGGAAGTATCTGATGATGCACAGAGTCAAAAAAGAAAAGGATATTAACAAAGACAAATGGATAGGAGTCGGAGGACATTTCGAATACGGCGAAAGCCCCGACGAATGCCTTATTCGTGAAGTGATGGAAGAAACGGGCCTTACGCTTCTTGATTACAGGGCAAGGGGAATCGTTACATTTGTTTACGGAGAAGATGTCGTTGAGTACATGCATCTTTACACATCCGATAAATTTGAGGGCGACTTAATCGAATGCGACGAAGGCGAACTCGTATGGATTCCGATTGATGAAGTACAGAATCTCCCAATCTGGGAAGGCGACAAGGTTTTCTTCAGACTGCTGGATGAGAACAGGGAATTCTTTTCGCTGAAGCTTGTTTATGATTTGAATGACAATCTCGTGAAAACGGAAATTCATTAAACTCAAAAAAATATACTAAGAGGAGGAGAAAAATGAAAATCCAGTGCGAATACTGCAGAAGTATGTTTGATGACACATATGAAAAATGCCCCAACTGCGGAGCACCCAATCAAAACGTCAGAAGAAGTACACCCGATCAGCCGACTACAATTGAAGGGCTGAAGGAATGGTACGAATCAAAGGGGCTTCCTCCGTATGAGACAACAAGATTTTTTATAGGAATCGATTATAAAAAACCGCGGGCATTTGGTATTTACAAGGATGAAATAAGCGGTAATTTTATCGTATACAAAAACAAAGATGACGGAACCAGAGCGGTAAGATATGAAGGTACCGATGAGGCTTACGCTGTTAATGAACTTCACACCAGATTAAAACAGGAAATTCTTCAGCAGAAAAGCAGAAATTTACAGAATAATCAGACATCTTCAGGAAACAGACAGACTGTCGGTTCGGGAAGATGGTCTCTGGGTAAGTTCCTGGGGATTATAATAGGCTTTATGATTTTCACCACAGTTGCTCCGACGTTGTTTTATGTTTTCTGTTTCTTTGCATTTCAGCCTTCGGCAAAGGGCTATTACATGTGCAACGATGAGGCAATGTACAGCGGCAAACTCTATTATCATTACGGCTTCGGAGACAATGACTGGGCTGAATATGTAAACGGCGACTGGAACAGGGCGGCAAATTTCCCGAGTAAATTCAACAGCCACCGCAAAGCCAAGAATTATTTCTTATCCGAAAAATACAGCGCTGAATACGGCGGATATGATTTTGAGGACAGTGTATTCTGCAGCGACGCAAACTTTAATTTTACGATAGACAAGGGATACTACTCATACGACGATAATACATACTATCACATGAAACCCGAGCAGGATGCGGGATGGTATGTATACAATGACGATAATGATGACTGGGATCCGGTATGGTATGAGGAAATTCCGCCCGAACTGCAGCATCAGGCCGTAGCACAGGATTTCTGGTATACACCGACATGGGATTCCGAGACACAGATTACGGACTTTGAGACAACCGATGATTACAAGCTGTATCAGTCACAGCTGGCCGAAGAGAAAGCAAGACAGGAATCTTCAAGCAACAGCAGCAGTTCGGACAGCAGTTATGATTGGGATTCAGGCAGCAGCTGGGATTCCGGAAGCACCGATTGGGGCAGCGACTGGTAAAAGAAAAAGGTTCACACCTGCAGATAAAAATGTTAGAATTTAACTTAGGGCAGATTGTTTCAGGCACAGACTATAAGGAGGTTACGGGATGGAAGAAAAAAACTATAGCAGTGCAGTGTTTTATATTGTTATTACAATAATCGTAACGGGGCTTTCGATCATATTCGCACCAAGACTGATCGATTATATTTCTTCGTTTATTTATAAAAAACAGAAACCGAAGGTAAACGTAAAATTCGATAAGAACTACGGACCGAGAATTGTTAAGAAAAGCAAATAGGAGGGAGAAACGTGGTGATGGATGGTTTACAGACAGATGATGTAGCGGAGAAAATAATGGCAGCGATCAAAAATGTTCAAAAGAATATGACCAGGCTCAACATTATGGTAATGGGAAAAACGGGTGCCGGAAAAAGTACGCTTATCAATCAGGTATTCAGCAGAAATCTTGCGCAGACCGGTGTCGGCAAGCCCGTAACGCAGCAGATAAGAAAGTATGAGCTCGAAGGTTTCCCTCTGGCAATCTATGATACTCCTGGGCTGGAACTTGGCGGCGACAATGCGATCGAAGAACTTTTAAAAGAATCCAAGGAAGTACTTACAAGGGGTGCAATGAGGGGAATCGAAGAATCGATTCACTGTATCTGGTATTGCGTCAGCGCTCCTTCACACAGATTCGAAGAGGCAGAGATTGAATTCATCAAGAAGTTTATAGATGAAACAAGCACATTATGCGTTCCCGTAATTATCGTGCTTACACAGGCATATTCGAAAAAAGAAGCAAAAGAGCTGATGGCGGAGATCGAAAAAGAAAACCTGAACGTGGTTCAGATCATTCCCGTTCTCGCCCAGGATTATGAAATTGATGACGAATATGTTGTTAAGGCTTACGGAAAAGATACGCTTATCGATATCGTACATAACGTTATTCCCGAAGCTTTGAGAAATACACTCGCGGCAGTGCAGAAGGCTAATCTTAAGATGAAAAAGAGAAGAGCCAATGCGATCGTTGCCACGGCAGCAGCCGCAGCGGCTGCAACCGGTGCGATACCCATTCCGTTTACGGATGCAGCAGTTCTGGTACCTGAACAGATAGGAATGATCGCATCGATCACTGGCGTCTTCGGTATTCCCATTGAAAAGGCCACTATAACGGCGCTCCTTTCTGCCACGATAGGTACGATAGGAACCACCGTAATGGGAAAAACCGTTGTATCCGGTCTTCTTAAACTGATTCCCGGTGTCGGAACCATCACGGGCGGTGTTATTTCCGCAAGTGTGGCAGCAGCGCTTACCGCAGCTTTGGGCGAAGCATATATTGCAATAATGCTTATGGTTGCAAAGGGCGAGATGAATATCAAGGAAATCGAAACAGCCGAAGGAAAGGCTAAGATTTCGAAGATATTCAAATCCAAACTTTCACTTAAGCGAAATAAACAGGGTGTCAGCGAAGAAAAAGAAGCCGAATAACAATCCGTCTTCGAAGACTTGTATCATCTGGGAATGGCGCCGATCATACGCTATTGGAAAAAAGTATTGACTAAACGGACCGTCTCGCATTATTATAGTAGCGTATTTGGAGATTTTACAATGAACACAATCGGTATGAATTCCAAAATGAACAATGTGTTTTATTACTTTATTCAGGCATACTATTTTGTAAGCCTTTTTGCCTTTTACTTTTTTACACACAAGCGTAATAGTGCCGAATAAAGTATAGATGCTGACTAAATATGAGATAATGGGTTTGCACTGTTCTTATTCGGGCGGTGCAAGCCCATTTTTAATGATAGAAGAATCAGAAGTCGGGAAATACATCATGCCTGCATGAAAGCATTTCAAAGAATTCGGATTCTTAACAATAACGAGCAAGCAGGAGTGAAACTCCGGATTGTGAGTTTTTGCAGGATAGCGGGAGCGGCAAAGCCGCGTAGCAATCCGTATCATTTAAATGTAACTAAAAAGGAGTTTTCCCATGTCACAGATGGATGAAATCAGAGCCGAAATTGAAAAAATTGATTCGCAGATGTGTGATCTGTTCGAGCAGAGAATGCAAAAGAGCGCACAGGTGGCCGCGTACAAGAAGGAACACGGACTTCCGATTCTGGATAAAGAAAGAGAAAAGGTTCTTATCGCAAAAAATATTAATAATCTTAAAAACAGAGAATTCGAAGTTTACTACAAGGAATTCTTTGAGTCTGTTCTTGATATTTCCAAGAGTTATCAGCATAAATTACTTGAAGGTGTTAAGGTGGCATACAGCGGAATCGAAGGTTCATTCGCAAGCATATCCGCAGAGAGAATCCTTCCCGATGCCACAAGAATTTCATACGGAAGCTTTTCCGAAGCATACAATGCCGTTTGCATGGGTGAATGTGATTTCGCGGTTCTTCCGATTGAAAACAGTTACGCGGGTGAAGTCGGAGCCGTTACGGACCTTATGTTTAAAGGTGATTTGTTTGTAAACGGTGTATACGAACTCGGTGTTTCGCAGTGCCTTCTCGGAGTAAAAGATGCAACGCTTGAGAGCATCACGAACGTAATAAGTCATCCCCAGGCACTCGATCAGTGCGCCGAATATATCAAAAGACACGGACTTAAGACACAGACGGCGGAGAATACTGCAATAGCGGCAAGAGAAATAGCAGAGAAAAACGATGTTTCTTTAGGAGCAATTGCCAGCAAGGAAGCCGCAAAGCTTTACGGTCTGACAATTCTCGATTACGATATAAACGAAAGTGCCCAGAACACCACAAGATTCGCGGTATTTTCAAGGAACCGCGAAGTGATGAAAAACAACGATGCATTCAGCACTTTCATCCTTATGTTCACGGTTAAAAACGAAGCGGGTTCGCTTGCACGTGCAATCGCAATTCTCGGTAACCATGGCTACAACATGAGAGTTATAAGAAGCCGCCCCGTTAAAAACGAAAACTGGCACTACTATTTCTACACCGAAGTAGAAGGAAAAATAGCATCCGAAGAAGGCGAAAGAATGCTTAAGGACCTTGAAAAAGAATGCGATATGTTCAAGGTTATCGGTACTTACAAACCTGAAGAGAAAATATAATCCAAAAAGAACTTTGAAGATAAATCTGATGAAAGGCGAATAGAGCCTTGAAGAGAAAAAACATATAAAAGAACTTTGAAGAAATATAATCTGACCAAAGGTGACAGATCCCTGGAAACGGAGACAGAATTATGAAAGTAGATGTTAAACTTCCGATTAACGGATATGAAATTTTGATAGAGAGAGGCATTTTAAGCAAAGCAAAAGATGAATTCAATCTCGACAGAAAAGTTATGATAGTTACCGATGACGGCGTTCCGGCTGAATATGCCGGGAAGCTTGTTCCTCAGTGCAAGGAAGCTTATGTGCATATTCTTAAACACGGTGAGGAAAGCAAAAACCTCGACAACTTCGCAAAGATTGAACAGGACCTTCTTGAAAAAGGTTTTTCGAGAAAAGACTGCGTGGTTGCACTCGGCGGCGGAGTAGTCGGAGATCTTGCGGGATTTGCGGCTTCATGTTTCATGAGAGGAATTGATTTTTACAATATCCCCACTACATCTCTTTCACAGGTTGATTCTTCGGTCGGCGGAAAGACCGCGGTTGACTTCATGGGAGT
>JAIKXN010000176.1 GCA_024684055.1 Lachnospiraceae bacterium | reverse complement strand
AAGAATGATATAGTCGCTAACTTGCGAGGTGGACAAAATCGGTGGCAGTTATGAGAGAATTTGGTTGGACGACAAGCTCAGGTACATTTTCGTATCATACAAAGTATTACCGTAAAAAGAATATAGCAGTTTAGTTTCTTAAAGAATAAATCCCCTTGAGTCAAAAATCTCAAGGGGATTATTTAACCAGGAAATCATTAACCCGCGATTGTAACTATCATTGTTTATTTTATGTTAGAAACAAACAAAACAATAAGTAAACCAAGTAATAACGCTTCTATTATTGCGCCTATGATACTAACAATTAGAATTTCATGCCCTTTAAATAATTTATTGGTTATAAAGAATACTACCGAACCTATTATTCCACCAGCAGTATTAGTAATCAAATCGGTTATATCACTCGCTCCAAGTGCGAATATCCATTGCAATATTTCAAAACATAAACTCAATAATGCACTAAAAGCAATACCGAAAACGACCTTTTTCTTTCCGAGAAAAGTGAAATAAAATCCAGCAGGAACAAAAACAACTATGTTATATAAAACTTCTCTTAAATGAAATTGAGTTCTTGCTAATTGATCATAATAAAACGGTATTAAATTAATTCCTCTCATGGAAGGAATCTTATTAATATTATCCGCCAATTTGAAAAGAATCAGCCAACAAAGAAGTAATAGATAAATACCCATTACAATGTACGCGAGGATTCTTCCTTTTTCTTTTTCGTTTTTCATAATTGATATCCTTTTGCCTTACACAAGAAACAAATAGGTCCGTTTTTCACAGACCTATTTGCATTATGAATTATAATATTTCATTTTTGTTTATCAAACGATATTTGCCTTTTCCGTGATTTGATACGGATACAACAACATTCATATCTCGCATTCTTTTAATAATATCAGAAGCAGTAGATCTGGCACACCCCAGTATTCTCTCAATATCTGAAGCTCCAAATATCTGATTTGTATTTATTGAAGCATACAATGCTCTCATATTATTAAGAACAGTAATATTATACGAATATTGTTTGCATTTTTGCATTAGATATTCTTCTGATAGTTTTTCGTTTTCAATGTCCGACTTTTGGAGACTAATGCCCGACTTTTTGCTTTCAATGTCCGACTTTTGGAGATTAATGTCCGACTTTTTTAACGGAATTCGTATTTCGAATATGTCTCCCTCGGACAACATCGGATCAGAATTTGAATATAACCTCGTATATTTGTAAAGATTTCTCATTCCTGAACCGAGGGTATCTGCTCTACCTATATTTACAAAAAAGCTGGCTAATAAAGGGTTCTTGGGATACGGAGAAAATGTATCTATGCTAAGGGGTCCGTTAAACCGTGATTTACTCCAATTTTCTGTTCTAAGAACGTCATTTTCAATTATTAATTTTGCAGGGAAAGCATTCGAATAATCCCGATGGATTAATATGTTGCTTATTACTTCACGCGCAATAAGTTCCCTAGCATCGACACTTATATCTTTATCCAGCACAAAACGGTTATCCATATGTTTCATACAAAAAGCCATCAGCTTGTCATATGCTTCAATCAAGTTATCTTCAATAATATCTCTGTCATCGTAACGATCAGTATTTTCTACACGATATATCGCATCGGTTTTATATCCGGGAACACAGGTCTTAATTACTTCGGGTTTCCCAAACAAAAGAATAGCTGCCAAATTAAAACCGCTTTCTCCGGTAGCAATATTTTCGACATATAAACCGGCGCTTCTCATAATTTCCATATCATCCATATTTCTCCAAGGATGCTCTTTGTTTCTTCCAATTACAAGTTTGCGAACGTAATCCATTAATTCCATTTTCAAATGTGTTTCTTTTGCGTAAGGAAGAATTGTTTGTTCTCTGTAATCAGAGGATTTGCGAGTGATTATTTCGGCTATTCGGTCATTCTTGTTAGTAATATCCTGATCAGATTCGTTATTTCTGTCATAAACTTTTCTATCACAATAACAAACTTGGGACATGGGAGGAACATAAGTCCAAAGAACCGTTAATCCGTCATAATCGAATTCCTCTAATTCAAGATATAAAGTTGGATTAAACTTAGTGGGATTATTAAGGATATTAACAAAATCCCTTTTCATATCGTAAACTCTATCTTTATCTACCCCTGATACTTTTCCAATTTTTCGACCATCTTTTTCAATCTCAATAACACCAAGAAGAATATGACCACCATAACGGTTACTAAAAGAACTTACCGTCTCGAAAACATCGGAGCTAAGCTTGCTTTCATTTTTCTTATATTCAATTGTAAAACCCTCTCCCGAATCGAGAAGTTTTTGCATATATTCTTTCGTCATAAAAACAAATATCTCCAACCAAACACTTGCAATAAAAATGTTTTATTTATTAATTATACTACATTCTCGATTGATATTGCTATAGAAACAATGGCCTGAAAGAAGTGTGAAAGGAGATTATTGGCTTACAATAAATCCTTATAATGATAGGTAACTTCATAGGTAATTCTTAAAAAATGTGATTTACAGAATTCACTGTTTGCAAGGCTTTGAAAAAGATTTGTCTATGGACTCTGACTCCGTCATTTCAAGGTTCGAATCCTTGTAGCGCTGCTTAGGACTTCAGTATTGCTGAAGTCCTTTTTTCTTGTATTTTAGGGCATTTCAGCCTATCTGAGGACGATTCAGTTCAATGTTCCGGGATAAGAAATACTAATCCATTTTACTGATTAGTACGGTTCATTTACGGTTATTTCCTGGTTCAACTAACCCACAACTAACCCACTAGCATAATCTTCGATAAAGGAAACTTTGGATATTCAAAAGACTCAGATTTTTACAACTTTGGCAAGATTTGCATAAATATTGATGATTTTAACCGCAAATTTTACAACTTTCGCACTTTTTGTAAAAATATTTATATTAGAAGCTTTACGTATTGCTTTTCTAGTTCTTCAGTCTTCTTATCTTCCATCC
>JAIKXN010000167.1 GCA_024684055.1 Lachnospiraceae bacterium | reverse complement strand
CCCCTAGTATCTTCCGGCATTGATTCCGTACTTCTTGCAAAGTGTATTGAATTCTGCCGAATTAATAAAGCCTCTGAGTACAAAGTCTCTGCTCTTGCCGTTCTTTAACTCCTTAAGCCAGCCGTCATAGCCTGCCTTATCGGGCTCTCTGTCAAAGAATGCACGATATAACTTTGTTACATATTCTTCGTCAGTCATTTTCTTCTTTTGGAATTCACCACTGTTAATGAAGCCTGCAGCTACATCCGAACCTGTTGCCGTTTTAGTGATCAGTCTGTTCGTCCAGTCGTTAAGTCCGGCTGCTTCAGCAGGTCTGTCAAGAATGATCGTGTAAAATCTTGAAACGAAGTTTCTTACCTGTTCTTCGTTAGTAAGCTTCCTCCATTTTGCCTTATATGTCACATCGCTGGCAGGCATTTTGGCGGGAACTGTCTTATCCCAGCCTGTGAATGCATAGCCGTCTTTTGTGGGAACAGGGGCTGTGATTTTTGCACCATACTTTACGTTGCCCTTGGTATAACTTCCCTTGGCTGAACCGCCGGCAAAGTCCCATGTAAGTTTGTAGCTGTTTCTTGTGTAATTGTATTTAACAACAACTGAACCATCTGCTTTGATCTTTACGGTCTTTGTTGCCGGTGCAGTAAATCCCTTATACATCTTTACTGAAGGTGTTACCCTGGAATTTACTTTTCCCTCAATTACTTCCGTATCATTAGCTGCTGCGGGATATGATCCGTCGACTTTCTGTCTATAGTGTTCGACAGTTACCTTTGAAATATTTGCCGTCCAAAGTGCCTTGATCGTAAGATTCTTGGCAGGCATCTTCTCGGGAACTGCAGTTTTCCATCCGTTGAAAGTATATCCTTCTCTGGTGGGTACGGGTGCAGTTATCGCATCACCGTATTTTACGCTTCCCGATGTATATGTTCCTTCAGCAGTACCGCCTGCGAAATCCCATGTAAGAGTATATGAGTTTCTCTCATAATAATATTTTACTACTGTAGTTCCGCTTCCTTTAATCTTAACGCTTTTGGTTACCGGCGAGCTGAAGCCTTTGTATGTCTTAACTTCAGGTGTTACGCTTGTGCCGGTTGTACCGGTAAACGATTCTGTCTCGCTTGCTTTTTTATTATATGTTCCGTCGAGTTTCTGTTTGTAGTGTTCAACCCTATACGGTATATCCGTCTTCGCCTCCCACTGAGCATAAAGAGTTATTGTCTTCTTGTTTAATATCTCAATATTTTCATTTGTTTTATCCGAATAGAAAGTACCGCTTCCGTCAGCTTTTGTATTCCAGCCTTTAAAGATATAGCCGGCATAAGAAAATGTATTCTCGGGAAGTTCCTTGTTATCATTTTTCTTCCTCGTCTGACTCGTCATTGTACCGCTTCCGCCGTTTGCGTTAAACTTAACGGTAAAGCTTTTCGGAATCCACTGTGCATACAGTACGATATCCCCGGTATCCCTGCCGGCTTCTTTGTCATATGAAGTTCCGCTTCCGTCTTCCTTAGTGTTCCAATCAGCAAAAGAAAATCCGTTACGCGCAAATTTGTTTTTCAAAAGTGCGACTTTATCACTTATACTACCGTCGTAAAATTGAATTGCAGTATTTCCGGTTCCTTTATTGGGATCATACGTTATGGAAAAACAACCATCCCATTTTTCTATTTTATCGGTTATGGTTCCGCCTGTAATTGAACCATCCTTTCTAACATATAAACCATCCCCGATTTTTGCTTTATTTTTCTCAATCGTACCGCCTTCTATAGAGAAATCCTCAAAGATGTACAGACCACCCCCGGTATCTTCAGCGGTATTATCTGATATGGTTCCGCCTTTCATAGCGATACTTCCGGATATTCCTCCGCCGACTTCGGCTTTATTTCCGGATATTTTTCCACCATTCATTGTTATACCCGCTTCAGCATCTACTCCTCCGCCACAAAAGGTAGCAATATTATCACTAATTTGTCCGGCATTAATAGTTAATGTCCCAAGACTATATACTCCGCCACCATCGTATGCAGTATTTTCCCGGATTTCTCCGCCACTGATTGTAAAAGTTCCATCCTCAACATATACTCCGCCACCCTGGTAAGCAGTATTATTACCAATGCTTCCGGCATAAGTTTTACATATCCCATCCCCTGAAACATATACTCCGCCACCATCGTATGCAGTATTTTCCCGGATTTCTCCGCCACTGATTGTAAAAGTTCCGTGATTAATACGTACTCCTCCGCCATTAAAAGCAGTATTATTACCAATACTTCCGGCATTTATTGTAAATGTTCCGCCACTAACACATACTCCGCCGCCACTTTCTGTAGCATCATTATCTGTTATTGCCCCGCCATTCATGGTAAAAGTTCCGCCATCAACATATACTCCGCCGCCATAGTTTGCAGCATTATCAGTTATTGCCCCGCCATTCATGGTAAAAGTTCCGCCATTAACACATACTCCGCCGTAAGTAGTATTATTTGTAATATTTCCTCCGTTCATAGTAAAATTACCGCTAATAATCCTTACACCGTCACTGGATAATCCCGAATTCCCACCGACGTTTCCGTCATTCAGTGTAAAAGATCCATCACATATTTCTACACTCCCTCCGTTGCTGTTACCGACAGTTCCGCCGTTCATGGTAACCTCACTGTCTTCTACCAGATATATTAAACTGCAATCTTCATTATTATTTGTTATCTCTCCTGTGTTCTTGCTTTCATCATACAGATTTAATTCAGCCCCTTCTTTCACCTCAATTGTGCAAATATTGCCATCCAGACCGCCTTCCAGACTGTAACCGTTTAAACAAAGATTAACTTCTTTATTCCCTCTTATATCCATCGTTTCAATTGCAATATTCTTGGTCAGATATCCTTTACCACCGGTTTCCGCAAGATTATATAAATCTTGCGCAGTACCAATAGGCGTCCAGCCTTCATGCTTTGAACCGTCAGTATCCGTGCCTGTATGTGCCGTATGTACTGTAGTCTCGGCTTTCGCCGGCAAAGGCATTCCAAAAAAAGACACCAATGCAATAAACATTAATGCCGACAGAATGCTAATCAGATTTCTTTTAATTTTTACTTTCATTATTTATCCTCCCCGATAAACCTTCCGGTATATATTCTTTTTACTAATAAAGGACCGTAAAAAATAAAAAGCAACCAAACAAGAAATAAATTTTTCTTATCTGATCGCAGTCAAACCACCATGGATTTACTCTTTAGGCTTACAACTTTGCGTCCTTTTCTTTCAAAAAGTTTGCCCTTATTTATCCCTTTTATATTACCATCAGATGCATATTTTTTCAAATTGTTTTTGGTTCATTACGCGAATGAAAACATCTGACAAATCGGGTTGACTGAAAAATATTAACAGGTAAAATTATATTATCGGGGGTACAAAAATATGGATAATCGTTCTTATGTTTCATGGGAATTAATGAATTCCTTTCTTATTGATGCTTTTACGGGCTACGGAGTTCCGAAAGAAGATGCCGCAATCTGTGCTGACGTTCTTCTCGAATCCGACCGCAGAGGTATCGAAAGTCACGGCTGCAATCGTTTCAAGCCGATTTACATCG
>JAIKXN010000213.1 GCA_024684055.1 Lachnospiraceae bacterium | reverse complement strand
TTGCGAAAAGGGGAAAATATACAGACCGGAAGACGGAACGATCCTGCATTGCCTGTGCAGAAAATGAGAGTGGAAGGACTGGGGCAATACTTGATCCACATGCAAATAAACTTGTGTGATTAGTCGGACATTTCGCAATATAATTTACTAAGATAATGGCTTCGGAGTAACTTCCGGAGCCTGTTTTTTTGTCTATGAAAAGACTCTTTTCTCGGCCCGATGGCAAAACCATGCGAGGTTAAGAAATTAACCAATATAGGTTGACAAGCTGTCTAACATGTTCTACCATTTAATTATGCCAAACCAAGGAGGATTCAGTATGCTTACTACATTAGGAAAATTCTTAAGGAGATTAAGATTGGACAGAGATGAGATATTAAAGGACATGGCTGAAAAGCTTTCGGTTACTTCTTCTTTCCTTTCTTCGATCGAGAACGGAAAAAAGAAAATGCCTAATACTGTAAAAGATAAGCTTTTGAAGTGTTATACGCTATCAGAATCCGAGCTTGAAGAGTTTGAGAAGGCTCTTCTTGAGTCCAACGACACTGTTGAGATAAACATAGCGGATACTACATCTCAAAAAAAGGATCTTGCTATTGCTTTTGCTCGTTCCTTTGACAATTTGAACGATGATGACATTCGTATCTTTACTGAATTCCTAAGCAAGAGACAGCATGGAGGCGGCGAGAATGGATAATCGTTATAGGATGGAGCCAAAGAAACGAGTTGAATTGCGTGATTTTGCGCTCCAAATCCGTAAGAGCACAGGATTAGATGAAAGAATCTACTTCCCTATAGTCGAATTCATGGAGCATATGATGCCTCGAATGTTTGATAACTATAATTTCGAGATCATAGAAGATAATGAGCTCCCGCCAAATAAAGATGCTGTTACTGAGATAGTTAATGGATACGGGACTGTAAAGATAAAGAAACATGTTTACGAGGGAGCTTGTAACGGCAACGGCCAGCACAGAATGACTATTGCTCATGAGGTTGTAGGCCATTTCATTCCAATATGTGTTGCCGTTTTTTCATTCTATAGCACCACCGAAGATGAATATATACCTGCATACTGTGATCCAGAATGGCAAGCAAAATGTATTGCCGCAGAGTTTATGATGCCTTTTCCTAAAGTCGGAAACTTAACGCCGAAAGAGTTGATAATACAATGCGGCGTATCAAAAAAAGCCGCCGAATATCAAAGAAAAATATATAGAGAGCTTATTCGTGGAGGTGGTGAATTATGATTGTATTCAGCTTTACAAAGAAAAACACCCTGTAAACCAAATGGTTTATAAGGTGTAATCCCTTGGGATGCAAGCATCCTAAATGTGCAAAATTATTATGCCACATCCCAAGGGAAAATTCAATTTTTTGAAGGAGGAATCTTTATGATTTCTATTTTAAAAAACACAAATTTTTCCAATAAGGAGGGCATAATACATGTCAAAGATAAACAGTATCCGTAAGGGATGCAAAGATGTTTTTAATGCTTTTTTGGTTACATGCGCCGTATATGCAGGTTTCTTTGAGTTTCCTGTTATTAAGGCTTGTTATGACATACCCAATAGATTAATTGCTTTTTCAAAATGCATCTCTTGCAGGGATTTCAATTATTGGGTTCACTTCTACGAAGACGATTACCTGTTTGAACGCTTGTGGAGAAACCCGAAGAAATACCTTCCAATCCTTCAGCGATACAATGGAGTAATCCTTCCGGATTTTAGTCTTTACAGGGATATGCCCCTGGTAATGCAGCTCTGGAATATATACCGCAGTAGAGCAATAGGGTTCTGGCTCCAGATGAAAGGTGTTAAGGTAATCCCTAATGTTCGTTATGGTGATTATAGAACCTATAAATGTTGTTGTGATGGTCTTCCGAAAAAGTCTGTAATAGCAGTTGGTTCACATGGAACTTTAAAACTCATAGAAGATAGAGTGATCTTTGCAAAGGGCCTAGATGTTGTTGTAAAAAAACTGCAGCCTGTCGCAATAATTGTCTATGGATCGGTTCCTGAATCCATATTCCAAAAGTATAAAGACATTGGAATCGATATTTATCACTTTACAAGCGATTACGGAAAAGCAATGGAATCGCTTAAGGGGGTGGTATAATGGGTGCAGGTTATCATGGTGGTTTTGGAGCTACCAAGGGCAGTGCGCTCAAGATTCTTCCTTCTTCTGGGTCTACTCCAGCTATCAAGATCAATGTGCGCAAACAAGACATCATTGATGCCTTAATGGGTGTAACTGATATGTCAACTTTGATAGCCGAGAACATTGAAAATAAGAATATCGGTGTAAATATCCTGGGAGATCGATTATTCGAAGCGGCTTACGGCAAATCCGCAGACATAGGTTCTATTAATGGTTTTCAACGTGGACGCAACATATATATCAGAAAAAGCTCAATTACCGGGTATAGTGTCTTCGTTCACGAAGGAACACATGCGATGGATTTTGTAAATGGTGTTGCCGAGAAGTTGATAGGGTCTCATCAAGGAGAATTCAAGGCTTTTGTTCATGAACATGATTATCAGATTAAAAAAGGCGAAAAGGTCGAATTCAAAAATAAAGATGAGATTCTAGTACACATTAAGATTAACTACAAGTAAGGAGGCAATCATGAATTTATCAGAAAAGCTTATAAAATATACATCTACAGGTGATAGCAGTGTTTTCAATGTCAAACAACAATATGAGAAGGTTGACTACAATGTTATATGCATATTCCTGTTTGATTGGCTCAAACTTGAACACAAAAGATTTTTGTGGAAGCAAGAAGGAAAACCAACTTGTTCAAAGCCGCTAAAACTAGATCCGGCTGCAACATTTACGCGTATTATTCCAGATTTTATTGAAAACGACGAAGTTTTTAAGCATTCACTAAAAATCGATGATGGCAAGTTATACTTTTCGGATGAAATAACAGAAGAGGAAATCCGAATCGTTACCAAGATGGCTTTTGAATTCTATAATCCAGAGAGTCATTGCTGATTATGCGGAACGCTAATATTTGATTGTTTTGCACTAAGGACCTTACACAAGGTCCTTAGTTTTTTATTATGCTCCTCAATCTCTTAATCTGCTTCAGATGCCAATCTGACTTCCTGAAGATCTTGTCAAAACCATCGCTGCTCAAGAAGTCGATCAGGCTCTCTTTCGCTGTGTGCTTTGCCCCTCTTATAACAACGTATCGGAGATTGCCTGATAAGAACCTGGTGTTAACGATTGTTTTCCCGTACCCTGTAATCCTGCAGATATCAATCACTCTCAGAATCTCCTTCTCGGAATGAAGGAGCTGTGAATAGTATCCGTGCATAAAAGCCATGACAGATTTCGTTAACGGTGCTGTGCTAAATGCTGTCTTAGAATAGCGACAGACCGGGGGAAGCATTGATATATTATGTCGCTCCGGATATCGCTCCAAAAAAGTGATAAGATCCGTCTTGGTAATGGTATACCGATGTGTCTTTTTGCCATTGTCACTGCAAGGAATAACGGTACCGAGATACCTTCCTGCAGTCTTCTTGCTCATATGGCAGATCTTGCAAAACTGGTCTTTTGAAGTCGTGTCAGGAATGCTGTTTCAGTCGATAAATTCGGGTCTCATAGGGTTTTCTCCTTTGTGAAAATATAGGACGGGCTGTTCCGGTATAAGGTGTGAATTGTTCAAAACTGAATGTTTCCATTCGATACACCGAACCGTTTCCGTTCCATTCTCACGGGAGATTTTTGGAGTACAAAAGTAACAGATACTGACACAAAAGTGACAGTATCCTGCAAAGGCTTATTCTATTGGCATTCTGGTATATTTATCTGGCTGAGAATCACTGTAAAAATCGGCAAATTACACTCGGTTTCATTGCTCGAAATGCGTTTGCCGGGCAACTGGCACGAGGGTTCGAATCCCTTCATCTCCGCCAACGAATAAAACCTTCTTTCAACGTACGAACAGTAATTTGCCTGCGGCAAATTAACTAGTTGAAAGAAGGTTTTTTTTTGTCTGTTCGTTGACTGAAATATTGACGATGCCAGAATAATCACTAGAAAGCACAGTCTGCAAAGACGGTTGCTTCTGAGATTTGGTATTTAAACCTCACCTGCAGATTTCTCAGTCCTGGGTGAGGTTTTCATTTGCGCCTATATCTGGAATCCGGAACGGAACTCTGATAGCAGGTAACGCAGTCAAAGGATAGTAAATCCGTGAAGTCCCATTGAAGATAATTGTTAATTTGCCGGATATATGGCATAATCAACAAATAAAAAAATATTTATATTTTCGTGAAAAACTGCTTGATGTGAGAATATAAGATTATCAAAAAAGGGGGGGGATAAAGGCAAAAAACAGAAGAAAAACAATGCTTTAAGAAAAAGCTATTTTTGATTTTGCCGGCCTTGGTGCTCGCTCTGAGCATTATACCGGCACAGGGGGTATTAGCAGGTTATACAGTCGTAGCTGGAAGCA
>JAIKXN010000055.1 GCA_024684055.1 Lachnospiraceae bacterium | reverse complement strand
TGCCCGTGTGAGTACCGATTATCGTACCTATATTGTAAATCTGTACTCCGCCGTCAATTTTGGGAAAACTTTCATTTATCAGCGAAGCCAGATATTCGGCATCTTCTCTGCAGCCCGAATTGGAAATAAAAACCTTTTTGTTATATGCGATTCCGTTTTCGCAAAGCTCGAGCATTTTGTTTACTGCTGTCTTTGCTGCTTTTTTCTTGCCTTTAATCTTGCTCCTTACGGCAAGCTTTCCTTCCATATCCACATTCATGAAAGGGCAGAGATTAAGGAGATTACCGATTGTCGCTGCCGTTGCGGATATTCTTCCGCCTCTTTTAAAATGTGTAAGGTCCGTTGTGTAGAACCAGTGCTGAACGCGAAGCTTGTTTTTCTCTGCAAACTCCTCAAGCTCTTCTATCGTTGCTCCGTTTTCTTTTAACTGATACATTGCATCAAGAAGAAGTCCGTGTCCCGATGAAGCCGCAAGCGAATCTATTACAATCAGCTTTCTGTCGGGATATTCGCTCTTTAAATCTTCCGCTGCATTTCTTACGCTGTTGTATGTTCCGGAAAGTCCCGAAGAAAATGCAAGATGAATGATGTCATAACCTTCTTTTAAATACTTTTCAAAGAAATCAGTTGAGTCAGCTATATTAATCTGCGATGTTGTGGGCATCGATCCTGCGTCGATTTTCTTGTAAAAGTCCTCATACGAAAGAGTTCTGCCCAAATCATCCGTGTATTCCGTGCCATCAATATTAAAATGGAAACTCATGTAGGGAATATTGCGGCTTTCAAGATACTCGGGGCTTAAATCCACAGCCGTATCGCAAGTAAGTAGATATTTGTTCATTTTACCTCTCCTGAAAGTAACGAATAACTCGTGATGTAGTTTTGCAAACTACATACAATATAGCATATCAAAAACCGCATTTCAATATAAACCTTGTATACCGGTATGTGTTTACCCTAAAAAAGCCTGTCTTTCGCCGTTTCAGAGCGATGTCCGGGCCTCTTTCCGTATATATTTCAAAAAAAGAATATTATTTTAAATTTCTTGTTGCGTTTTACAAAGATATCGTGTAAAATACATTAGTGTCAAAAAAATAGCGCTATCGCCAAACGGTAAGGCAACGGACTCTGACTCCGTCATTTCAAGGTTCGAATCCTTGTAGCGCTGCTAAAAAAATCCCCTTGATAATTGATATCAAGGGGTATTTTTATGCCTGTTTTAGGGCGTTTCTTATATAGTCAATCGTGTTTATGATTCAACAGTCATAATTACGCGTTTAGTAATGTTAGAACTCTATTACTTCTTTAGTGTGAAAATTCCGACTTTTTTCTAATCGATAGGTAATTTTATAGGTAATTATCAGTAATAATTCTAGAATTTATACTTAATTTTCTTGACCTCTGCTTCTCGCTCAGGAGAAGTATGATTTTTCTTCATCATCTTTATATAATCAAACAAGTCTTTTCTTGCATTATCATCAAGAATATACAGATCAACAATTAATTCATCAACTTTAGGTAAATCTTCGTAATCAAATAAACGTAATACGTATTTAGTTCTATCAGACATGTAGGCATCATTTGCACTATTCTTTTTAATCTTCGGTAATTCCGGAAGTGTCTCCATATCATCATAGGGGTTGTCTTTGCAAAGAGAGTTGACAGGAACATCTAAAACATTCGCAATCTTCAGTGCGGTATCAAAGCGAATGGCCGCATCACGTTGAATGATTGAATATAACGTTGTTGGCGCTATTTTTGTTTTCAAAGCTAATTGTTTGACTGTCATATCTTTGCTGTCTAATATTTCTTTCAAATTTTGACCATATCCCATATTTTTTGTTCCTTTCCTACATATTTGAACAAATAATAACACAATCGATAAAAATATGCAATTCGTAACAGAATTAAAAATATCCGAACATCATATTGACAAAATATTAATTGCGTAATATTATTCAATTAATACGAATACTAAATTCGTAGAAACTAAAAAAATATAGGAGGTTAGTAATTTATGAGCGAAATGATTGGAATTGAAGAAATAATGAAAGAATTGGATATTTCCAAGCAAAAGGGATACAAAATCATCCGCCAATTAAACAAAGAACTTGAGGAAGAAGGTTATATTACTCTTCCATCCAAAGTACCCAGGTCCTATTGGAGAAAGCGATTCTACAGCGAAAATAAAACAAATCAATAGAAAGGAGAACGAATATGGGAAAAGAAAGTAATCCATCAAATATCAAAGTGCTTACAGTTAAGGATGTTTGCGAAATACTTCATATAGGCAGAGACAAAGCATATGCACTTTTCAAATCTGAAGGATTTCCTTCAATATGCCTGGGCGGAAGATATTTTGTAACTGAAGCCTCATTTATTAATTGGTTACATCAATATGAATATAAAGAATTTGCTTTATAGGAAAGGAGGTTCAATGAGCAAGGAAAAGAGAAACGCCAAAGGGCAAGGATGCTTTATTGATAATCCCGATGGGACATTTCTTTATCGCAAGAGCGTAGGCGTAAAGTCCGATGGTAAGCGCAAGGTCCTGGTTGCAAGAGCAAATACCAAAGCAGCTTGCATCCAAATTATGAAAGAAAAAGAAAGAGATTGGGAAAACAGTAAAACTCTAAAAACAATATCAAAGAAAGAGACTGTGGCAACTCTTTGTAAGAAACACCTTTTATTTCAAATTGATAATGGCGAATTAAAGCCCAAATCAATTGATCGGCGCGAAGATTCCATAAAGAATCAAATAGAGAAATATCCTCTTGGGAAAATGCAAATTAATGCAATAACAGCAATTGATATTGATAATCATTTTTCGCTCTTGTCGGAATCTTCGCTCTCAAATTCATCCATTGAAAAGGCATTAGACGTGTTAAATGCAGCATATAATTGGGCTAATGCACGCGGTGAACTCAGCATTAACCCGGTTGCACAGATTAAATCTACTATCCAAAGACGTTTGGCTAACAGGGAAGTAAAAACGGCAGATGATGCAGATGTTATCGTTCTTTCACAGGAAGAACGTGATTTATTTCTTGAAGAAAGCTTAAA
>JAIKXN010000035.1 GCA_024684055.1 Lachnospiraceae bacterium | reverse complement strand
CATTTATCAAAATTCTTGTATTTACTGATGGTCCCGGATTTATAGAACATCGAAATATCATCATTCGACAATTCAAGATCGACCGCGATCTCTATATTTCGGTCGGCATCGTTGAAATCACCGGGGCGAACGATATATTCGCCCGCAACAGCCCTGATTGCATGAAGGATCGTAGTCTTACCGGTGCTGTTCTTACCGACAATGATCATGGCATTCTCAATATTCTCAAGAATGAGTTCTTTGATTGTCTTAAAATTTTTAATAAACAGTGATGAGATCTTCATTAGTTTTCAAGCGCCTCCGTTATTATTTTGATTACCTTGTCATAGTCGAAAAGCTTAAGCGTCTTTTCAATCTCATGAAGTAATTTCTTCTCTTCTTCCGACAGAGTCTCGTCACGAAGAAGATCCCGAACAATATGCTGTGCGGCCGTTTCTTCAAACTGAGAAAGTAATGCTTTAACGGTAATGAGCATTTCATCAAAAGAAGTATCATGAAGAAAACTTCCCTGAGAAGCAACTTCGGGATCATTGTTTTCCGCAGAAGTAAGTGCTCTGTCTACTTTATCGATTGTTTCGCCGTATTCCTTAAGAGTTTCGGGAGCGTTTTCGTCAATAAAACCGAAATTTCCGCCCTTACCGGCCATTTCGAGAGCAAGAGCTTTTTCGGAAAGATCCCTGATTCCGATTCCTTTGGTAAGACTCTTTACAGCATGGATCTGTGTAGTAAATCCTTCATAATCTCCCTCACGAATCTGTTTGCTCATAAGTTCAAGCTTTTCTCTGCCGTCACTGACAAATATTTCAAGTACACCGATAAGTGTAGACAGACTGTCGCCCGAATATTCAAGAGCCGATTCGGTATCCATGCCAATGGCATTGAGGGAATCAAGTAACAAATCTTCTCCTTTTTCTTCCTGTTTTTCTTCAGTTTCCTTAACCGCACCGAAAACGATCTTATTTTCGGGTATATACTGAAGCAGCATGCTTTCAAGCTTTGCAGGATCGATAGGTTTTGAAAGGAAGTCTGAGAAACCGACACCAAGGAACATTTCTTTCATCCCCGAAACGGCATTTGCCGTAAATGCTACAAAAGGTTTGTTACGATTCGGATTGTTCTCCATCGCAAATATTTCTCGGATGGTATCAATACCGTCTTTTTGCGGCATCATATGATCAAGGAATATAACGTCATATTCACTTTTCATTGTAAAATCGATGCATGCATTTCCACTCTCTGCACAGTCGATATCAAATCCGTGCGGTTCGCAAAGGCTCTTGAATATTTTAAGGTTTACTGCATTATCGTCTACAACAAGGATTTTTGCGGAAGGAGCAACATAATTTTTTTCTTCCAAGGTTTTGATCTGAGGCAACAAAGAAGATCCGTTTATGAAAGCACCGAGATTGAGTGTTGACAACGGAGCCTTTAAAAGCTTTCCTCTGTATTCTTCGATATAATCCCCATAGCAGCAGACACAGACAAGTCTTTGATCGTATACGAGCTTATTTCCTGTAGCGATCAGCTTATTCAGAACACGTGTATTGACAAAGATATCGGTATAATTCTGATCTTCCGCATGAGCGCAGAAGGTATCGAAATCATTATATCTATTATAAAGGATCCCGAGAACAGAACATGTATCATCCAAGTCTTTGCTGTTTAATTCATCCCCTTCGAAATAGCAGGCAAACGAAAGCCTTTGTACGTCTTTGATATATACGGAAGGTGTTTCATCACCGATTTCCTGGGGTATTGTAATGATGAATTTACTACCGACTCCATATTCGCTTTCTACATGAATATTGCCGCCCATAAGCTCGATGAGCTGACGGACGATCGCAAGACCCAGACCTGTTCCTTCTATTGATTTATTGATGTCGGGGTCGAATCTTTCAAATCTTTCAAATATTCTTGTAAGATTTTCTTTTCGAATTCCGATTCCCGTATCGGATATCATGACAGTAAGTAAATACTTTGATCCGATACACTCGCCTTTGATCTCAAAAGTCACTTCACCTTTTTGTGTGTACTTGATAGCATTGGTAAGAATATTAAACATGAGCTGTTTAACTCTGATTTCATCACCTACAAGATACATAGGGATATTCGGATCGAATTTAATGCGTAAAGCAAGCTTCTTTTCATATACACGCTGAAGAATACCTACAACAAGGTCATAAACAACAGACGAGATCATATATTTTTCATTTACTATCGAGAGCTTTCCGGATTCGATCTTTGAGAAATCAAGAATATCATTTATAATTCCGAGAAGATTTCTTCCGGAATTCATAATGGCATTCGCATAACCGAGTATCTTCTTATCCTTTGAGTCACGCAGCAAAAGCTCCGTCATTCCGAGAATCGCGGTCATGGGTGTTCTGATCTCATGCGACATCTGCGCAAGGAAAAGACTTTTGGAGCGATCGGCATTAACAGCTCTGTTCATCCTGTCCTCAGTTTCCATATACTGCTTTTCAAGAATTTCCTGACGTTTTTCAAGTGAATTGATACGTCTTTCCTTCTCATCAAGAATATCTTCAACACGCATTATCCTTCCGCGATTGTCAGCAGAGTTTCTGACACCGTCTGTAAGAAGATCAAATGCCTGATTTGCAAAATCGGTATCTTTGGGAAAATTAATAACAGAAATACCGGGAATAAGATAAAACTCTTTATCTTTAATCTTCCACAGATTCATAAATCTGTCGAGGATTTTGGAAACAACGACTTCTGTATTTTCTACTCCGATCGTAACCATATAAACGTTGGTCTCAATACAAAATACATTTTGAATGTCGAATTTGTAGGAAAGGAATCTGGTAAATGATACCGCAAAAGAATCGGTATACATGGACAGATCTTCATCACCGACGTTCTGGTCTTTAAACTGCTGATCAAAAACACCTATGCCGATCAAGCAGCAAACTTCTCCCGCATTTCTAATGTCTTTCAGTTTTTCGATAGCGGTTCTTCTGTTATAAACCTCAGTTCTTATATCTATAAGGTCGTTATAATTATGATTTGAAAGATACAAAACCAGTGTACCGATTGCTTCGGAAAACCCATAAAGCAGGTAATCCTTAAAAATCCACTGCAATATGATAGCAAAAAGCATCAGAAATATAAAACAGTAAAACGGCAATCGTTTTCTGAACGAAATATTCTCACTGAAAAATGTAACCCTTATAAAACAAAAGACAAGATACATAATCACCAGAATAACGTTTATAAACATAAACGGACCTCGGTAATAGGTGTTATCTTCGCCAAGGTAGAACATAAGATGAGTGAACGGTGTGGATAAAACCATGACAAGATATAATCCGTACGGTATCAAAAGGAGGGACAGTTTGCCGATAAGGTTTTTAATGATAGAATCGGTTCGGGACTGAACAAGTGCATAGACACAGAAAATAGCAGATATACCACCGGTAACGACAAAATACATAATACCGAAAAAATATATCCAGAATGCATTAAAATAATCTTTATACAGAATAGTATTTGCAGATACAATATCTAATACGATACTGAGCATGGATATTATTGAAAGAG
>JAIKXN010000251.1 GCA_024684055.1 Lachnospiraceae bacterium | reverse complement strand
AGCAGCTCACAAATTCAGTAATAACCATATGGAAGCCTTAAAGAAGGATAAAGTTTGTGGTTGTTTTTATTGTTTAAGGATTTTTTCTCCTTCTGAAATAGAAGATTGGCTGATCGATGATAACGACTGCGATAGATATGGGACAGCCATCTGCCCGTATTGTGACATTGATTCCGTAATCGGCGAGAGTTCGGGATTTCCAATTACAAAGGAAATCCTTGAAGGAATGCTTAAGAGATGGTTTGGATAATCAGCAGGATAGTGAAATAAGCAAATCGGGATTTGCAGAGGATTTCTGTTTTTACGGGTGTAACGAAGAAAATGATAATACACCCGTAAAATTCGAGAATAAAGCATGGAAAACTACGGGTTTTACTATAACTCGGATGGCAGACTTGAAAAAAACGTAGGTCATTCTTCTAATTCGGGATTTTCGGGCACAAAATATGTATAAAAAGAATAAATTACAGTAAAGGCATCTATAAGATGACTTCTGGGTTGAGTAGATTATAGAAAGAGCGATACCCAAATTGGTAACGCTTTTTTTATATTTATTTACCAACTTTTTGCCAATATGGTATAATGAATTTGGTTGGTAAAAAAGTTGGTAAAAAGTTGGTAAATATATGAGTTTAGCAGATAAGATTATAGAGCTATGTTCTTATGATGATGAACAAGAATGGTTCGAATTCAAAGAGAATTGGTTTCAGCCGGAGGAACTTGGAGAATATGTTTCTGCATTATCGAATGCAGCAGCATTTCATTATCAGGAAATGGCTTATTTTATTTGGGGAGTTAATGATGATACACACGAGATAGTTGGAACCAATTTTAATCAGTATTGTGATTATAACAAAGAACCATATCAAAACTATTTGGCTAGAAATCTTTCTCCGAGTATAAATTTCTCCTTTGAAGAAGTGGTAATAAACGGCAAAAGAGTAGTTGCATTACTGATTCCACCTGCGACGGAAATACCTACATCATTTCGTGAGACACGTTTTATCAGAATTGGATCTTCAAAAAATAATATAAAGAAGTATCCCAAGCGTGAGATCCAGCTTTTTAAAATTCTGGATGGACGTATAGAAACTATTGAGACTATTCCGGCAAAATATCAGGATCTAACTTTCAACAAACTGTTTGGGTATTATGGCTCAAAGGGGATTGTTCTTAAAGAGGAAACATTTGAGAAAAACCTAAAACTTAAAAATAAAGACGGTGAGTATAATATGCTTGCCCAGCTTTTATCGGATAATTCTCATATACCCCTCAGGGTTTCGATATTTGAGGGAAAAACAAAAAGTGCTCCTTTGTTTTCTGTTCGTGAATTTGGAAATAATTGTATTCTTTATTCGCTTGATAGCTTGCTACAATATGGAGATGTTTTGAATATTATACAAGCGGATGAAACAGACAGAGTTGTTGAACGCAAAGAGGTGCCTTTATTTGATAACAGAGCCTTTCGAGAGGCGATTATCAATGCAGTACTTCATAATTATTGGGCTGCCGGCAATGAACCGATGATTTCGGTTTATTCCGATAGGATAGAAATACTATCCAGGGGGACATTGGCGCCTGCACAGACAATGGAAGGATTTTATCTTGGAGAGTCTGTTCCGGTTAATGAGAAATTATCGGAGATATTTCTGCAACTTCATATAAGTGAAAAATCGGGAAGAGGAGTTCCTACCATTATTGACACGTATGGCAAGGAGGCTATTACCTTTAGGGAAAATTCAATTGTGGTTACAATTCCGTTTAACAGGCTTAATGAAGTTGGTGAAAAGGTTGGTAAAAAAGTTGGCAATTCCGATACGGATAGACCTATATTAAATCCCAGAAGGCAGACAATCCTGTTAGAAATTAAGCAGAATCCATATGTAACAAAACACGAACTGTCAGAAAAAATAGGTATAAGCACTACAGCCATCGATAATAATATTGCGTATTTGAGAAACAATGGTTTTATTGAGAGGGTTGGTAAAACTAAGGGAGGTTATTGGAGAATTACTAACTAAACATGACAGAAGTGTTGGATATTTCTGTAATTGAAAGAGATAAAACAATCTTAATCCTTTTTATATGTTACCATTTGTACTTGAAAATATTATTTGATTGTAAAGATGTTATGTTTGAAGTAAAATAATATCTGTTGTTTTGAACCGCCTTTTATTATAGATTATGAAGGGAATCTTCAAATTGGCGTAAAATCACTTTACCGAACTCAGAAAACCACTAAAATAAAGGAGATTTAAGAAATATATGAAACTAGGAATCGTAGGCTTGCCAAACGTTGGCAAATCAACATTATTTAATTCACTTACAAAGGCAGGAGCGGAATCGGCTAACTATCCGTTCTGTACCATAGACCCGAACATCGGTATCGTTACGGTTCCCGATGAGAGAATCGTTAAACTCGGTGAACTTTATAATACGAAGAAAGTTACGCCTGCTGTTATAGAATTTGTTGATATCGCAGGTCTGGTAAAGGGCGCGAGCAAGGGTGAAGGACTCGGAAACCAGTTCCTGGCCAACATCAGAGAGGTTGATGCCATCGTTCATGTTGTAAGATGCTTCGACGATGAGAATATCATCCATGTGGAAGGAAGCGTTGATCCCGCAAGAGATATAGAGACTATCAATCTTGAACTTATTTTCTCTGATCTTGAAATTCTTGAGAGAAGATATGCGAAGGTTTCAAAGGGCGCAAGAATGGATAAGGCGCTTGCCAAAGAAGAGGAAATGCTTGTTAATATAAAGAAGCATCTCGAAGAGGGCAAGATGGCAAGAACATTTGAAGTTCCTGATGATGAGGATCTTCAGAAGGCTTTCAGAGAATACAATCTTCTTACGGCGAAAAAGACGATTTATGCAGCAAATGTGGCTGAAGATGATCTTGCTGACGACGGCAAGAACAATCCTTATGTAAAGACTGTTCATGAAATCGCTTCTGCAGAAGGCTCGGGTACCGTTGTTATCTGTGCTCAGATCGAGCAGGAACTTGCGGATCTTGATGAAGCAGAGAAGAAAGAGTATCTTGATGAACTCGGAGTTACTTCGTCAGGCCTTGATAAGCTCGTAACCGAGAGTTATTCGCTTCTCGGACTTATCAGCTTCCTTACGGCAGGAGAAGATGAGTGCCGTGCATGGACCATTAAGAAGGGAACAAAAGCTCCTCAGGCTGCCGGCAAGATTCATACCGACTTCGAGAGAGGATTCATTAAAGCGGAAGTTGTTCCTTATGATGTATTAATTAAAGAAGGTTCTCTTTCAGCTGCAAAGGAGAAAGGCCTCGTAGGTCTTGAAGGAAAAGAGTATGTCGTTAAGGACGGAGACGTTATTTTGTTCAGATTTAACGTTTAAAATGGCATATTTACAGAAAAAAGACAACATTTTTGGCGTAAATTTAGTGGTGGATCAGTCCCATTCAAAATGAAAAACACAATATCTTGAAAATATTGAAAAGACAGGCTTTCGGGCCTGTTTTTTTATGCAAAAAAATTGAAAAAAACGTTAAAAAATCCTTGAAATCGCAGATTCATTCGTATATACTAAAAACAGGTGGTGACTCAGTGGGGACTGAGTGATGAGTGAGTGGTAAATTAGGAACTGAAATTCATGGGATTTAGGGCTGAATATCAAAATAATATGGATGCCAAGGGAAGAGTAATCCTCCCTATTAAATTTCGCGAAAAAATAGGAAATCAGTTCATTCTTACCAAAGGATTTGACAACAACCTTTTCATTTACCCCGTTGAAGAGTGGATTAAAGTCGAAGAAAGACTTTCGGAACTCAAGGTCACAAAGAAAAACGTACGAGCTGTCAAAAGACTTTTACAGGGCTCGGCGGTAGAAATTGAAATAGACAATCAGGACAGAATATCAATTCCGCAGAATTTAAGATTGTACGCCGGACTGGAAAAAGAAGTGGTTTTCGTCGGACAGGGCGAATACATCGAAATCTGGTCGAGAGAAAAGTTTGATGAAGCAAATCAGATAGACTTCTCTGAAGCGGCAGAAGAGATAGATTTCTAAGGTGAAGGTAAGCGGATGGAATTTAAACATGTATCGGTTCTTCTTAATGAAACCGTTGACGGATTAAATATAAAGGAAAACGGGATATATGTGGACTGTACTTTAGGCGGAGCGGGGCACTCTTACGAGGTGCTCAAAAGACTTAAAGGAACGGGAAGGCTGATAGGCATCGATCAGGATGAGGATGCACTTAAAGCCGCAAAGGAAAGGCTTAAGGAATTCGACAACGTAACTTACGTTCACAGCAATTTTGAAAATATAAAAGAAATCCTTTCTTCATTAAATATAGAAAAGGTCGACGGAATAATGGCGGACCTGGGAGTGAGTTCCTATCAGTTTGATACACCGGAAAGAGGATTCAGCTACAGATTCGACGCACCGCTCGACATGAGGATGAACCGTGAGAATGAATTAAGCGCTTACACAATAGTAAACGAATACTCACAGGAAGAAATCTTCAGGGTAATAAGAGATTACGGCGAAGAAAAATTCGCGGCAAACATAGCAAAGCATATTTGTCAGAGAAGATCGGAAAAACCGATTGAAACGACTTTCGAATTAAATGAAATCATAAAAGCGGCGATACCGGCCAGGATGAGGGAAAAGGGCGGACATCCCTCGAAAAGAACATTTCAGGCATTAAGAATAGAATGCAACAGAGAACTGGAAGTTTTAAAAGAATCACTGGATGACATGATAGACAGCTTAAGCGATAAAGGAAGGCTTTGCATCATAACATTCCATTCGCTTGAAGACAGGACGGTAAAGAACAACTTTAAAAAGAATGAAAATCCGTGCACCTGCCCACCGAACTTTCCGGTCTGCGTATGCGGAAAGGTTTCAAAAGGCAGAACGGTTAACAGAAAGCCGATCGAAGCAGGGGATGAGGAATCGGAAACGAATCCGAGAAGCAAATCGGCAAAACTGAGAATATTCGAAAGAATACTAAATAATACTAAATAATTAATCAGTCATAAATTGTAAAAAATGAAAATGAGGGTGAATTAAATGGAATCACAAAGTTTGGAATTTAAAGGATTAAAAAGAAGACCTAATCAGAATTACGTTTATTCAAGCGCTGCTCCCGCAGCAAGACCTAACAGAAGAACAAACAAAGGACTTGAAGTTCTTCCCAAAGAAATAAAGAAATTCAATATATCTAGTAAGTTACTTTTGACATTTTTCTATATTTTGTGTACAGGACTTTTCATAGGAGCAATTTTGATGTATATTAGTTTGCAGGGCGAACTTTCAACATCCGTAGATAAGATAGCTTCTCTTCAGTCCGAGTACGAAACGATGAAGAAGAACAACGATGCGGAATATGCAAGGATCAATAACAGCGTTGATTTTGAGAATATCAGAAAAGTTGCTATAGAAGAACTCGGAATGCATTACGCATCCGACGGACAGATTGTTGTATATACTACAGAAGATTCTAATGATTATGTTAAGGTGAATCAGTACGTTCGTCAGTAGAAAGTGTTAAGATGTTTAAGATAACTAAGCAGGACCTTATAGATACTGTTCGGTTTGAGGCAGAAAGCTTCAAGCGAATGGCAGGTTTAAAAACTACAGATAAATACGGAGAAAAAGATAATAAGAGTAGCCGACAGGTTGCTCTTATTCGCGTATTATTCTTCTTATTTATTGCAGCGTTCATCATAATGATCGTCAGACTTTCCTATATTGTTACGTTTAAAGGCGAAGAATACAAGAGAATGGTTTATTCCCAGCGTCAGGCTTCGGACCTTGTAATTCCCTGTCAGAGAGGAAGCATATATGATTCCAAAGGTACGGTACTTGCTTCCAACAAAAAAGATTATATTGTAATTCTCGACGCCAAACAGGTTATTGACTATTCAAAGCAGATGGGTAATTCTGCATACATTGAGGCAACTGCTGATGCTCTTAACAAATATCTCGGATACGATAAACAGGAAATCATCGATTTCATTAATAACAATCCCAAAGATGCTTACGAAAGAATATCCAAGGATGAAAACGGCAAAGTCGTTGCGGTTGATGCAGATACCTTAAAGCCCCTTATTGATGCCATTGCCACGTCAAAAGCAAAAGGAAGCAAAGAACGTGCCATCTACGGTATTCAGTTTGAGGATTCTTACAGCCGCGTATATCCCAACAATTCGCTTTTGTGCGACCTTCTCGGTTACGTAAATGACGGTGATGAAGGAATGTACGGCCTCGAGCAGTATTACGAGGAAGAATTAAAAGGCGTTGACGGACGTTCGTTCGGATACATTAACGATTATACAAATCTGGAAAGACAGATTGTTCCCGCTAAGAACGGCAATTCTCTTATTCTTAACGTTGATGCTTCGATTCAGAGAATAGTTGAAAGAAAGATAAACGAAGTAAACGAAAGCATGGATTTCGAAGAAAGAAGCGGCTCCTATAATACCGGCGTTATTATCATGGAAAGCGAGACCGGCAACATACTCGCACTTGCGGGTTACCCTTTTTATGATCTGAATGATCCGAGAAGCGTTACGATCGATAAGTATTTCACAACAAAACAGATTCAGGATATTACTTCAAAATTTGCGATTTCCGAAGGTTATATAGACGGTGTTTCAAGCAATATCTTTTTTGAAGAAGGAAAAGAACCTTATTTTAAAAGACTGAACGAAGAAACAGGCAAGGACGAGATTTCGGCTCTTACACAGGAGCAGAAGGATAAGCTTGATAACGACTTATCAGCATATGTAAGAGATGCTATATGGAAAAACTTCTGTATTTCCGATACATACGAGCCGGGTTCGGTTGCAAAGACTATCACAACTGCTGTCGGACTTGATTCAGGAAGGCTTACTCCCGCTGACGGGTATTCCTGCAATGGTGTAATTCAGGTTCTGGACAGACAGATTCACTGTTCACATAAATGGGGCTGCGGCGGCGGCGACTTAAGAATGTGCCTTGTAAAATCATGCAACCCTGCTTATACAGAATTCGGCAGAAAAATAGGAAAGAATACATTCCTTGAATATACAAAAGATTTTTACGGAGTTAAAACAGGTATCGATCTTACAGGTGAAGTAAGTGCCGAAGGCCTTGTATTTACAGATAAAACTCTTAATACAACAGAACTTGCTACTGCAGCATTCGGACAGGGCTTTAACGCAACAATGATCCAGATGATCTGTGGTTTCAATTCTCTGATTAACGGCGGAAATTATTATGAACCTCATGTCGTTAACAGAATTGTTGATGAAAACGGCTGTGTTATCAAAAACATCGAGCCCAAGATCTTAAAACAGACTGTATCCGAAACTACCAGCAACACTCTGAGAGATTACTGCATCGGTGTTGTAGAAGAGAGTGAAGGTACAGGTAAAAAATCTCGCCCCGCAGGATACAGAATCGGCGGAAAAACCGGTACGGCTCAGATTTCGGGTGTCGGCGGATATCAGGCAGGACAGTATGTTGTTTCGTTTATGAGTTTTGCGCCTGCCATCGATCCTCAGATAGTAATGTATGTTGTTATCGACAGACCGAACATTCCCGACCAGTCTGCAGGTGCTGTTAATCAGGCATGTCAGCTTACGAGAGAAATATATACGGAAGTACTGCCTTATCTTAATATACCCATGACTGAAGAACTGTCCGAAAGTGAAATTCTTGAACTTGAAGAAAAGGGTATATATACATCAAAAATCGTTACGGAAGAAGAGGATTCCGAAAATCCCGAGAATCCCGAAGACAACGATTCTGAAGACAATACCGAAAAGGCCGAATAATAAATTAGTAAGGTATAAAAATCTTTGATACAGAAGGTGTGACAATGGAAAAGTTTGATATTATAGTTTTATTTTTTCTGGCATCATTTGCGCTTATGCTTATAAGTGCTCCTGTCGGAATACCCCTGCTTCGAAAACTCAAATTCGGGCAGACTGTCAGAAAAGAAGGACCGGAGTCTCATCTTGCAAAGAACGGAACACCCAATATGGGCGGACTTATGATTCTGTTCGCATTTGCTTTGCCCATGCTTTTCGTTGTATTAAAACATGAAGAAGCAATAGCGCCGTGTCTCATAACTGTTTTATTCGGCATTGTCGGTTTCCTCGATGATTTTATTAAAGTAAAAAAGAAAAGTTCGGACGGATTAAAAGCATGGCAGAAGTTCGGACTTCAGATTATTTTTACTCTTGGCATTTTAATTTATCTGTACTATTTTACGGACATATCATTATCGATCATTATTCCTTTTACGAACGGCTTCGAGATTAACATCGGAATTCTTGCGATTCCTTTTAATCTTTTTGTAATTCTCGGAACCGATAACGGTGCAAACTTTACCGATGGTCTTGACGGACTTGTTTCAAAGGTTACTCTTGCGATTCTTGCATTTTTATTTGTTGCTGCGCTTAAACAGCAGAGCTCGCTTGTTTATCCGATTGCATGTTTTGCTGGTGCGCTTGTTTCGTTTCTTGTATTCAACTCGCATCCCGCAAAGGTGTTTATGGGAGATACCGGATCGCTTGCTATCGGCGGATTCGTTGCACTCTGTGCGATTGAACTTAAACTTACGCTTTTCCTTCCGATAATAGCCTTCATATATGTTGCTGAAGTTGCTTCCGTTATCATTCAGGTAAGTTACTTTAAGGCAACAAAAGGAAAGAGATTCTTCAAAATGGCGCCGATTCATCATCACTTCGAAAAATCCGGATGGAAAGAAACAAAGGTTGTTTCGATATTTACCATTGTTACTATCATTCTGTGCCTGCTCGGATATCTTGCGCTTTAACATGATTTGATTTACTTATCAGCTGTTCTTACAGTGTTTGTTACTTTTATAATTTCTGTTGTTTATACAGATGCTAATAGCTTAAAAATTTTTAATTATTAGCATATTTATATTATTTGTTTTACGGGTTGTTTGTTATGAGAGAGAGAAGTGTAAAAGAATCTAAAAAGGAAAATAAAGAAGGTTTTTTCTCAGTAAAGGGGATTGATATCTCCATTATTTTCGTGGCGATTTTTTTATCTGTATTCTGTCTCGTTTTTGTATATTCAGCACTCGCATTTGAAATGGGCGAGGCAAAGACGGTCCTTAAGTTCCTTACGCTCAAAAGCAGTGACAGAACAATACTTAAGACTGTTGTGTATATAGTTCTCGGTATTGTTTCCATGCTTGTTATGTCATGCGTGAATTATAAAAAATGGAGAGAAAAACTTCCGATTCTCAATATTTTTTCAAATCCCATGCTTTATTACATTTTATCGGTCGGCTTCTTTGTGTTTATCGAAATTATGAAGCATGTCGGAAACGATGCGGGCGGAGAGACGGAAAAGTCTGCGCTTGTCGGCGGAGGATGGCTTCTTAAAGCAAATAACGCTTACAGATGGATTCATATTCCCGGGCTTAATATCAGCTTCCAGCCTTCGGAAATAGTCAAGCTTTTGCTTATCATCTGTTTCGCAATAGTTATTTATAACGCGGGCATGTGTCTCGAACATTATAGAGGAATAGCTTTATATCTTTTTCTTATCGCTATCCCGGCATTTGCGGTTCTTAAGGCATCATCGGACCTTTCGGGTTCGCTTGTAGTATTCGGTATTCTTTTTGTAATGATGCTTGTTGGTGCGCCGAATCCGAAAAAAAGTATCTCTACAGCGATAGTCCTTGTCTGTGCCGTGCTGATTGCTTTCGGAATTCTGATAGCCATGAACCACGGGAAAGAAGAAGCGGATATCAAACCTTATCAGGCCAAAAGACTTCTTGCATGGCTTTATCCCGAGGATTATCCCGCATCTGCGGATCAGACGAATCAGGCTCTTTATGCAATCGGTTCCGGAGGATATTTCGGCGAGGGCATTGGCAACGGAATGCAGAAGGTCAAAAAACTTCCGGAAGCACAGAACGATATGATCTTCGCGCTTATCTGCGAAGAACTCGGACTTGTCGGCGGAATAAGCGTTCTTGCGCTCTATTTTGTACTGATTTTCAGAATGTACATGATCAGTCTGAATCTGGATAATCTTTTTGAACGAATGGTGGTGGTCGGGGTCATAACTCATGTGGCCCTCCAGGTAATTATAAATGTTTGCGTTGTTACAAGACTGTTCCCGAATACGGGTATTCCGCTTCCGCTGATTTCATCGGGCGGAAGTTCGATCCTCTTTATGTATCTTGAACTCGGTCTTGTACTGAATATTGGAAAATCCGTTGAGAGAAATTAATGAAAAAGAAATCAAAAGGCATGAAAAAGAAGACGGATGGTACGAATATTTCAAGGTCATTAAAATACAATCTCACCAAACTGCTGATTCCTTTGATTATTTTAATGACAATAGCGGTTCTGATTCTCGCTTTCCATGAAATGTTCAAAGTGGAAAGAGTAGTTGTCGAAGGGTCTTCGCATTATACTACAGATGAAATCACGAATTACGTTCTTGATTCGCCGCTTTGCAGAAATACCGTCTTTGTTAATCTTATTTACAAAAACAAAACAATAAAAGATATACCTTTCGTTCAGCAGATGGATGTAAGCATAGTGGACCGAAATACCGTGAAGATCCATGTTTACGAAAAAACGGTTGCGGGAAGCATTTACAATCTCGGCAATTATCTTTACTTCGATAATGACGGAATTATTGTTGAAGTATCAAAGATTAAAACAGAGAATCTTCCTGTGATTACAGGTCTTACTTTCGATCATTTTGAACTGCACGAGCCGCTTCCTGTGGAAAATGCAGAAGTATTTGACAGGATTTTAAACATAACAAAACTGCTTAACAAAAACGAGCTTAATGCAGATATCATTTTCTTTGACGAATACATGAATGTAACGCTGTTTTTCGGTGAAGCGAGGATCAGCATCGGAACCGGCGATATGGCCGAAGAGCAGTTTGATGCTTTACGAAGGATTTTACCCTCTCTTGAGGGTAAAAAAGGCATACTTCACATGGAAAAATATTCCAAAAAGAACAACAATGTTGTTTTTGAAGAAGATGTTGACTAAAATTCATAAAAATCGTTGCTTTATTTCGTTAATAATTGTAAAATATCAATATATGTGTGTAATTTTCGAAATTTGTCTATAAATTGTATAACTTATTGTGTCGAGGAGGAGTTAAAAAATGTCCCAGGTTATGTCTATTGAGATTAAACCAAATGAATTTAATGTCGTAGCCAGAATTATTGTTGTAGGTGTCGGCGGAGCCGGAAATAATGCAATCAACAGAATGATTGATGATAATGTTCAGGGTGTTGAATTTGTTGGTATTAACACAGACAAGCAGGATTTGGCGTGCTGCAAGGCTCCCAAACTTATCCCCATTGGTGAAAGACTTACCAAAGGACTTGGCGCAGGCGGAGATCCCACAATCGGTGAAGGCGCAGCTAAGGAAAGCGTTGATGAACTTGAAGCTGCTTTGACAGGTGCCGACATGGTATTCGTTACATGCGGTATGGGCGGCGGAACAGGTACTGGTGCTGCTCCCATTGTTGCACAGGTTGCAAAAGAACTCGGAATCCTTACAGTAGGTATCGTTACAAAGCCTTTCTCTTTTGAAGGCGCAGTTCGTGAACGATATGCAAACGAAGGTATTGCAAAACTTCGCGAAGTAGTAGATTCGATCATTATTATTCAGAATGACAATATATTTAAGGTTGCTGACGATGACATGGATGCAAAGATGGCTATGAAGAAAGCGGATGAAATTCTTGAGCATTCATTATCGGGTATCACTGATATCATCAACAGACAGGGTGACTTCAACCTCGACTTCGCAGACCTTAAGAAAGCCATGACAGACAAGGGTGACATTTACATCGGTATCGGTACCGCATCAGGCGATAACAAAGGTATTGATGCATGCAACATGGCTATTGAAAATCAGATTCTTGAAACAGACATTGTCGGTGCATCCGATGTTGTTTACTACGTACAGGGTAAGGTAAAATTCAAAGACTTTACGGGTGTAGGTAAGAGACTTCTTGAAAAATGCGGTTCACAGGCAAACGTATTCGGCGGATTCCTTTCGGAAGACAACGGACAGGATTCATGTACGGTTACCGTTATTGCGACAGGACTTCATACTGAAGAACTTATCAAGAAGCCCATCAACATCAATATCGGCGGTTCCAATCCTACATATCCTTCAGACAGACAGAGAGCTCCGCTTCAGAGAAAACCCATTACTCCGGCTCCCGTAACCAGAAAGCCTATCAGAAATGAAGCAAGTATTGTTACAAAAGAACAGGGCAAGATCACTGTTCCCACTTTTGTTAAGAAAACAAACAGAGATGAATAGGAGTAAATGATATGAAATGTCCCTTTTGTAATCATGAAAATACAAGGGTTATTGATTCGAGACCTGTAGAGGATAAAAACTCTATCAGACGACGCAGAGTATGCGATGAATGTCAGAAGAGATTTACTACATATGAACAGATTGAAACGATTCCTCTTATTGTCAGAAAGAAAGACAATAACAGAGAAGCGTATAACAGAAAGAAGATTGAAGACGGTATCTTAAGAGCATGTCACAAGAGACCTGTTTCAGCTTCTCAGATAAGAGATCTTGTAGATGAGATCGAGACCGAAATTTTCTGTAACGAAGATAAAGAGGTCGGCTCAGACACAATCGGCGAGTTAATCATGGATAAACTCAAAGATCTGGATCCCGTTGCATATGTTCGATTTGCATCCGTTTACAGAGAGTTTAAAGATGTAAATACATTTATGGATGAATTGAAGAAAATGCTTAATTAGTACAAATCGGGACCGTATTTTTACGGTTCCTTTTGTAAATATATTATTTATAGAAAGGTATAGAGTTATGAAAAAATTAAGAACTCTGGTTCTCTTTTCATTACTCGCTTTGACTACTGTACTGTGTGCCTGCACAGACGATAAGGCAAAGAATTCCGATTCTATAACTATTGGTATCGCTCAGGACATTGACGACAGTCTGGACCCGCACAAGATGGTTGCGGCCGGAACAAAAGAGATATTCTTCAATGTTTTCGAGGGATTGGTAAAACCTGATAGTGACGGAAATATCGTGCCTGCAGTAGCTCAAAGTGTAGAAGTGTCGGAGGACAAATTAAGTTACACATTCAAATTGAGAAACGGAATTAAATTCCATGACGGAAAGGCAGTTACGATTGAAGACCTTGAATATTCAATCAATAAATTTGCCGGACGTGACGGAAGCGAACCCGTTAGTTCGGCATTTTTAAATGTATCGGAAGTAAATGTGATTTCTGATGATACCATAGAGATCAAACTTGCTTCTCCCGATCCTGCATTCCTTTCGTATCTTGCCAGCGTAGAAGCTGCAATAATCCCCAAGGATAACGCAGATCCCGATAATGTATGTATCGGTACGGGACCTTACAAATACGTTTCAAGAGCTCCTCTTCAGAATGTTGTTTTCGAAAAATTCGACGAGTACTGGGGAGAGGGTGGAAGTATCAAGAACGTTACATTCAAGATCTGTACAAACCCTGATACCATTGCAATGGAACTTGAGGGCGGAACGATCGATATGTGCGTTCATCTGACAAAAGGTCAGAGAATGCAGCTTGAACCCGAAAAATTTACGATTTACGAAGGTACAATGAACCTCGTTCAGGCACTTTACCTGAATCAGACTTTCGAACCTTTTCAGAACGTATATGTTCGTCAGGCAATGAACTATGCGGTTAATCCTCAGGAAGTTATGGATTATGTATCTGACGGAAGCGGTTCGGCAATAGGTACGAGTATTTATCCCAATTTCGGTAAATACTTCGATCCTTCGCTTGTATCTGTTTATGACCAGGACATCGACAAGGCCAAAGAACTTTTGGCTAAAGGCGGATATCCCGACGGATTCGATATGACGATCACGGTTCCTTCGAACTATGACCAGCATGTTGATACGGCGCTTGTATTAAAGAATCAGCTTGCTTTGATCGGCATCAATGCTACCATCGAAAAAGTTGACTGGGATACATGGCTTTCAGATGTTTATATGGGTAGAAAATACGAATCGACAGTAATAGGTGTAGATGCTGCAAACTTAAGCGCAAATGCACTTTTATCAAGATTTGTGACCGGAGCGGACGGCAACTTTACCAATTATTCAAATGCTGATTATGATGTGGCATTTGAAAAGGCAACATCTGCTACGGAAGATGATAAAGCAACAGAGTATTATAAAGAATGTGCAAGGATTCTTAATTCGGATGCGGCCAACGTTTACATTCAGGATTTGCCTGATTTCGTTGCACTGAATAAGAAGTACGAGGGATACAAATATTATCCTTTGTATGTAATGGACATCTCAAACATTAAGGTGGTTAAATAACGGATGGGAAAATATATAATCAAAAAGTTTATACTCTTGATTATTACCCTGATCATAACCAGTTTTATTTTATTTTTGATATTTGAACTTGTACCCGGCGATCCTGTACTGGATAAGCTGGGTACAAGAGCAACACCCGAAACGATTGCAGCACTTCGAAGTCAGTGGGGACTGGACAGACCTTTTTTTGTAAGATATTTCAGTTTCCTCGGCGGTGTATTTACACTTGATTTCGGAGTTTCCTATACATACGGAATGAATGTTTCTTCTCTATTGAAGGAAAAACTGTTCATCAATCTGGCATTATCGGTCATGTCTTTGCTCATAGTTATAGTTGTTTCCGTTCCTTTGGGAATATACCTTGCAAAGCATACAGGCGGTTTTGCCGATAAACTGATGGGGCCGGTTAATCAGACGGCAATGTCGGTACCTTCATTTGTATTGGGACTTTTTATCACATTCCTTTTCGGTATTGTATTCAGATGGTTCAGACCCGGCGGATATGTGTCTTATAAAACCGATTTTGCCGGATTTTTATATTTTCTGATTTTTCCTTCTGTAGCTATTGCGATACCCAAGATAGCGATGTGTATAAGAATCCTGAGAGGCAATATATTGGAAGAGGCTGAAAAGGACTACGCTTTAACTGCTTATGCCAGAGGCAACAATACAACAGGACTTTTGTACAGACATGTATTAAAAAATGCAATAATGCCTACGATAACATTTATAGGCATGATAGCTGCCGATATGATAGGGTCCGGAATCGTTATTGAACAGGTTTTTTCGATTCCCGGTCTCGGACAGATGTTAGTCAATTCCATTTCAAGCAGGGATTATCCCGTAGTTGAAGCGGAAGTTCTTATGATAGCATTGTTTATTATGGCTGTAAGCTTTTTAACAGATATGATTCATGCAATGATTGATCCTCGTGTCAGGGTTTAAACTAAAATGGGGTGAACTTATGGTTATTTTCAGAGTTGACGCTAACTCTATGATTGGGAAGGGTCATATGAAGAGATGCGTCACAATTGCAAAGAACATCAAGTTGCTGGGGGGCAATGTACTGTTCGTTACAAGAGAGGATTCGGACACCACGATCCTCGAAAATAATTTTATGGAATTCAGAACCGTTCCTTCCGTGAAACTGGGGAGTGACGCGGCCATTGACAGTCTCAAGGAAATCATTGAAGAGGTTTCGGCTTCGGTATGCGTTGTGGACAGTTATGATGTATCGGATACTGCTTTCAAATCGCTTAGAAAAGCATGCAAAGTGGTTCTTATCGAAGACTATCTTTACGAAGTTTATGATGTTGACTGCGTGGTGAATTACAATCTTTACGTGGACAGACTTGATTATCGAAACAAATATTCAAATGATGTCGGACTGCTTTTGGGAATGGATTATGCACCTTATGAAGTTGACGGTGCATTTGTTTCACAAAAGACCGGCATTGATATAGGTACCATTCTGGTATATACCGGAGAACACGATTCGCATGAACTTGCTCCGGGTATCGTGGACTCAATTCTCGACTGTGTTGACGACAGTGTGAGAATAAGAGTTGTAACTAGTAAAAATGCGCTTACAAGAGATATTCTTTATAAAATGAGCAATTCATCCTCGCAGATAATCATCGAGCAGGATGTTGCAAGTATATCCAAATTACTCAAATCGTGTGATATTGCCGTTACGGTGGCTGAAAGTGTAATATGCTATAGCCTTTTAAGCAGCCTGGTTCCTTCATGTGTATTCTTAAGCGATTATTCTCAGAACATGTTAATGGCTTCGCTTACACAGAGAGATCTGATGGTTTACGGCGGTGATTACGTTAACAAGAGCAACAAGTTCTACGGCGATCTTGTTAACGGAGTAACTTCACTTGCTTATGAAGACCAGAGAAAGAAACTCTGCAACAATATCGCTGAACTCAATTTGGGTCATGGCGCCAAAAATCTGGCAAAAGCTATACTGAATTATGAATAAATTGAAATTAACCAATCAAAAGAAAGCGGGTATTATAATCATCATTTGCATGATTTTATTTGTGCTTTTGGGGTTCATTAACCGCAATCCTTTTGATTTGATGAATAAAGATTTAATTCTCAAAGGACCGAGTCTTCTTCATCCTTTCGGGTGCGATGATTTCGGCAGAGATATTCTTAAAAGAACACAGTCCGGTCTGGGCATTTCTGTGCTTATTTCCTTTTTCAGTGTTTTCATAGGTACTGTTTTCGGTACGCTTATAGGAGCATTGTGCGGATATTTCGGAGGAATAGTTGATGACTTTTTATCAAGTATCATCGACGTTCTTTTTTCTATTCCTTCGCTGCTTCTTGCACTTGTTTTTGTTTCGCTTTTCGGTTCGGGAATAGTTCAGGAAACGCTTGCTCTAGGCATAGCGATCATTCCGAGTTTTTCGAAAATGATGCGTTCGGAATTCAAGAAACAGAAAGAACTTGAATATGTAAAAATGGCAAAACTTATTCATGTTCCGACTTACAGGATCCTTTTCGTGCACATCCTGCCCAATGTAACCGAGACTTTTGTGAACTGTATTTTTATTGCATTTAATAACTGCATCCTTGCGGAAGCGGGATTAAGCTTCATGGGAATTGGTGTTAAGCCGCCTCTTGCAACACTCGGAACACTCCTTTCCGAGGCGGGAGGATATATAAGAAGCGCACCTTACATGGTTTTGTTCCCTGCATTGACTTTGATTTTGTTATTGCTCGGATTTGGAATGTTATCAAGCGGAGAATCGTTTCATAATGCTTACAGTAAAAGATTTAAAAATTGAATTTTTCGACCATGACCTTCCGGAAGTTGCGGTAAAGGATGTTGATTTTGTGATCAATGACGGAGAAATACTCGGAATAGTCGGCGAATCGGGATCGGGCAAAAGTATGACCGCAATGGCCATAGCAGGACTTCTTAACAGGAAAGACCTTACAAAATCCGGAGTGATCGATCTTGACGGTACCGATCTTCTTAATTCCTCGAGAGGTCAGATCAGGGAAATACAGGGCAATGAGATCGGATTTGTTTTTCAGGATCCGCTTAATTCGATGAACCCAGTACTTAAAGTCGGCCCTCAGGTAGAAGAAGCGATGAGGATCAGAAAGAAGAAGCTTAATCTCTCAAAAGAAGAGATGAAAAAGATTGCTTTGGAAACGATGGAAAGCGTGGGACTTGAGGACAGCGAAAGAATTTATAATTCCTATCCCCATCAGATTTCCGGCGGCCAGCGTCAGAGAGCGATGATAGCGGCTGCACTTGTTTTAAAACCCAAGCTTCTTATCTGCGATGAACCTACAACCGCACTTGATGTTACGGTGCAGAAGAAGATAATCGATGTGCTTAAAAAGCTTAATAAAGAAACCGGAACGTCGATACTTTTCATTTCACACGATCTGTCTGTAATAAAAGCTATCTGTGACAGGGTTGTGGTTATGAAAGACGGGCTCGTAGTTGAAGAAGGAAGCGTGGCGGAAATCTTCGATCATCCTTCGAAGGAATATACCAGACAGCTTATATTCTAAAGGAAATTCTGATGAGTGAAAAAATATGTGAAATCAAAAATTTAACATATATGTATCCGAAGTCCGACAAAGGTGTAAAGAATGTTAATCTTTACATCAACAAAGGCAGTGTGGTAGGGCTTCTTGGAGAGAGCGGCTGCGGAAAGTCGACGCTTGCTAAGTGCATTTCCGGTCAGATAAAAATTGATTCGGGAGAGATAATCTGCGGTAAAATAGGTTATATATTTCAGGATAATTACGCATCGTTAAACCCGAAAAAAAGAGTCGGATGGCTCTTAAAGGAAACGATCAGGTATTCCTGTCCCGAAAACAAAGATAAAAGCGACGAACTGATTAAAAGCATTCTTGCGGATGTTGAACTTGACGAGAATGTTCTTGTGCATTATCCGAATGAATTATCAGGCGGTCAGAGACAGAGGATCGGAATTGCAATCGCACTTTTGTCGAATCCGGATATTCTTATTGCTGATGAACCTGTATCGGCGCTTGATGTAACCGTACAGAAACAGGTTATTAATCTGATCAACAAACTAAACAAAGAAAAGAAACTTGCAATCCTTTTTATTTCACACGACATAAAAGTAGTCAGGGAGATCTGTAATTATATTTATATAATCAAAGACGGCGAAGTGGTTGAAGAAGGTGACTGTGAAGTTCTTTTTAACGAACCAAGAGAAGAATATACGAAGAATCTTCTGGACAGTTCGTATCTTTCGGGTTAATGATGAAAGAGAAGAAACTTAAAAGAAAATTATTTGTGTGAAAATATTTAATCAGCGGGGTTATATTAATAGTTTTCAGGTGACAATATGCTAAACAAATTCAAGCCCGATATTGAAATCGATTCGGTCTATCATATAGATTTTGATTCGCTTTTCGATGAAGGGATCAGAGGAATCATATTTGATATAGACAATACACTGGTTGCTCATGATGCACCGCGTACTGATGAAAGCGATGCACTCATAAAAAAGCTTTATGATAAAGGCTTTAAAGTTTTCTTTGTATCGAACAATGACGAAGACAGAGTTAAAACGATGCTTTTGAATGTGAATGTTGATTATATTCATAAAGCAGGGAAGCCGAAAGCAGCGAACTACTACAGGGCTTTCGAAATAATGGGGCTTGACAAAAGTCAGGTAGTCGCAGTGGGTGATCAGTTATTTACGGACTGTCTCGGTGCCAAGAATGCGGGAATTAAATTCATTAAAGTCGGCATTGTAGACAAAAAAGAGCCGCCCCATATTGTGTTAAAGAGGATATTGGAAAAGCCGGTTGAGATTTTGACGAAAATATAATTCGGAGTTTGTATGATCAAAGTTGAAAACATAAGCAAAAGATTTACAAGAAACATATATGATGCAGAAAATAAAGTTCCCTTTTTCAAGAAAAAAACAAAAGAGGATTTTTTTGCTGTTGAGAATGTTTCCCTTGAAGCCAAGGACGGACAGATTCTTGGTATTCTGGGCCCTAACGGTGCCGGAAAAACAACGCTTCTTAGAATGCTTTCGTGCATCATGGAACCGACAGCAGGAAAAGTTATCATTACCGACAAAGAAGGGAATCTTATCGAAAATCCCGTGGACATGAAAAAGCATATCGGATACCTTTCCGGAAATACGAAGCTTTACAACAGATTTTCATGCCGCGAGATGCTTGAATCTTTTGCAAAGATCTACGGTATCGATGAAGAGGAAACCAAAAAGAGGATCGAATCCATTTGCGAGATCCTTGAAATGCAGGCATTTATCGATAACAGGATCGAGAAACTTTCTACAGGTCAGACTCAGAGAGCAAATATTGCGAGATGTCTTATTCATAAACCCGATATTTATATTTTTGACGAACCCACACTCGGACTTGATGTAATCAGTTCGGATGCGATCGTTAATTTCATGAAAAAAGAAAAAGAAAACAACAAGACTGTGCTTTATTCCACTCATTACATGGAAGAGGCGCAGTATCTCTGCGATTATATCTTTATGATCTATCACGGTCACCGGATCGCGTACGGTACGCCTCAGGATCTTATGGAAAGTACCGAAACGGATAATCTTCGCGACACATTCAAAAAACTTATAAGCAGGGAGGGTGAGAAAGAATGAAAACTCTGATCATTAAAACCCTCTTGAAAAAGGAACTTACGGATATTTTCCGTGACACGAAAACCATTATTATCATGATCATAGTGCCTACGGTTCTTTATCCTCTGATTTTTATGGGCTCACTTCTTCTTACATCCAGTATGATGAGAGAGTCAACGGTTAAGACTTATAAAGTTGCTGTCTGCGCTGAGAGTGAAGATTATGATGTTGTTGCCCGGCTTCTTGATGATGCACTGAAAAAACACGAATATCATTTCGAAAAGTCGAAGCTTGAAAAAGGAGAAGATTACGAAAAACTGCTTCGTGAATCAGTTTATGATGCGATTGTTGAAATAAAAGCATCGGATAAGGATTATCCGGATTTATATGTTTATACTCTGACTTCTTCCAATAAATCCAGTACCTGTAAGGGTATGCTTAAAGATGTATTCAAGGATTACAGCGATGAAATTGTAAAAAACAGAATAAAGAGTGAAGTGAGCGATTACGACGAACTTATAAAAGAGCCTTTCGCGGTAGAGATGAAAGACTTTTCGAGCAAGGAAGAAACCACTGGTATGCTTATCGGATACATCATGCCTTTTATGATGATAATAAGCGTACTTATGGGTGCTTTTACCGTTGCGATTGACGTATCGGTCGGTGAGAAGGAAAGAGGCACGCTGGAAACTCTTATAACGCTTCCGATAAGCAATCTTGAAATGATGGTTTCCAAATTCCTGGCAGTTTCGATCTTTGCTTTATTCTCGGTTGCAATCAACCTTTTATCTTTTGCCGCAATGGGAATATATGTTTTAAACTCGGTAAAACTTTCATCGAATATTCTCGGAGGATTCAAGTTTACTCAGTTTATTCCTTCGATTATTCTGATGATCTTCCTGATCGTTTTATTCGCGTTCTTTGTATCGGCTTTATGCCTTTGCGTTGATTTTACTGCGCAGAGTGTCAAGGAAGCAAACAATTACACAACACCTTTAATGCTTATACTCATGACGGGTGCGGGTATGTCTGTTCTTCCCGGTGTCAAACTTAATTTCCTTTATGCGCTTGTACCCATTCTCAACGTATCGCTTTTAATAAAAGATCTTTTCATGCTGAAGTTTGATCTTTATCTTATCGCAGTAGTTTTCAGCGCAACGATTATTCATACGCTTATCGCTGTATTTGTAATGACAAAAGTATTCTCGTCCGAAAACATTCTTTTCGGTGAGGGAATTAAGAGCGTAAAGATATTTGAAAAACGTGCGAATATGAAAGACAAGCAGATTCCCGGAGTGGGAGATATCGTTTTCATGTTTGCGCTTGTTCTTCTTATTTCGAATTTCGCAGGCGGATATATTCTTCTTAAATTCGGCTTTATAGGTTTCTTTGTAAGCCAGTTTATTATTTTCCTTGTGCCTGTTCTTTATTCCTGGTATATCAAAGTTGATTTTGTCAATCTCTATTCGCTTAAGGCACCCGGAGTAAGGGAAATGATCGGAACGGTATTCTTTGTGATCGGGTCGTATATTTTCAATACGGTACTTGTTTCGATACTGATAAAATATTTCCCGGTTCTTGCAGCCGACAATTCAAGCATGACTGAGGTTGTTGAATCGGGCGGATTTGCGGCATCGCTTTTTGTAGTGGGATTTATGCCCGCGATAGCGGAAGAGACGGCATTCAGAGGATTTTTGTACGGAACGTTAAAGAACAAGAAACTTCCGACTGCAGCCGTTTTAATACTTACTGCAATTCTTTTCGCAGCATTCCATATGAATCTTCTTCAGTTCATATATGTTACATTTATGGGACTGCTCATGTCGTACATAATCTATAATTCAAAGAGTATTTTTACTACAGTTTTGTTCCATCTTATAAACAATTCGTTTTCGGTTATTCTGCAGTTTAAAGCCGATATGTTTTCGAATATCAAACTGTTCGCGGACACTGAATTCGGCGTAAAAGATTCTTTGATCTATGTAGCCATAGCTTTAGCATTCCTTATCGTCGGATTTATTATTTCGGATAACAAATACGGACCGTTTGCAAAACTTGGAACGCATGTGAAAAAAGAAGTTAAAGGGTAAACTATTCAGTATCAATATTAACAATATCAGCCAAATTTATGACTATATCAGGATAGATACAGAGAAGTCTGTTGAATGTATCAAGCTTGGTAACGTTACCGGAGACTTCTTCGTAAGCACCGCCTTCTTTTAAGGAATCTTCAACAAAATATGTTATCGTTACAAAAGGTTTTTCCGAGATCTTTTCTTCGATCATATTAAGATTCCGGTTAAGGATTTCAAGTGCATCTTCTGAAAGTTCGATTTTGGATTCCGTCAGTCTTGCCGTTTCGGCAATCGATTCTTCATAACCTGTGAGCGCGGCAAAAGGAGAGAACTGAGCGGCTCTGTTTAACATACTCATATGAGGTCTTTTCTTCGACTGATAGTGTTCATGATCGATAATGTCATCATAAAGACTCATGATCTGTGTCCTCCGATCTGCTGGTTTCTTTCTCTTGCCGTTGCGCCTTCAAGGAAGTTGGTGCCTTTTAAAATGGCGTTTTTACCGTATTTATTCTTTATCTGTAAGGATGCGAGCTGTATGGCTTTTTCTTTTTTGAGCTCTTCATCCTCGCGGTCTCTTTTATCGTAATCCACAAAGAAAGAAAGCTGTTCTTCGCCTTTTGTTTCCTCGTAGCCGATTTCCGAAATGACATTGCATGCCGTTATGGATAAACGACGTATTTCGAGAACGGGGTCCGTAATCTCTTCAAACAAACTGAGGGCGGCTTCGATGATGAGTCTTGAAGAAGAGGTTTTACGCGATAAATTAACCGTTCCGTGTGCGTATTTGGGAGCAAGCCTTCCGTAATAATCTGCCTGGATCGTTCCTTTAAAGGATTCCTGGCTTTCTTTGTCTTTAAAATTCTCATATCCGATATGAAGTACGAGCTGACTTGTGATTAAGCCCTTCGAAACCAGATCGAGCGAGAGATTGTCGGCCATTTCGCGAACGATAATTGAAGCCTCTTCATGTTTATAACCGCGTGAGAGGACCTGACCTGTGCTTAGGCTGTTGTTTTCGGGTTTGTACTGTTTGATATAGTCTATCGTGCAGGGTTCCCATCCCCATGCATGGTCTATTATAAGTTCCGCATTAACACCGAATACTTCATAGAGTCGGTCTTCGTTGTATTCGGAAAAACGTGCAAGTTCGCCGAGAGTGTATATTCCCATTTTTTCGAGTCTTCTCGCAGTTCCGGAACCTATTCTCCAGAAATCGGTTAAGGGTTTGTGATTCCAGAGCTGTTCTCTGAATTTACGTTCATCAAGTTCCGCTATTCTTACACCGTCCTTGTCTGCAGGGATGTGTTTTGCAACAATGTCCATTGCAATCTTGCAAAGAAAAAGATTGGTCCCGATTCCGACGGTAGCGGTAATCTGAGTTTCTTTTAAAACATCATTTATTATTTTTCTGGCAAGCTCATGAGCGTTAAGATTATAAAGATTAAGATACTCCGTGACATCCATGAAGACCTCATCGCAGGAATAAACATGAATGTCTTCCGGAGATATGTATCTTAAATAAATCTGATAGATCATATTACTGTATTTCATGTAAATCGACATTCTCGGAACAGCAGTAATATAATCAAGTTTGCAGGAAGGATTGTTTTTTATAACGTCTGCATCGAAACTGGAAGTCGTAAATGTTTTCCCGGGCGCCTTTTTAAGGCGGTCGGCATTTACAAGGTCGACTTTCTGGACAACTTCAAAAAGTCTGGCTCTTCCCGGAATACCATAGGCTTTTAAAGAAGGGGAGACTGCCAGACAGATTGTTTTCTCGGTTCTTTCCGCATCGGCAACTACAAGGTTCGTTCGAAGAGGATCGAGATTCCTTTCGACACATTCCACCGAAGCGTAAAAACTCTTTAAATCTATTGCAATATAAGTACGTTCCTTATCCATGACATAGTCCATTTATACATAAGAATAACCACATAACAATTATCGAACAAATGTTTGCAAAAGTCAATATGGTATATTTTATCAGGTGATTTTATATAAAATCCTATGATTATCTTATAAAGAACAGATGGATTAGTATCAATTTATTTGAAAAAACAATTCAAAAAAGGAATTATTAAACCCATACAGAATAATATCTATGACAATTCGTATAATTTTGAAATTAGGTATATAATGTATACATAAAAGAAAAGGGGTGACCGGGGTGGCAACTTACGTTATGTCTGACATTCATGGCCGTCTGGACATGTTTGAGGAAGTGCTGGAAAAAATAAATCTGAAAGACAGTGACACTTTATATATTCTCGGGGATGTGATCGACAGAGGACCGAATCCGGTAAAGATTCTGCTTAAACTTATGGAAATGCCCAATGTAATATGTCTTGTCGGAAATCATGAACTGATGGCGGCGGAATGTCTTACTTTTCTAATGAAAGAGATAACTGACATGTCGATTGAAGAACTCGATGAAAAGACGCTTAACAATCTTGTCACCTGGCAGTATAACGGTTCAAAATCCACAATCGACGAATTTCTTGCTCTTGACCGGGAAACAAGAGTGGAAGTTATTGAATTTATAAAAGATTTTTCAATTTTTGAAGAATTAACTGTCAATGATACCGATTATATACTTGTTCACGCAGGTTTGGGTAACTTTTCAAAAGACAAGGATCTTGAAGATTATTCATTATATGACCTTGTTTGGCCGAGAGCTGATTATGAAATTAAATATTTTGACGATATATATGTTATATCGGGACATACTCCGACTCAGCTCATTGAAGAAAATCCCAATCCGGGCTTTATCTACAGGGCAAACAACCATATTGCAATAGACTGCGGTACGAGCTTCCCCGGCGGAAGGCTTGCCGCTTTATGTCTGGAAACGGGTGAAGAGTTTTATTCTACACCGAATCCGGAAGAATATGAATAAATGTGTAAAAGTTTAAAAGATAAAAGTGCTGACGGAATTGACGGAAGGAATATCTGATGGTAGAGATTACTGACGAATACAGAAGAAAACTGGATGCTCTGTATGAAGCATTTTCTATTGTATCCGAGGATACGCATGTTTTTCTTTGTGATATGAAATTTGATTATTCGAGATGGTCGAAAGAACTTGTGGAGAATTTCGGCTTACCTTCGGAATATATGTATGAAGCCGGAAAAATCTGGGAAGAACATATTCATCCCGAAGACAGGAAGGCTTACAGTGAAGGTATAAAAGCCATATTTGCCGGACAATCCGACGGTCATGATATGCAGTATCGTGCGAGACGTTCGGACGGCGAATATGATATCTGTACCTGCAGAGGAATTGTTTTGTATAACGAAGAAGGAAAGCCTGATTTCTTTGGCGGTGCGATCAGAAATCACAGCCAGAAAAGTCATATCGATATTCTGACGGGACTTCGCAATCAGTTCGGATTTTTCTCGGATCTTCAAAGCTACATTTCAAGCGAAACACCTGTACGCATAATAATGGTGGGTATAGGAAAACTTACCGAGATTAATGAAGTATACGGCTATCAGGTCGGAAACAGACTTCTTCAGACTTTCGGCAGATATCTTATGGATAACGTAAGCAGCAGAGATTGTACATACCGTCTTGACGGAGCATGTTTCGGTATTATTTCAAAAAATACGGAAGAAGAACTTGCAAAATCTTACGAAAAAATCCGTGCTTATTTTCGTAAGGGAATCAAGGTGGATGATCTTGAACTGTTTGTGGAACTCAATGCAGGAATACTTTCTCTGGATGAGTTTAATACGGACGATCAGACGGTTTATTCATGTCTTAATTTTTCATACGAAGAATCAAAGATACATAAACACGGCGATCTGGTTTCATTCCGCAATGAACTGACGAGCGAAAGCAGAAGAAATCTTGAAAAACTCCATGCTATCCGTGCTTCCATTTCACAGAACTTCAAGGGATTTTTCCTCCAGTATCAGCCTGTGGTCGATGCGAAGACGGAAAAGATCGTCGCTGCGGAAGCGCTGTTAAGATGGAAGAGTGACGAATACGGAGTTGTTCCTCCGGACATTTTCATTCCCTTCCTTGAAACTGACCCTCTGTTCCCGACTCTCGGCGAATGGATTCTCGAAACGGCTATAAAGGATGCGAAAAAAATCCTTGAACATGTTCCGCAACTTGTAATAAACATAAACCTTTCATATTCGCAGATGGAAAGAACGGATTTTCCCGATACGGTATGTAATATAATCAATAAAGCAGGATTCGATCCCAAGCAGTTATGTCTCGAGATAACCGAACGATGCAGACTTCTTGACATGGATCTTTTAAGAAATGTAATAGTTACTTTAAGAGCCCGCGGAGCAAGATTCGCACTTGATGATTTCGGTACAGGTTTTTCATCACTCGGGCTTGTTAAAAACCTTCCGTTTGATACGATCAAAATTGACAGAAGTTTTGTTCAGCAGATTGAACAGGATGAAAGAGAACAGAAACTTTTAAACAACTTTACCGACATAGCAGGTACATTCGGTGCGGAAGTTTGTGTTGAAGGAATCGAAACCATGGGCATGAAAGATATCATTAAAGACTACAGCGTTAACTGCTTCCAGGGGTATTTTTATTCCAAACCTCTTCTTATCGACGATCTTCTCGAAAAGATTAAAGACGGAAGCGACTGTTTTGTTTCAAAATAGTATTATAATTTTATAAAAGAAAAACTAAAGGCAGTGCATTTATCACTGCCTTTTATACTGTCAAAATTGGAAATTATACTTTAAAAGTGTTGTTGCAAAATGGATAGAAGCGGCATCATTTTCTCTTATGAACAATCCGGATCCCGAACTTGAAAAAGAACTGGATAAGGTAATTCAGATTATTTCCGAAGCTCAGGATGAAGACGGATATCTTAATACATATTTTACGGTTAAAGACCGTGAAAAAAGATGGACCAATCTTCATGAAGCACACGAGCTTTACGTGGCTGGTCATATGATTGAAGCAGGCTGTGCGCATTTATCCGTATTTCAAAAAATACGATAACGAAAGAGTATGCGTTCAGGTTACTTCATACGTATGGATTGATATTTATCCTAAGTGTGTTTCAAAGGGAAGTTCCGTGGGAGTGTTGCAGAAGAAACTCGGAATTCTGCCTTCGGAAACCGTAGTTTTCGGTGATTATCTAAATGATATATCAATGGCTGATTATGCAGATTATTCTTTCGCAACGGCCAATGCACACGAAAAGGTTAAAGAAAGATTTACGGGTAGGGTTAAATCAAATTCCGAATATGGAGTTACTGAGAAAATAATAGAAATGTTAAAAGGGTAAAAAAACTTGTTTTAGCAGAAGAGGAATAATGAAAACACTTATTTTTAACGGATCGCCGATTTATTTTTCCGAACTGACAGGAAAACTTCTTGATGTCGCAAGCAGACTTCAAACTTATTTCTGTGCGATTTTCAGAAATGAAAAAATAAACATTAAGCCAAAAAAAGGTGCGGTAATTCTTGTTGGCGGCAGTGACGGAAAAATAGAGAAGCCTTATGAAACCGCATGCACGCTTTTGCATCAGAGATAATGGCAAAGCCGTAGCTATTGCCAGGGTAATTTGGGACCATGGATATGCGGTTTTGATTGCGGATGTCATAGTACTTCCTGAATATCAGGGTCAGGGACTTGTCCGTATGTTAATGGAGAACGTCATAAAATTTATCAGAGCTCAGTTAAAGCCGGGATACAGGATAATGGCAAGTCTTCTTGCAGCTGAAGAAAAGGCTGAATTTTACAAGAAATTCGGTTTCCTGGAAAGACCGAGTGAATTCTTCGGCCCCGGAATGCATCAGTGGTTTGAATGAAACATGGGGAAGGTGTTCCGGGTTCAAAAAAGCAAAGTTAACCGGAGAGACGTGGTTGCAGGCTCAAAAAACAAGCAATAAGAATGCAATAATAAGAAGCATAAGAACGAAAACCTAATAATTATTAATATTGACATATGTCAAATAAGTGTTATATTTATATTGACATATGTCAGTTTTTATTTTTGGAGGTAATTATGCCGAGAACTACGAAATGCAGAAAAATATGTTGTTTTCCTGACTATTACAGTTTTATTCCCGAAGAAGCAGATGCTGAAAGTATTGCAACCATAATGCTTTCACTTGATGAATATGAGACTATTCGTCTTTTAGATCATGAAGGTCTGAATCAGGAAGAGTGTGCTTTAAGAATGGGTGTTGCCAGGACAACTGTGACTGCTATGTATGATAGTGCAAGAAAGAAAATTGCGCGCGCCGTAGTTGAAGGCAAAAGACTACGAATTGCCGGCGGAAATATCAAAATTGACACAGAGAGAAACAGATTTAAAGTTAATTTAATTGAAAAAGGAGATAAAACAATGAGAGTAGCGGTAACGTATGATAATGGAAATGTATTCGGACATTTTGGAAGAACAGAAAAGTTTAAGGTTTATGATATCGAGGACGGAAAGGTTGTTAATTCGGAGATTCTTGATACCAATGGAGAAGGATGCGGAGCGTTGGCAGGCATTCTTAATATTGCAAATGTTGATGCTTTAATCTGCGGAGGTATCGGTGGCGGTGCAGTTAATGCAATCGAAGAAGCAGGTATCAAACTGTATGCCGGAGCAAGCGGAAATACAGATGCAGTTGTTGAAGCACTGATTGCCGGAACACTTGAAGCAAACGCTGAGGCTAACTGTGACCATCATGATCATGAGCATGGAGAAGGTCACAACTGCGGTCATGGAAAGTGTCATTAATGAGAGGCTGAAATGAGAATAATTAACCTTATTGAAAATACGGAAGGAAACGACAAATGTACTTTCGCACATGGTCTTTCATTTTATGTTGAGACAACTAAGCATAAACTCCTTATGGATTTAGGACCTTCTGAAGATACTATAAATAATGCTTCTGCCTTGGGTGTTAATCTTGAAAAAGTTGATACTGTCATCTTAAGTCATGGGCATTATGATCATTCGGGCGGGATAATGTCTTTTGCTAAAATAAATGACACTGCAAGAATATATATGCAGGAATCTGCAGTGAAAGATTATTATGCGGATGACGGTGAGGAAGCCGAAGAGAGGTTCAGGTATATTGGAATTGATAAGAATATTATAAAACTTTCGCAGGTCAGGTTCCTCAGGGGAGATTTACGAATTGACAATGAACTTGAGATTTTTACGATAAGTAATAGAAGTCATGAACTTCCTTTTACGAATAAGAGACTTCTTGTTCGTGACAAAAATGAATTTATTCGTGATGATTTTTGTCATGAACATTTTCTTGTGATTCATCAGGATGACAAATCAATTTTAATGTCAGGCTGTGCACATAACGGAATTCTCAGTATAATAGATGCATATAGTGACAAATATGGGAAAGCACCCGATATGGTGGTCAGCGGATTTCATTTGATTAAAAAGACTGATTACAGCGAAAATGAAATTGAGGAAATTAAGAATATAGCAAAAGAACTAAAAAAATATCCTACAAGATTTATAACCTGCCATTGCACAGGTCTGGTTGCTTTCGACATAATGAAAGACATAATGGGTGACAGTCTTGAGTACGTTCACTCAGGTGAAGAGATATTTTTTTAAACATTCTTTTTTAATCAAAAAAGAGGAAAAAGCATGCCAATAGTAAGAGTAGATTTGATAAAAGGAAAAACGCCGGAATATAAAAAGGCTTTGCTTGACTGTATTCACGAAGGACTGCTGGAAGCAATAGGAATAGAGGATTGGGACAGGTTTCAGAGGATTATTGAAATTGATAAAGAAGATTTTGAAATCCCTTCAGGTAAAACAGAAAATTTTACAATCATTGAAATAACATTGTTTCCCGGCAGAACTAAAGAACAGAAAAAAGATCTGATTGAAAGAATCACATTAAAACTCGAAGATTATCCGATGACTGGATGCTGACTGAACTGAAAAAAGTATAATATGTATAGACAAAAAGATCATAGAAAAAAATTGAATTACTTAGGAGATTATTGCGTTGAAGATTTTAAAGAACATTGATGATGAAGAAAAAGTTTGTAAATTTATTGATGAAGCATTTTCGGATTATGCCATATCAAATAATGTTGATTTAAATTTTGAAGAGTACTGGTTCGTGGCTGAAGATGACTCGGGCGAGATTCTCGGGACAATAACCGGGCGTGCTTATTACAACGAGGTTCACATCGGAGATTTAATAATTGATAAAAGATTCAGGGGTCAGAATATCGGATCGAAACTTGTAAGAGCTGTTGAAGAAGAGTACAGGAATAAAGGTTTCGAAAAAATCACATTAACCACATTTGGATTTCAGGCGCCTGAGTTTTATAAAAAACTTGGATATACCCTTGAATTCGTAAGAGAGGACAAAGATCCGAAATTATCAAAATATTTCTATTGCAAATACTTTTAGACAGATAACTGTGAGACAATAAAACAATTACTTTAATATATGCATTTCGACTCGAAAATCGTGGCATTAGTATTTGATGGAGGTTACAAAAATGGATAGAACAGTTTTTGGAATGGCTCTTGGAAGAAACATCTCCCGAAGTAAGACTCAGAACTCTTAAAGAATACGAAAAATTATCGGAAGACGATGAGAGAATAGTTCAGTGTAAGAAGGAACTGCTTGAGAGTAAGGTATATGAACGTGCGTTAAAATTACAGCAATAGTTTTGGGCGTGATATTTATGGGCTATTACGCCATGATTGGAGGAGGTTTTTATCGTCATTGTGCTTATAAAAAATCGGCATGGGTATTAGATTTTTGTGAATACTGTCAATGGTAAAGTCCCTGAAAAAATCGTATAGTTGCATTAATAAATAGATTTATTGATTGAAGCAAAGGCGTTTCGGCTATATACCGAAGCGCCTTTTTTGATCCTTGTGGACGGTCTTCCCCGGTCCAATGAGTCGGGGATGGGGTTCCAGGTTCATTAATTCATCTTAAAAATTTATTAATTTAAGTAACAAGGAAACAGTAGCTTATGAAACACGAAACAATACACTTTCCGCATATAGGCATGAGAATTATTAAGTCTTCTTTGGGTGTATTGTTATGCTTTGTAATTTATTTCATAAGAGGTAAGCAGGGCGCTCCTTTTTATTCGGCACTGGCCGTGTTGTGGTGCATTCAGAATCAGCCAAGCAATACATTAAAGAATGCTTTTCAGAGAACGATAGGAACATTTATCGGAGCGGTATACGGACTTATTTATATTCTTATAAAAATACATCTT
>JAIKXN010000243.1 GCA_024684055.1 Lachnospiraceae bacterium | reverse complement strand
TCAAACACCATGTCATTGATTTTATATACGCCGGACTTTTCATTTGAAGAACCTTCCTTCTTATCGCCTGAGTCTGTGTTTCCGCTCATCTGACTGCGACGAACCAGAGCATTGACTCTCGCCCTTAAAACTGCAAGACTGAAAGGTTTCGTAAGAAAATCATCCGCTCCCATGGTAAGACCCGTTACCTCATCCATCTCGAGATTATTTGCCGTAAGGATAAGTACCGGAACGGCGCTTCTTTCTCTTACATATTTGAGATAATCATACCCTATCCCATCAGGAAGATTAAGATCGAGTATTATGAGGCTTATCTCGTCACCGTATTTGTCAAAGCCCGCCTTCGCTGCTTCTATCTTATATTCTTTATAAAAACTGTCTGCATAATCGCCAAGAGATATTGATATTCCCTCGCTCAGCGATTTGTCATCTTCTACTATCTGAATTACCAAGTCTGTTCACCTCACAAGTTTTTTACTGCTCTTTTTTTAGAGGTTTTGTCTATACGATTATCTATAATCTGAATCGCTCTAAAAGTGAATTAATATCAGTTTTTGTATTCTTTTCAAGTTCTTTCCTATAATTCAACAAAATTTCATTATCCTTCTCCAACTTTTTAATCTAACTTAACCAAATCCGGATTAGCTTTATAGTAAGTTGTTCTTGAAATCTTACTTGTTGTTATATATCCGTTTCTTTCAAGATTTTCCAATACTTTCTTTCTAAAATAAGATGAATCGCTTATGCCCAGAAATTCTGCTATTTCAGATGCTTTATGCGCATGGTAATAACAGAAAGATAAAATCTTTTCATCGTGTTCGGTTCCATCCGGTACAGGAGCAAAAACAATATGAGCCAACCCACCATACTCGATTCCTCTTGAATATGTCAAATCCGGCAAAACAAGTGTGAAATGATCCGATGTCGAATAGATATATGGTTTATGGGCTTCATCAGCTTCTGCATATTCTTCCGTAATTTTGTCAAATCCTGTCCCGGACGCTTCCATAACATTGCAAGCAACGAGAACATTAGATATTAATTCGTTTCTTCTTTTAGAAATTACACCAGACAAATCGTATGTTTTTCCTATTTTTTCGCCTCTATAAAAACCACCCGGAGATGATATTTCTAATCTGTCCCTAAACAATTCAATCTGAATCTGTGTTCCATCCAAATAATAATCTCTATGCGCTACAGCGTTAATAACACCTTCAAATAAAGCCCTTTGGGGAAACGAGTCTATATTTATTCTTTCATTACTTGTTTTTATCATAGAATGATTCATTCTCTGATTAACAAAATCCATAATGTAGTTAATTGTATCTGTAATATTTCCATTAAATTTATTTACTGTTACAATTCGTTCGCTTCCCTTATTAAATCCCGAAAAAGATGAACACAATACTTCAGTTTTTTTACCATTATAATCATCTGTAAATAACACAGCACCATTAAGAAGATAGTTATCCTCATTCATAAATCCCATAGAACGAAGAGCTTTTTCTTTCAATTCTTTTCCAAAATGCTCTTTAGAAAAATCTCTGAGTTTCGACAACTTTTTTTCATTATATTTTTCTTCCGAGGGTAAGATATCATATTGAGTATTTTTGCTTTTTATACTCATTTCTATTATTTCTTCATAGGTCGCACCATTAGTGAAGCCATCTCGTCTCATAAAAATAGATGGAACTCCATCATACTTTAAAATCACAGGTTTCACCGATGATTCCTCGACATTGACCTTAATAATATATCTTTCCTTGTTTCTGACTTTATAAGAAACAAAGGAAATTCTCATCTGAGGTCTTGGTGTCAAATGCTCATTTACCTGATTATTAAAATAGTTTCTCTCATTATCCGCATCTTTCCTCTCAAAACCTATTAATTTATTTGTTTTATCTTCAACACCAATATAAAAATCTCCACCGCCGGCATTCGCAAATCCGGCTATTGTTTTAAGCCAGCCCAATGTATTTTCACGATTCAATGTACTCTTACATTCTAAGCATTCATTTTCAAGATTTGTCTTATCTATAATCTCTTCTAAATACATTTTTTCACCTTCTTTCTTTGAAGTACTTCAATTTTACTTCAATACAACTTCAAAGTCAACTTCAATATTACTTCAACAACTACTTCAATACTACTTCAACAACTACTTCAATGTCACTTCAATAAAACTTCAACACACTTCAAAATTAAAAAAAGGCAAAACACAAGTTTTGCTTTTTTTGTCACAATTAATACGAAGATTTTCTATTCTGTAAGTTCATTTTTCAATTCATTTGATGAAATTGTTCCTTCTTCAAAAATTGATTTCTCACCTTTTTCCATTTCAAGTTTGAAGCAATGCAAAGCAAGTTTCTTTTCCTTCTAGGATAGCCCATTGTCAACAGTTTTATTTACATTCCCTATATATGCCTTAGTATTTAATTTCCCATTATTTATTTCCGAACTTCCGTCAAAAAATCGTATTCTTTTCGAATATTCCGAAAGCAAACCCCATCTTTAAAAACCACGGCATGTTCTCATAAGCTTCATAGCTTGTTCTTAGAAGGAATTCCTCGATTGAAATCTCTTCATTATAGCCGTAAGGATTTGCGATATACACCTTGTCATTGGGTATATCCATTCCGGTGATCAACGAGTAATGAAGCGTCCACACATCGCCGTAAAGCGCTGCCCACTCGATGGGAACAGGCATTCCATTTTCCAGGCTTTCGTAAACCGCATCGATCAGCTCGGAATTTTTCATATACTTATGCATGGAAGTTTCATACTCCGGAAACTGCTTGTTCATTTCAGCAGCGAAACTCTTTCCTGTTGAAGTCACAACCCTTCCGTATTCGGAATAAAGTTTATCCTCCGGAACATCATGTCCGCTCCATGCGCCAAACATTTCTATTACCGCATAACCGCAGGAT
>JAIKXN010000168.1 GCA_024684055.1 Lachnospiraceae bacterium | reverse complement strand
ATCTTTGAAATATTCTTTTCTAAAAACCTCAACCGTTTTGTATCCATTCGCAAAGTTACTTTCAATTACTATTCTGAATGGAATAATTGCCCCGGTAGAATCGGCACCAAACAATTCGGATTCAAATATTACTTCTTTCATTGCTTTTCTCCTCCTTACAATACTTCAATATTTTTATGCATTTTATAATTTTTTCCGAAATATCCTCTCCATCCGACCATTCCGTCTTCTCTTGTACAGTTAAAAAGATAATCATACGCCATACTTATTCCAAGTCCGCTTTCAGCCAATCCTTCAAGCAATGTTGTAAAATAAGCTGCTGACACTTTAGAAATCGGTTCTGCTTTTTTGGTGATTTTATTTGTAAATGTATATGCTTTTAAACCTTGGATTTCTCCGATTTCAATACAATCGGGATACCAATTGCCGCTCTTTCCTTCACATCTGTGTATATGCTCAAGCTGATTTTTCTTGATTAAATAGGCTCTTCCGTAGCTGCTGCCAAAACTGTTCACGTCAAGAAAAGATACAGCCGAGTTTTCCCAAGAGCCCATATTATAGTTTGCGAAATACATATTGTAAGGCATTTCAACCATAACAGACTCATATAACAATTCATCGTCATCGCAAGGCTCATATTCTTTTCCGTTCATCTCGCAATATCCGCCGCAAATATATCGTTCAAATCTTTCCGATAACATATTTGAGCCATACGCTATATACCAGACATACTCACTTTTATATGGCTGCGCTTCATATGGTATTTCTTTGCAGTCTTTAACATCATCGTTATACACATATGTATAGACTTCAATTTCATCATTTTCAAAGCTGTCATAGGCCTTCGGCTGTACAATTACTCTTTTGTACAAACTTCCCTCGCCCTCAAGTCTGTCTATTTCCGATAACTTCTTTGAGTCTACTTTATATATCTCACCCTTGACTCTCCCTTCGCCCTTTACGATTCCCGGGAAAGAACCAAGATCAAACATTGTATATCCTTCGATCTCAGCGCGCATTACGGGTCTCATAGGAGAAAGAAATCGATAATAGTTGGTCTGGCCCATAAGAAGTGTTCCGTAAACAAATATATATGAATATTCTTCATCATCAAGCAATGCATCTGCTATGGTTCTGAAGCTTTCTTCGTAGTTTTCTCCCCAAGGTCCGTAAAAACGTTCCTCATCCAACAATACTTTGTATTTCTTTGCGATTCCAATAACCATTTCGCAAAATTCGGGACAAAAGCTGCCATACTCGCGAATAAACTGCTTTACACCCGCGTTAATAAATACTTTTAACGCATTTATCTGTCCCTTTGTATCATCATATCCTTGGCCCTTAAGTCGTCTTGCCATTGAAGCTTTCATTGCTTTTGCCAATACTTCTTCATTTCCAATGAGAAGGTTCTTGTCAAACAAAAATGCTTTCATAAGAAAAGCTGTTGAAAGATAAGTCGGAAAAAAACAATATGCCACTCTGCAATCACTTTCAATTTCGTATGAATCAACTAGTTTAAAGCTGCCGTCTTCATCTTGAAAATCAACTATCTGTTTCACTAGTTCTTCAATATCATTTCTTTCAGTCTTCTCTAATTCAATGTTTTGAATTTCATTAAGATACTGAAGCATTACTTCAATTGTGTTATCGGGGCGTTCTGCATTAACTCTGACTAATTCTGTTCTTTTCATAATTGTTTCCTCCTAAAATATGGTTTGTGGTTAACTGTTGAACTTATTAAACCATAATATTAGAAAGAAGCATGGAAACATCATTTCCACGCTGCCCAAAAATCAAAAATCCCGCAAAATCAGCCCTTCGAGCATTCTGATATTTAAATATCATAAAAATACGTTTTTAAAGTTTATGTTTTTCATTAATCCTGTCAGAATCTTCTTCGATCATCCAATCCGCTTCCTGCATTTCTTTTTCGGTTTGAAATAAAGAATTATTCCCATCATCAAGATAATTCTCATCTTCAAGAAAACTCTCTACTTCATCTATAAAGTCAGTAAAATCCGTTTTGCCCTCATTTTCAACAACATAGATTATTCGCTCTTTCGCATAATCTGATAACTGATACCATACGGTTGCTGCCAGCATAATGGCAACCACGCTGTTTTCATAATATTCTTTCATCAGTGATTCTAAAAGAATAATAGTTTGATACAGATTCATTTGAAGAGAAACAGGATGTAACGTATTGGGCGTACACATGTATTTTTTCCCGTTTGCACTAATTTTAGATTTAATCGGAACATGCAAAGCATGCCCGCCCAGTCTAAACTCTCCGTGTTCTCTTTCGATATTCTCCGTTAATGACGGGTCAAGTTTTCGAAGATTATGTCGTACCATTCGCTCGGATATTCCGAGTTTATAAGCCAGTTCTTCTTTAGTTTTTCCTTTGCGGTCATGAAGTTCTTTGATGAGTTTAATTCCCTGATCCGGTACTATCGGAATCTCTAAATAGTTTAAATACCTTTCATAGTCAGATATTTTGCATCTATCGCATATATCGACTATTTTTTTACAATATTTCTCATAAAGACGTTGTCTGAAAACTGAATTATAATTTGATGAACAAAGATAATCATTCATCCCTTCCGCTAAACGCTTAATACAATAATCCCGGACTTCTTTTTTATTCCCGGAATCTCCTTTAAATGGGATAATTTCTATTGCATTTGCAACAGAATCCTTTAATCCCCCATCTAATTCGTTGCCATATAATTTCTGTATTTGGATAAAAAATTTTTCCTTCATTTCCATAGTTTGATTCTTTATATATTTAATATTTTTTATAGTCCCATCTGTAAACAGTAATCCCGGATTCTCTTATTTATTTTGTCCAGAAAATCCAATTCCTTTTCTATAAAAGAAAAATATTTTTTCTTGTGTCATTTGCAATTAACGGTTATCTTTCCGAATGTTATTTTATCCATTAATTCATCATTTATTTGGACCGAATGATTCGGTAAAATTTCTTCCCGATAATATGCACCGTCTCAATTTATGAGATTATAAGGGTCTTCTTCGTATTCGTAAAAATCCACCGTTTTTACCAGGAATTCCGCATAAGTGGCAGAAAGCAATTGTTTCTTCGTCATCTCCAAAATAATCGTTTCATCCAAACCTGTAGTATTCATTTGTTTGGAATCCATTTTGTTAATCATTTCAGAAGCGTCAGCCCGTACTTTTGCTTCTCCGTCTTCGTTTAACAGAAGACCCTCGTCAAGTGCTTCTTCATAAAATATTTCATCCTCTATACAAAGATTTAAAGCCACCTTTTTGGCATAATCGCATACAAACTGCGAATCCGGTCCCGAAGAAAAATGCGTATTCCACCATTCGTTTGGATCCTCGGGATTATATACCATCGCCTGTTCTTGCGTATATTCTTCAATCTGATATACGTAGTATCCGAATTCTCTAAGCGTAACGTCTTTACCGTCTACCGTAACAACAGTCTCATCCAAATGCTCTTTA
>JAIKXN010000159.1 GCA_024684055.1 Lachnospiraceae bacterium | reverse complement strand
GCAGACGAAAGCAGTACGGATCTTGTTTTTTCCGGACATTCGATCATAGCACAAAACGGAAGTATTCTGAAGGAAAGTATCTTTCCCGAATATCCGCACATCGAAAGGGCAATAATAGATTTGCAGGCGATTATGCATGATCGAAGACATCAGAATACATTCGAAAATGAAAATAACATGGGATACAGAAGAGTTGAAGTCTGTATGAAAGCTATCGGTAGCAACAAATCAAACATAGGATCAACCGAATGCAGAAACGAAAAAAAGGCCGGAAGCAATGAAGTAAGCATTCTTGAGTTGGCAGATATTTTAAAACGATACGATTATCCGATAGCAAGAAATCCTTTTGTTCCCTGCGATGATGCATTAAGGGAAACGCGATGCGAAAAAATCCTTCGAATTCAGGCCAACGGACTTGCTGCAAGAGTTCGTTCGACAGGCATAAAAAATCTTGTGATAGGAATATCCGGAGGACTTGATTCGACCCTTGCTCTTTTGGTCTGTCATGAGGCGAAGAAACTGGTTAATGATATCCGAATTATTGCCTACACGATGCCTAACAGAGGAAATACAACCAAGACCACATTCGATAATGCGAGCCGTTTGATGGAACTGCTTGCAGACGAATCTCACGAGGTTCCGATTGAAGACGGAGTAAAATATCATCTCTCGCAACTTGGTCACGAGGAATCTTATCAGGGCGAGGGAGACGTAACCTATGAAAACGCACAGGCAAGAATGCGTACCTACATTCTGATGGATGCTGCCAATATGAAAAACGGTCTGGTTGTGGGTACCGGAGATTTGTCTGAACTGGCACTCGGCTGGTGCACATATAACGGAGATCATATGTCAATGTATGTAGTCAATGCATCGATTCCCAAAACTCTCGTGCAGTATATCTGCAGAACCTATGCTTATACCTGCGGAAACGAGGACTTAAAAGAGGTAATTTTATCCGTATGCGACACTCCGATTACTCCCGAACTGACTCCCAATAAGGAAGGAGAGATAGCGCAAAAGACAGAAGAGAAGATCGGTAAATATGACTTAAACGATTTCTTCCTCTTTTGCACATTAAGATACGGCTTTGAGCCCGCAAGATCTGCAGCATATGCCATCAAAGCATATCCTGAAGTTGAAGTAAAAGAAATTGTTAATGCCGCAAGGAATTTCTTCAAAAGATTCTTTACGCAACAGTTTAAGAGAAGCTGTCTTCCCGACGGCCCGAAGGTTGGCTCGGTATCACTGTCTCCGAGAGGTGATTGGCGAATGCCGTCTGATGCATCGGCAGCGCTCTGGTTAGAGGATTTGGAAAACATATAAAAAAGTATGATGTGAATGCAGCGACAGAAATGCTTATTTGGTTTAAACCCGATTAATTGGAGGTGTAAAATGGCAGCATTTGACAAAGTTAAAAGCGGAATACCGGAAATGGACGAGGCACTTGATCATATAAGGCTTGGAGACAATGTCGTATGGCGTGTGTCGGATTTAAGCGAATTCCGACTTTTCATGGAACCGTATGTCAGACAGGCAATAGAGGATAAAAGAAATATCATTTATTTCAGATTTGCAAGCCATGAACGTCTTATTGAACCATGCGAAGAAGTTAAAACCGTGCATGTACCTCTTTCGCACAGATTCGAAAATTTTACGGTTGGCATTCATAACGTTATAGAGAAAGAAGGCAGGGATGCTTTTTATGTTTTTGACTGTCTTTCCGAACTTCAAACGGCATGGGCTACAGACCTTATGATGGGTAATTTTTTCAGGGTTACATGTCCGTTTCTTTTTATACTTGATACTGTTGCATTTTTCCCGATTATCAGGGGAAAACATTCCGTTCAGGCAATTAATAAAATACTTAATACTACACAGCTTTTCTTTGATGTTTATTCGGATAAAAAGAATATATACGTTCGTCCCGAAAAGGTATGGGAGAGAAACTCCGATACAATGTTTTTACCTCATACGTATAACCCCGAAAACGGCCATTTCAGACCTATTCTCGATGGCGTAATCTCAAGCCGTTTTTATCAGACGCTCGGCAATGCACAGCGTTCTGCCGAAGAACAGTACTCTGATTCATGGGACAGATTTTTTAACAGCGTAAAGCTTTTAAAAGATAAAGGTGAGGACATTTCAGAAGACTGTTCAAGAATGTGTAATATCATGATGACCCGTGATGAAAAGATGCGAAAAATGGTCAAGGAGAATTTTACTCCCGAAGATTATTTTGCGGTCAGAGATCACATGGTAGGAACAGGTATGATCGGAGGAAAAGCATGCGGCATGCTGCTGGCCAGAGCCATAATAAGAAACAAGGAAGAAGATATCAGTGAAGTTCTCGAACCCCATGATTCTTTTTATGTAGGTTCGGATGTATATTACACTTACATCGTTGACAACAATCTCTGGGATACAAGGATCAGACAGAGAACCGACGAAGGTTATTTTACTCTGGCAAACGAGTTTGCCGAGAAAATCATGGGCGGAGTTTTTTCCGACTCAATGCAAAGCCGGTTTACAAGGATTATTGAGTACTACGGACAGGATCCTTATATCATTCGTTCAAGCAGTATTTTGGAGGACGGTTTCGGTAATGCATTTGCGGGAAAATATGAGTCGGTTTTTTGCGTCAACAGAGGAAGCATGGAGGAGAGACTGGAAGAATTCGAGCATGCGATTAAAGTCGTCTATGCAAGTTCCATGAGTCTTTCTGCGCTTGATTATAGAAAAAGAAGAGGATTGGATAAAAGAGACGAACAGATGGCCCTCTTGATACAGAGGGTATCCGGTTCATATTACGGAGCCAATTATATGCCATGTGCAGCGGGAGTAGGATATTCCTTCAGCCCATACAGGGTTATGAAAAATTCCGATCCGAGTGCCGGAATGCTTCGTCTTGTCATGGGACTGGGAACATCGGCGGTAGACAGAACGGAAGGATCGTATCCGAGAATCGTTAACCTTGATATGCCTGAGAGAACATCCTATTCGTCATCGGCGGATAAGCATAAGTTTTCACAGGGCAAGGCGGAAGTTATCAATATGTCCGAGAAGACTTTAAAACGTCTATCTCTTGATGATTTGAAACCCGACATCCCGATGTATCTTGAAAAGATTCTTTTAGAGCATGATTACGAGGCTGAATCGAGGCTTCGTGAAATGGGGCAGAATCGAAAGGTTCAGTTCATATCCTGTAAAGGCCTTGTTGAA
>JAIKXN010000099.1 GCA_024684055.1 Lachnospiraceae bacterium | reverse complement strand
GTTAATAGTCTCAATGTGTATCGCATAATAATATTTAATCCGTCACATCTATCGGGATATTGGAGTCTACGATAAAAAATCACAAAAGAAGCTATGCCCAAATATGCCTCGGTTTTTCCTCCACCTGTAGGAAACCACAATAAATCAACTGTTTTTCTGTCGTCTCCTTCAGGTTCGATAAACGAAGATATTTCAAGAAGAACAAATGCCAACTGAAAAGGGTACCAATTAATTGAATCGGGATTTATCTCCTTTTTGTTTTCTCCTAAAAATTGCTTCTTTATTGTAGTACATCTCTGCATGAACATTGCTTCATTTGCGTATCTAAACGCCTTCCACGCATTGTCATTTTCATTTAATAAATTAATGGAATGTTGAATCCTCTGATGTATTTGGGTACATTTACTCAGATTCTTTTCAGAACTTTCCTTATATTCCGAATATTTTTCATCTTCAGCGGTTTTTCTTTGTATATCAATCCAATCGGAATATTTTTTAGCAAAATCAAAAAGACCCGATACTATTTTTTCCTTTTCTCCCGTATGAAGATAATACATATTAAAAATCGGAGTATCTTTAATTTCCGCAGCCTTCATCTGCTTCAGATTATATTGAGGAATAAATGCGCTTTCAACATACCTCGGATCTGTATTTTCCATATCCCAAATTACCGAACAACCATGGCCTTGCGCGTAACATTTATTCTCGGAATATAACATTTCAAGTTCAGATAATTCTTCGTTTTCCGACAGATCTACCTGTCTTCTTATTTCTGAAAAAACAGGAGTTTCGTCCTTCGACTCCAATCGAATTTCCGGTTGCATCAGCGTATTCTGAGCAATTACGTCCCTATCCTCCCTACCCGTTTTCTTTTCATTTGTTAAAACTATGGTTATTATTTTTTTTCCGTCATTCGTCTGCATATGAACAAACGATTTTAAAAATACACCGTCAATTACGTTAAGGGTTTCATTTTTAGTCAAAGAGATTGCAAATAATTTTTCCTCAGGTAATCTTTTCCAAAACTTAATTCGGGATAATTCTTTTTCGCTTTTCTCTTTTAATCCTTTTTCATATTTTGAAATATTTAATTGATTGTTTTTTGCCTCCTCTAAAGAATAAGGTTTATATAACGCATACCTGATTCTGCAACTAATCTCGGAAACATTTTCCTTAACGGTAATGGTAATTCCCATTGCGCTCGGTTCTTTAACATTCGTTGCTGTCAAAGATACTCCTTCTAAAGAATCAAGTTCTGAACTGATAATATTAGAATCAAGTTCACTAGTCGAATCTGACATAGGGTATAATTTCCCCATAATATAATACGAAGTCGGTATTTCATTAATAACCTCGTTCTGTTCAACCGGTCCTAACAGATCTTCGCTAACTATTTCAACGATTTTATTTCTTGCTTCATAAAAACTGTCGTATTTTTTCATTTTTTATCCTCATAATTTGCTAATCCAAAACCACCGATCACCAATGTATTCCAACTAATCATGTCTCCGTGTTGTTTGACACCCACTTCATTTCCTAAAGCAACACCTATTTCCGAAGAAATGTCCAATATATACAAATTCATTATTTTTCTGGGATATAAATAATCAAAAACTGTTCTATGGAAAACATTTATTATTCTTCGAATAGCGTTACTCAACTCATATGAAAAACCATCAGTCATTGTACCCAATAGCATATTGTTTCCCCTAAGTCTGATTTCATAATTATATCTCGCATCCCCATGTGAATATCTCTCCACACGCTTTAAATATACTTCCTTGTTTAACAATGATTCTTTTTTATCAAGAATCATTTCCTGAACTCCGTCATTTATTGCAAATGAACGTGTATCAATGTCTCCCGCTTTTCCTACTTCGAAGTTTTTCAATGATTTTTTATAATTTGAAGTAAAACAACGTCTGTTATCCATCGTCCAAAAGTAATAATCTTTCATATTAACTCTAAATAACGATTCTTTCGCTCTTGTTAATGCTACATAGTTTACTCTTTGTTCTTCCATTTCATTCGAATCCAATGAAAGTAAACTGTCCAAAACCATTACCGAATCGTATTCACGACCTTTGCTTCTGTGAATGGTCGAAACAATAACATCCGAGTCTTTCTCTTTTAAATAAAAATCTTTACTTCGAGCATAATTCTTAATTATCTTAAGAATCTCGCTGTTCGATATTCTTCCGGTTTTTCCATAAGTATGTTCCTCGATTTCATTCCACATATTTACGGAAGAATATTCATCGATTCCGATTTTTTTGAGTTCCTTGGTAAAATCTTTTTGGTCAAATGACTTATTTCTGGTTGAATTAAACAAGTATCCTATCCAAGCTTCTAAATAGTTACTCTCCAAACTCCTTTTTAGTAGATGTGAAATATTCTTTTTCCTGAAAAATTGATCAATTATTAATGCTTGTGCATTCGATCGAGTCAATATGCCGACATTTCCCTTTTTCAATAATCTTTTTAATGAATCTTCCTGAAATGATTCTATATTTTCTATTGCAAATTCAGGTATCTTATTAAGATTCTTATTCATATAATTCTTACACTCGGCAATTCTGTTTTTCAGAATAACTTCTCTGTATTTCTTGTTATAGTCTTCCAAATGTTTTGACTGTCTAAAGTTTTTCTTAAATTCATACAAACTGAAGTTTTTATCCTTTTTTATCTTATTATAAAAGAATTCGGAATCAAACGATTCACCTTTGACTTGATAATCATATATAGCCTGACATATATCTCCAAGCAAAGTAATACCGCATTCTTCAGGCAAATACTTTATAAGATTCAAAACCATGTTGCTTCTGCTTGAAACCAAATCCTGAACCTCATCCACAATTAAATGTTCGCATTGAGATATCAAATCCGGATTCTTTCGAATCACCTCAGAAAACTTATCTATTCTTTCATCATAACTTAATTTTTCGATTTCAAATGAATAAGGTATTTCATCATAATCGCTTTCTCTGACCCAATACAGCAGTTGTGAAGCATATGAATCAAACGTTCTTATATCTACTCTATTTGTATTCAAATCAGCCCTGCCTTCATCTATAGCAATTTTCATCCTGTTTCTGATTACTTCAACAGCAGCGCGTGAAAAACAAAGTACCTGAATATTTTCTGCCTCTACACCTTCATTAACCATATTGATTATCTTTTCAATCAAAGTCCAGGTTTTTCCTGTTCCCGGTCCTGCATTAACCAGTATTCTTTCTGAAGGATCGGCTTCTATTATAGCTTCCTGAGTTGATTCGTTAAAAATATAGTCCACGGCACTTTCTCCATCATCTACATTAGTGTAATCTCCCGATAAAGCAGCCAAAATTTTATCCTTTAAACTACTTATGGAATAATCATCACTTGAAGTATCCGTTTTTTCTTTAACAGAAGCTTCATCACATTCATCATCACTTTCTTCCCTATCGCTAACATGCGTTGTTTTGTCGAATATTTCGCTTGTCTCTTCGACCTGAGTACGGTTATCATCTATTTCTTTCGATTCGAATACAGAATCACCTGTCAAGAGGTTTTCTTCCGTTACGGATCCTCCTTGTACGGTGTACAGATAGAACAAAATATCCTTATAAAACTTATCGTTCTTTGAAGGTTCTATATCTGTTATTTCGTTCCCCGGTGGATTTGCAAAAATATTGTAATAAAGATACAATCCCTCATCATCCTCATTTACAATACGAAGAAAAGTATCGTTTATGTATATAATCTTAACCGGATTAACCTTATATACTTGATGAAGGTTATATTTTGAAGAGAAATATTTCTTTTCACCATGTGTATTTTTACGATACATTTTTCCGGAATAAATGCTATATGTTCCTTCTTCTGAAGGGATAAAACATGTATCAACATATTTAATATCCTCTATATAAACCGGTTTGACTTTTAATTTCTTTGCAAAATATAAC
>JAIKXN010000091.1 GCA_024684055.1 Lachnospiraceae bacterium | reverse complement strand
TTCTTAAGATAGACATAACCACCTTCACCATTGAGATAGGCAAGCACAACCTCCTTTTTGAATTCAAAAGAATATTTAGACATAAAAATACCGACCTCCAATCGTTAGATTTTTTGGTCTAACTTTTGGGGGTCGGTACATCATTTAAAGACGACAGTCCTTTTTTAATAATTTACAAAATAACGATTTCTCTTGAAAATTCAGATACAGTAGGTTTGTTAAATTTCTCCGAAACGATCGTATCATAAATATGTGCAGCCTGAATATCGGTTTCGAGCATTTCCATACCGATGGGAGAAAGTTGGTTTCTTGCATCTGCGAGTTTCGAAATAATGGGGATTGTTGCCTGAGACTTAATGTTCGAAAGCAGATCGCCCGATGATTTTTTGAAGCCAAGCATTCTTGCATAGAATACATAGCCTTCCTGCTTGTATTTGGCCATTGATTCTTTTTTGATGTTAAGCAGTATGTGCAAAAGATTTCTGGCAACTCTTACGTATGTTATATCCTTGCTCTTTAACAGATCGCAGAACTGGGAATATGATTCGTATTTGCTGAGATTCTTTATTATCTTGTTTGAAAAATCGGATGAGATATCAACGTAATCTTCATATCCGCCGGGTTCGTCAAGAAGAAGCTTGTATTTAAGTATTGAAGAAATATCCGAGTTTAATACGGGGAATGTCTTTTCATAATTCTCTTCGAGAATTTTGTATACATGGAAAGGAACCTGCGAACGTATTCTTTCAAGATCGTGTGTTTCTTCAAGGGAAGAGCGGATAGCGAGAGCCGAACAGATGGGATTATCCATCATTCTGTCATGATATCCGGAACCGATTCTTAAGTTCGTAACGGGTATGATCTTTGAATTGAACTGTTTTAAAGCACGTATATATTCAAAACCGAGAATATTGTTGGGATAATTCATCGACTCAACATGTTTGTATGAATTGGGAATGGCTTTTTCCACGGCTCTGACTCTTGCGATGGGATAGGATATACCTTCCTTTACAAGAGAATGGATTTCGCTTGATATTTCGTCTTTCTGATATATGAGAACATTTGCAATATCCGTAAGTATTTTGATATCTCCGCATTCACTTCCGAACACGAGATAGTCAACGATATTGAGACTGTTCAGTAAATTAATGGCTCCCGATGCAAAATATTCTGCGCTTGAACATGAATAATAGAGCGGAAGCTCGATAACGAGATCCGCACCTGCATTAAGTGCCATTCTGGTACGTTCATATTTATCAATTACAGCGGGTACTCCTCGCTGGGTAAAATTACCGCTCATAACGACAATGATGTAATCTGCACCTGTTAACTGCTTGGCGCGTTTTATCTGAAATTCATGTCCGTTATGAAGAGGATTGTATTCCGCGATTATTGCTGCAACTTTCATTAAATTTATTCCTCAATGATTTCGTCAAATTCCTGAGTATCTAGATATTCGTCGAAAGCATCGGCAACGGCTTCGTATTCTTTGTCATTATCGATGTAAATAAGCTCAGGTTCTTCGTTAGGGTCGTCAGGATTCTCCTTATATCCGTAAAACCAAACTTCACCGAAAGTTTCTTCATTCTCGTCTATCATGGGTAAGAGAACGATATAGTCCTTATCATCTACTGAAAGAATAGTGATCACAGCACATTCGACCGTAGAACCGTCATCAAGGTCCAACGTTACAGTCATATCCTCTTCGGGTGTTTCATTCAATTTACTCATAAGTCTCCTCCATAAAAACAAATATATTTTAACATACTTTAAAAAAATTACAAATATGTTTATAATAATATAGTTAAGTCAAAAAAAGGAGATTATTATGTCTGAATTCGAAATAAAAAAATTTGCCAATAAAGTTGCAGGATTGATGTATGTCAGTTTCGCTATCTGGATCTGTATTATCGTTTATCAGTTTTTTGTAGGACTCTTAACTTTGATCATCGGATACGGTGTCGGAACTCTTGCAATAATGGTTTACAACCTTATAGGATGCATAAGATACTTTAAGAGCATATCCATTATAAAGACGTATTCCACAAAACAGGATGCGGCCAATCTTGTTGCATATTTTGAAAGATCGATTCCGATGTGCTGGATATTCATGTTTGTCAACCTTTTATTCGGCGGTTTCTTCGGCTTTATAGGAAATCTTTACGATTTGATTCTTTCTTATTACGTTAAGAGCAAAAAGGGCGAGCTCTTAATGCCTGCACAGGATCCGATCGTTTATGACGTGGAAAACTAATTAGCATGAGGTATTTATGATTAATCTGCAGACTGAAAAAGGAAAACCTTATCCGCTGGGTGCGTCTTTTGTGAAAGAAGGCATTCAGTTTGCTTATGCATCTGATTCAAAAGATGTCGGACTTGTATTAAAAAACATAAAAACCAAAGAAATCACCAATATTCCTTTCAAGACGGATACCAGAAGCGGAAATATTTATTCTCTTATTGTTAAATATCTTGATGCCGATAAATATGTTTACAGATTTTATGAAGACGGACTTCCTGTTGTGGATCCTTATTCTAAAACAGTTGCAGGAAATGAGAAATTCGGGATCAAAAAAGATTTCGATATGTATTCCGCTATCGTGAAAGAAGATAATTACGACTGGGTCGATGATAAAAGACCTTTAACATCGTTTGATGAATCCGTTATATATCTTCTTCATGTAAGAGGTTTTACCAATCATTCTTCAAGTAAAGTAAAGAATAAAGGTACGATTCAGGGTATTCTTCAAAAAGTTGAATATCTTAAAGAACTCGGCATAACCGCATTGGAACTTATGCCTTCTTATGAGTTTTTTGAATATGAACCATTAACGAATAAAAAGAATGATGTGCCCGATTTATCGGACATATCAGGTGAGAGTAAGGTTAATTACTGGGGATTTAAGGAAGGCTTTTATTTCTCGCCCAAAGCTTCATATTGTTCAACAAAGGATATAACGAAAGAGTTTAAAGATTTTGTTCATGTTCTTCATGAGAATAAAATAGAAGTTATCATGCAGTTTTATTTTCCTGATCTGATTAAGGAAAATATCATATATGAAGCAATAAGATTCTGGGCAACACAATATCATATCGACGGTTTTCATCTTAAAGGAAATAAGATTCCGTTTACGCTTATCGCAAACGACCCTTTGTTTTCAGATATAAAACTGTTTTATGATTATATTCCCGAGAATGATATTTACGATCCTTCATATGTGCCTGAAAACAAGAATCTCTGCGTATATTCAGATGCTTTCATGTATCAGATGAGAAAAGTTCTTAAAGGCGATGAAGATACTCTTAAAGAACTGATTTACTTTTCAAGACTTTCATATCCGAAAAGTGCTTCGGTCAACTTTATGACGAACTATTACGGCTTTACTTTAAACGATCTTGTATCGTATGACAGAAAACATAATGAGGATAATGGTGAGAAGAATCTCGACGGCTGTGATTATAATTTCTCCTGGAACTGCGGTATTGAAGGAAAGACGAAAAAGACTTCGATAGTAAAACTCCGTAAGAGAATGATGAAAAATGCGCTTTTTCTTCTCTTTACTTCAAAAGGAACTCCTGTTTTATTTGCGGGAGATGAGATCTGCAATTCGCAACAAGGCAATAACAATCCGTACTGTCAGGATAATTCTGTCAGTTACATCAACTGGAATCTTACTGAAGATTCCAAAGAAATGCTTGAATATACAAAGAATCTTATTAAACTCAGAAAAGAAGAGTTTACCAATATTCTTAATCGCGAGTTTTCGATGTTAGACAGAACCGGTACCGGTTTTCCCGATCTTTCATATCATTCGGATATGGCATGGAAAGCAGATCTTGCGACATATAACAGGCATCTTGGGATTATGTACTCGGATTATTCAAAAGAAAACGAAACGGTTACTCTTTATTATCTTGCTTTCAATTTCTACTGGAAAGACATCACTTTTTCGCTTCCTTTTATTCCGGAAGAATCCAAATGGGAACCGGTATTCTCGACGGGACTTGTCAAGAATATAAAAGAATCCAAGGATGCTTCGAAAGAGAGCAAATTCGAAATCGAAAACAGATCGTGCGCTCTGTTCAAAACTGAATTTAAAAAAGTGAAAAACGCAAAGAACACGATCGGCGGTTTGAGTAAACAGTGATCAAATAATTGTTGAACAGTATTATTTTCAATATATCAAAGCGTTTTGAAATGTCGCTGATATGCAATGAAAATTGTATTGGTTTGAAAATACAAAAAATATAATTAATAGCGAGTAATTCGCATTTAATAAATTTATTAAGGATAGGAACTAAAAATGATTGACGACAAAAAAGTATTATTTTCCGGAATGCAGGCTACAGGTAATCTTACCCTTGGCAATTATCTCGGAGCATTAAAAAACTGGGTAACATTATCAGAAGAATATGAATGTTTTTACTCAGTAGTTGATTTACATTCAATTACAGTAAGACAGAATCCCGCAGAATTCAGACAGAAAGCAAAGAACCTTCTTGCTTTATATATTGCGGCAGGACTCGATCCCGAGAAGAACTGTATCTATTATCAGTCACATGTTTCGGGACATGCTGAATTATCATGGATTTTATCCTGCTTTACTTATATGGGCGAACTTAACAGAATGACACAGTTTAAGGATAAATCAGCTAAGCATGCAGACAATATCAATGCAGGATTGTTTACATACCCCGTTCTTATGGCCGCTGACATTCTTTTATACCAGACGGATGTTGTACCCGTAGGTATCGATCAGCTTCAGCACCTTGAACTTACCAGAGATATTGCACAGAGATTCAATTCGATTTACGGTGACGTATTCACAATTCCCGAACCTTACATCGGAAAGACCGGTGCAAAGATCATGTCTCTTCAGGATCCTTTAAAGAAGATGTCAAAATCCGATGAGAATCCCAATGCTTCGATTTACTTAACCGATGACAGAGATACTATTATCAGAAAGTTCAAAAGAGCGGTAACGGATTCCGAAGCTCTGATCAAGCACAGAGAAGAGCAGCCCGGAGTTTCAAACCTTATTGAAATCTATTCTGCATGTACAGGCAAGTCATTCGAAGAAGTAGAGAAGGAATTCGACGGCAAGGGATACGGAGATTTCAAGATTGCTGTAGGAGAGACAGTTGCTGATATTCTTGCTCCTTTACAGGCTAGACACGCAGACATTCTTAAGGACAAGGCTTATCTTGACGGTATTGTTAAGAATAACGCGGAGAAAGCTCAGTATTTTGCTAACAAGACCTTAAGAAAGGTCCAGAAGAAAGTCGGATTTAACGAAAAAGTCAGATAAATAATTTTATATATTTAATCTTTCAAAGCTGACTTTCGATTCATGGACCGGAAATCATAAAATTCGAAATTGATCAGAACTGTTATAATATTTTCTGAAATTAAAAAGCCCGAATCGATTCGGGCTTTTTGATTTCTGATTTATATCAGATTGTATTTAGTTAAAAGAAAATTACAGTCTGTATTTAATGAACTTTACTCTGACTTAACTTCTTTCCATAAAGAGTTGTATAATTCATCGCCGTCTTCTCCGAGATAGATGTAAGTCTCGAGGTTGTTATACTGTGTCAGATCGGGAAATGCGATTTCTGAGTTTCTGATATCTTCATCTTCGATGAGCGCTCTTGCGGCATCGTTGGGTGTTGAGTATGTGATGAAGTCGAAATTCTTTAAAGCGATTTCGGGTTCGCACATGTAGTTGATGAATTTCTCTGCGTTTTCTTTGTTCTGTGCATTCTTTAAAACTACCCATGAGTCAATCCATACGTTTGTTCCTTCTTCGGGAATTACATATACGAGATTGGAATTTTCTCTCTGAGTATAGATTGCTTCGCCTGAATAGATAACACCGATCGCAGCTTCGTTACCGATCATTTTGTCTCTGACCTGGTCTACAACGTAAGCCTGAACGAGGGGCTTCTGCTCAAGAAGAGAGTTCTTTGCAATCTGAAGTTCATCAAGATTTGTTGTATTCATTGAATATCCGTTTAATTTAAGAGCAACCATAAATGCATCTCTGACGGAATTCTGCATCAAAATCTGATTTTTGTATTTGGGATCCCAAAGCTGTTCCCATTTTGTGATAGGTTCGTCTACCATTGTTTTATTATAAAGAATTCCGACTGTTCCCCAGCAATAGGGTACCGAGTATTTGTTTTCGGCATCGAATTCTTTACTTGTATCGAAATACTGCTGTCCGATATTTTTTGCATTGGGAATGTTATTCCAGTCGAGTTCAGCGAGCATATCGTTATCGATCATTTTCTTGATCATGTAATCCGAAGGACATACAACATCGTAATTAACTGCGCCTGCAGCTACCTTGGGATACATAACTTCGTTTGTTTCGTATTCATCGTATACAACTTTTATCTTGTATTCTTTTTCGAAACTTTCAATTACTTCGGGATCAATGTACTCACCCCAGTTGTATACGTACACTTTACCGTTTTCATAAGCATTGGAACAACCGAACATGGGAACCATGCAAAGTGTTGCCAGTAAACCAAACAAAAACAATTTCTTCAATTCTTTTTCTTTTCCTCCTGTGAATAAAAAAATTAGATTCTGATGAAAAACATCAAAATCTAATATATCATAAAAATTTCTAATATCAATAAAAATATTTTTTAAACGATATTATTTTGCCTGTTTTGCTTTCTTCTGGCCGTTGGGAAGAAGATTAACAAGGATAAGGAGCACAAGTACGGTTATGAAAATAACTGATGAAAGTGCATACATTTTAGGGTCGATCCCTTTACGAACCTGTGAATAAATCTTTGTTGAAAGGGTATCAACGCCTGCACCTTTTGTGAAGTGAGTGATAATAAAATCGTCAATACTCATTGTGAAAGCCATAAGCATTCCGCTGAATACACCCGGAAGTATATCGGGAAATACAACTTTCATAAAAGCTTTAAAAGGCGAAGCACCAAGATCCATTGCTGCTTCGTAGGCCGAAGGATTAAGCTGCTTGATCCTCGGCAGGACGCTTAATATGACATATGGAATGTTAAACGTAATATGTGCGAGAAGAATAGTGGTAAATCCAAACTGAATATTAAAGAATATAAACAAAAGCATCAGGGAAATGCCGGTTACGATCTCTGCGTTAAGCATGGGAATATTTGTAATTCCAAGCATAAGCGTTCTCATTCCTTTTTTGAAACTCATAATGGCTATTGCCGCAATGGTTCCGATAAATGTTGAAATGAGAGCCGAAAGGAATGCGAGCAGAAGAGTTGTAATGAGGGCTTCCATGATCGAAGAGTCGGAGAGAAGTTGCGCATACCATTTAAAAGTAAATCCGCCCCATTTTGAACGTGATTTTGAAGCGTTAAAAGATAATACAATAAGAACTGCCATGGGTGCATATAAAAATATGAAGATCAAGCCGACATAGATTTTCTTTAAAACATTTGCCATTATAATGCACTCCCTTCTCCGTCTTTATCGAATATGGCGGTAGTGATCATCGAAATAATGATGAATATCATCAAAACAATCGATAAACCGGAACCCAAGTGCCAGTTTGAATTAAGCGTAAATTCCTGTTCGATAACGTTTCCGATAAGAAGGATTTTACTTCCTCCGAGGAGGTCCGAAATAACGAATGTTGTAAGAGCGGGTACGAAAACCATTGTGATACCTGAGATGATACCGGGTACGCTTAAAGGAAGAGTTACCTTAAAGAAAGTCTGGATTTCGTTGGCGCCGAGGTCTCTTGCTGCATTTAAAAGATTGTTATCGATTTTGCAAAGCACATTATAAATAGGTAAGACCATAAAAGGCAGGAAGTTGTATATCATACCGAATATGATCGCATAAGGCGTATTGATTATTTTAAGAACCGGCAGATGAAGGAACTGAAGGACAGTATTGATGACACCTTCATTTTCGAGAAGTGTCTGCCATGCAAGTGTTCTTAAAAGGAAGTTCATCCACATGGGCAGAACAAAAATAAGAATCATAAGACCCTTGCTTTTTGATTTGACATTGGCAAGGATCATGGCAAGAGGATATGAAAGCAAAAGACATATAACCGTGCTTACGAATGATAAAAGCAGGGCTATGATAAGTGATTTAAAATGGACCGGGAGAGCAATGTTTAAAACGTTTGACAAAGTAAGCCTTCCCGATTTGTCGGTCAAGCCGTAATAAAATACCATTAATAAAGGTATGATGATAAAACCTATCGACCAGAATACATAAGGAAGCGATAGTAATTTTACAAACTTATTCTTCAACTTGTACAGCCTCCTCGTCTTCGCTGGCAGGTTTGTTCATGATCTGAATATTGAAAGGATCGACTTTGATGCCTACTTTTTCTCCAACGGGATACATCTTTGTGGAATGAACAAGCCATTCAAAACCGTTTGCCATAACTTCCATTTCGTAGTGAACACCTTTGAAAATGATATGTGTAACTTCGCCGTGGATAGTACCTTCTTCGGGTTTGACAAGTTCAATGTCTTCAGGTCTTATTACAACATCAACATGAACATTTTCACCGAATCCTTTATCAACGCACGCGAATTTTGCACCGAGGATCTCAACAAGTTCATCACGTACCATGATTGAGTCAATGATGTTGGAATCGCCGATAAAGTCTGCAACGAAAGCATTCTCGGGCTCGTTATAGATCATCTCGGGAGTTCCGATCTGCTGGATATAACCCTGATTCATTACAACGATCGTGTCCGACATGGTAAGTGCTTCTTCCTGATCGTGAGTTACATATATAAATGTAATACCGAGCTCGTTTTTGAGTCTTATAAGCTCGTACTGCATGTCCTGACGAAGTTTTAAGTCGAGAGCACCCAGAGGCTCATCGAGAAGAAGAACCTTGGGTTCGTTAACGATTGCTCTGGCGATTGCGATACGCTGCTGCTGACCGCCTGAAAGAGAATCGGGCATTCTGTTTTCGTAACCTTCGAGGTTAACGAGCTTGAGAGCGTATTTGATCTTATCGTCAATATATGATTTGCTTTTATTCTTTATCTTTAAACCAAACGCGATGTTTTCGGCAATATTCATATGGGTAAAAAGAGCATATTTCTGAAAAACAGTATTAAGCTGTCTTTTATATGCGGGAAGCTTTGTTATATCCTTGCCGTCAAAAATAACTTTTCCGGTGTCGGGAGTTTCGAAACCGCCGATAATACGAAGAGTCGTTGTCTTTCCGCATCCGGAAGGGCCGAGGAGGGTAACAAATTCATTCTCTCTGATATAAAGATTCATTTCATCAAGAACCAAATGATTATCATAAGATTTTGATATGTTTTCAAGGTTAATAAGTTTGTTGCTCATTTTTACTCCGTTAAATAAATTGATTTCTTGTGGAAAGGAAAGAAGCTTTCAACAAGATGTTGTGTACGTTGAAAATAAAAGGTTTTCGTTGTATATTTTTAGCGAAAAACATTTTATATTTTATACGATTTATGCTATTATGTAAATCATTCACTACAATTATTTCAAAAATTTTTAAGCATTTCGGAAACATAAAATTTGAATATTTATTTGAGGGGATAATATGGAATTTTCAAAGTATGTTGCTTATGTTTCAAGCTATACAAAAAGAAACAAAAAAGGGATCACTGTTTTTGATGTTGATCTGGAAAAAGGATGTTTTATCTACAGAAATTCACTTGAGATTTCCAATTCATCGTATCTTACATGTTCTCACAACGACCAGTTTCTTTATTCCATAACAGATATGGGTGTTAAAAGTTATGAGATTGATGAGAACGGAGATCTTGATGAAATTAATTTCGCACCGATTAACGGCATGAGAGGATGTTACCTTTCCACCGATTATACGGACAGATTCTTATTTGTTGCCGGTTATCATGACGGAAAGATTACGGTCCTTCGTGTCGGTGAAGACGGCGCCGTAGGCGAGATTACCGAAGAGATTTATGTTCAGGGTATGGGCGAAGTTTCGGACAGATCCTATGTTCCTCATGTATCCTGCGTAAAGATGTCAAGAGACAACAAATTCCTTCTTGCATCCGATACCGGCATGGATCATGTAAACGTATATGCCCTTAATTATGAAACCGGGAAACTTAAACCGGTAGATATAATAAGAAGCGATGTTAATTCCGGTCCCAGACACATGATCTTTTCAAAAGACAATAAATACGTTTATGTTTTAAACGAGATGCAGAATGCCATTGACGTATTTACATATACCGCGCTTGATTCAGGTTACCCCGAATTTGAGAAGATCCAGTCGGTTCAGACAGTCGACAATTATCACGCGACAACATCGGTTTCCAGAGCGCTTAAATTCAGTGAAGACAGAAATTATATCATTACTTCGTCGGCCGGTGACAATTCGGTTGAAATATTCAAAAGAAACGCCGATGACGGAAAACTTACAAAGATTCTCGGACTTCCGATTAGCGGAACATATCCGAAAGATGCTGCTTTGTTCCCCGATTTAAAACACCTTGTTTCTTTAAATCACGAATCGAGCACATTAACATTCTTTGACGTTAATTTAGAGAAAGGATTACTCGCCATGTGTGCAAAAGAGGTTAAGATTGATTACCCGAACTGCGTAATATTCCATGGCATCAAATAGTTTTTACCTGATATGAATACTAAAAAAGCTTTAAAAAAATTTGCTCCTTTTGGACTGATAGCCGTCATTCCTGCAGTTTTTCTTGCTGCGATAAACATACCGGGATATATTCTTCACGCTTCCGATGAAGTAAGATTCGATGAAGACGGCAATATATTCTATGTCAATTCAATCGATGAGCTTACTGCTGATACGGAAAACGATTTCAGCAGAAACAATAGTAATGAGCCTTCGGTATTTGAAACCAAAATGGCATCATCCCTTAAAGATTTCAAGACAGACGACTGGAGACTCGTACTTGTAAACAAAGACAACCCTTTAAAAGAAGATGTTGACTGTGAACTGATCGATTTTGACGGTTTCGATGTGGATGTGAGAATCGTCAATGCTTTATCAGAAATGTTTGACGGAGCAAAAGAAGACAATGTAAGACTTCTTATGGCTTCGGGATACAGAGATTACAATACACAGAAATATCTTTATGATAAGAAGGTTAATTATTTCAAAAGACTGGGTTATTCCGATGATGAAGCAGTCGCAATCGCTTCAATGAAAGTTACCGAGCCTCTTACCAGCGAACATGAAACCGGTCTTGCGGTAGACATATTAAGCTATTCGTACAACTGCATGGATTCCGATTTCGGTGAGGACGAAGCGGGTAAATGGCTTTCAAAACATTCTTATGAATACGGCTTCATATTAAGATATCCCGAAGGCAAAGAGGATATTACAAAGATTCAGTATGAGCCCTGGCATTTCAGATATGTCGGAAAGGAAGCGGCTGAATTTATATATGTAAACAATCTGACTTATGAGGAGTTTTATGATTTAATAAGCCTTAACGAAGAATACGAAGAACAATAAAAATTCTGCCTTAAGTAAACGAGGAAAAAATGAGCGAGAGATTTACGATATTAAAAAAAGAAGGCATGGCTAAAAGAGGGCGTTTTGAAACTGTACACGGTACAATCGAAACGCCTGTATTTATGAATGTCGGAACCGTAGGCGCGATTAAAGGTGCCGTTTCAACCGAAGATCTTGAAAGGATAAAAACCCAGGTTGAGCTTTCAAATACTTATCATTTGCATGTCAGACCGGGTGATGAAAAAATAAAAGCGCTTGGCGGACTTCACAAATTCATGTCCTGGGAAAAGCCTATTCTTACGGATTCGGGCGGATTTCAGGTTTTTTCGCTTGCTTCTTTAAGAAAGATAAAAGAAGAAGGTGTTACTTTTCAGTCGCATATTGACGGAAGAAAGATTTTCATGGGACCGGAAGAAAGCATGAGAATTCAGTCCAATCTTGCATCCACAATCGCCATGGCATTTGATGAATGTCCGAATTCCAAAGCTGACAGAAAATATGTTACGGAATCGGTTGAGCGAACCACCAGATGGCTTGAAAGATGCAAGGCTGAAATGACACGACTTAATTCCCTTGAAGATACTATTAATAAAGAACAGCTTCTTTTCGGTATTAATCAGGGCGCCGTTTATCCCGACATCCGTATCGAACATGCCAAAAGGATTTCAGAACTCGATCTCCCGGGATATGCCATCGGCGGTCTTGCCGTGGGTGAAACGCATGAGGAAATGTACAATATAATAGAAAATACTGTTCCTTATCTTCCTTCCGACAAGCCCGTATATCTGATGGGAGTCGGCACTCCGGCCAATATTCTTGAAGCTGTGGAAAGAGGCGTTGACTTCTTTGACTGCGTTTATCCTTCAAGAAATGCAAGGCACGCACATCTTTACACGAATCACGGAAAGATAAATCTGATGAATGCGAAGTACGAGCTTGATGATTCGCCTATTGAAGAGGGATGTCAGTGTCCGACGTGTCAGAGATATTCGAGGGCTTATATCAGACATCTTCTTAAAGCAAAGGAAATGCTCGGCATGAGACTCTGCGTGCTTCATAATCTTTATTTCTATAATAATATGATGGAAGAAATCAGGAATGCGCTTGACGAGGGTCGATTTAAGGAATATAAGGAAAATAAACTTGCCGGAATGGCTGAAAACGGCAATAAAGAATGAAAAATTGTGAAAAATCGATAAAATTTTGTCAAATACATGATTTTGTACTTGTATTATTAAAAAAAATCACTTATTGTATAAATGTTGATTACTAAGGAGGCTATATATATGTATAATTTGTTACTCGAAGCACAAAATACGACCGGAAGCTTTTTGGGAAACATGGGCATCTTCGGTACGATAGGATATATTGTTATCTTCGGTGTGTTTATTTATTTTGTGATCATCAGACCGCAGAACAAGGAACAGAAGAAGATCAAGGCAATGCTTGCAAGCATGGAAGTCGGTGATGTTGTTGTGACTACATCCGGCTTTTACGGTGTGATCATTGATATTACCGATGAGGACGTTATCGTTGAATTCGGAAGCAATAAAAACTGCAGAATTCCCATGAAAAAAAGCGCTATAGCACAGATTGAAAAAGCACAGTAATTAAATTTTTAAGATAATGAGGATTTTATGAAAAAAAGAATCGGATATATTTTTATAACAATTATCTCATTTCTTCTTATCTTAATTGCAGGGGTTTACTTTTTCGGAGTATATTATTTCAGACACTGGTTCTTTCCAAATACGTATATTAACGGAATAAACGTTTCCAATGATCAGTATTATGTATGCGACGACATTATAAGAAGTCAGATCGTAAATCATAACATTGTCGTGGAAGATGAAGACGATACACAGATTTTCATCGACGGAAACGAAATCTACAGTTATAACGAAGAAGAGATTGAAGATGCCATTGCGAAGATCAAGACTTCGCAGAATCCTTATTTATGGCCTAAATCTCTGTTTGTAAAAAGCGAATATGTTTATAATCCCCAGAGATTTCTCAATGAGGAAAGACTTCTTGAGATCGTCTCGGAATCGTCACTCGGAAAGAAAGACAGATATGACGCTTCAAGAAAAGCGGAGATTACATATTCCGAAGAAAAGGGCTACGAACTTGTTGACGATACTCACGATCTGCTTGACTGGCAGCTTTGTCAGGAAAAGATTCTCGATGCATCCGTCAGAGATACAGGGTTCGTATCGCTTAAAGACAACGGCACATACAAATCAATTGAGGCTGACGCACAGTATTACGATCTGCTCAACAAATGGGAAAAGATCAGCAAAACGATTGATTTTGACATGACATACAAACTTGCAACCGGAGAATCAATTGAAGTAGATTCTTCTGTTGTTTCGAACTTCCTTCTTCTTGACGAAGACGGTGAAGTCATGTTTGATGAAGACGGCGATGCCATGCTTGATTCAGAAAAGATCCTTGCTTATGTACAGGAACTTTCTGATACTTATGACAATATGTATTCCGATAAAAAGTTCAAGACCACTCGCGGCGACGTTGTTACGATTCCGTATTCAAGATATACGACTTACGGAAGTTTAATGAATGTCAAAGCTGAAGCCGAAGAACTTGAGAAGATAGTAAAGTCTCACAAAAGTCCCGGTGAAAGAGAGCCGATTTACATCAAAAAAGAAGACAGAGGCACATTTAATAACGGCTATAACGGTACGTATGTTGAAGTTGACGTTACCGGTCAGCATATGTATTACTATGTTGATTACAGGCTTGTTTTTGATACCGACGTTGTTACCGGATGCAAAGCAAACGGCAATATGACGCCTGACTGCGTATGTTATATCGTAAATAAAGCAAGAAATGTAACGCTTATCGGTCCCGGATACGAATCTTTTGTATATCACTGGATGTGCATAACCGGACAGATCGGTATTCATGATGCAACATGGAGAAGAACTTTCGGCGGAGAAATATATCTCTACGGCGGTTCTCACGGATGTGTCAATACGCCTCTTGACAAGATGAGCGAGCTTTTCCAGATGATCGAAATCGGAACACCCGTTATCGTTCATCAGTAAACATAAATATCATTATAAATTAATATAAAAACAGAGAGCGGAGAACAAACTCCGCTCTTTGTTATTTTTTTGTCATTTTTTGCCATTTAAGCATTGACTTAGTATTTTTATAAATGTAAAATAAAAATCGTCAGTTTATTTACCCAAGGGTAAAATGATTTTGATAATTAAAAATATTTATATATTTCAGGAGGAAGTATCATGTCCAGAGTTTACAATTTCTCTGCAGGTCCCGCTGTTTTACCTGAAGAAGTTCTTAAAGAAGCAGCAGAAGAAATGCTTGATTACCAGGGTTCAGGCCAGTCGGTAATGGAAATGTCTCATCGTTCAAAAGTATATGACAAGATCATTAAAGATGCTGAACAGGATTTAAGAGACCTTATGAACATCCCTGACAACTACAAGGTATTATTCCTTCAGGGTGGTGCAAACCAGTTTTTCGCTGAAGTTCCCATGAACATGATGAAGAACAAAAAAGCAGGCTACATCATTACAGGTCAGTGGGCTAAGAAGGCATTTGCAGAAGCTAAGATTTACGGTGAAGCTGTAGAACTTGCATCAAGTGCTGACAAGACTTTCTCTTATATTCCCGATTGCTCGGATCTTCCCATCACAGATGATATGGACTATGTATACATCTGCGAGAACAATACAATCTACGGAACAAAGTTTAAAACTTTACCCAACACAAAGGGCAAAGACCTCGTATCTGACGTATCTTCATGCTTCTTGTCAGAGCCTGTTGACGTAACAAAGTATGCAGTTATTTACGGCGGTGTACAGAAGAACGTAGGTCCTGCAGGCTGTGTGATCGCTATCATCAGAGAAGACCTCATTACAGATGACTGCCTTCCCGGAACACCTACCATGCTTAAGTGGAAGACTCAGGCTGATAATGATTCTTTATACAACACACCTCCCTGCTACACGATTTACATCTGCGGCAAGGTATTCAAATGGTTAAAGAAGATGGGCGGTCTTGAGAAGATGAAAGAGTTAAACGAGAAGAAGGCTGCGATCCTTTACGATTACCTTGATCAGTCCACACTTTTCACAGGTACTGTTGTAAAAGAAGACAGATCCTTAATGAACGTTCCTTTCGTTTGCAAGATTGATGATGCAGAAAAGAAAGCAGAGATGGAAGCTAAATTCATCAAAGAAGCTACAGAAGCAGGCTTCGTTAACCTTAAAGGTCACAGAAGCGTTGGCGGTATGAGAGCATCCATCTATAACGCAATGCCTATCGAAGGTGTTGAAAAGCTTGTTGAATTTATGAAGAAGTTCGAGAAGGAGAACGCATAATGTTTAAGTATAATTGCCTTAATCCTATCGCTCAGGTAGGTCTTGATAATTTTGATGCTAATTATGTTGCTACAGATGATTTTGCTGATGCTGACGGCGTACTTGTAAGAAGTGCCGTTATGCATGACATGGAATTATCGGATAAGCTTCTCTGCGTTGCAAGAGCAGGTGCCGGTGTAAACAACATCCCTCTTGATAAGTGCGCAGAAAAAGGTATAGTAGTTTTCAATACACCCGGTGCAAACGCTAACGGTGTTAAGGAACTTGTTATTGCCGGCATGCTTCTTGCAAGCCGCGATATCGTAGGCGGTATCGAATGGGTTAAAGAAAACAAAGCAGACGAGAACATTGCCAAAACAGCTGAGAAGGCTAAAAAAGCTTTCGCAGGAACAGAAATCGAAGGCAAGAAACTCGGTGTTATCGGTCTCGGTGCAATCGGTGTTAAGGTTGCTAATGCAGCAAAGAGCCTTGGCATGGAAGTTTACGGATACGATCCTTATCTTTCCATTAATGCAGCATGGAACTTAAGCCGTGACATCAAGCATGTAAATACACTTGATGAGATATATGAAGTTGCAGATTTCATCACAGTTCATGTACCCGCTATGGATTCCACAAAGGGAATGATCAACGCAGAAGCTTTCGGAAAGATGAAAGACGGCGTTATTATCTTAAACTTTGCTCGTGATATCCTTGTTAATGAGAAAGACCTTCTTGATGCGATCAAGTCAGGAAAGGTTCGTAAATACGTATCTGACTTCGCTAATCCTACAACAGCAGGTCAGGACGGCTGCATCGTAATTCCTCACCTCGGAGCTTCCACGGAAGAGTCTGAAGACAACTGTGCAAAGATGGCAGTTAAGGAAATGAAGAACTACCTTGAAAACGGTAATATCGTTAATTCCGTTAACTATCCCAACTGCGATATGGGCATCTGCACACAGGCCGCAAGAGTTGCAATCTTCCACAAGAATATTGCCAACATGATCACAAAGTTCACAGCTCTTTTCGGAGACAAGAACATTAACATCTCTGATATGACCAACAAGTCAAAGGGAGATTATGCTTACACAATGATTGATTCCGAAAGCGCAGAACTTGATGCAATCATCAAGGAACTTGAAGCGGTTGAAGGCGTATTCAGAGTAAGAAGAGTTAAATAATAAGCTCTTAAATCAGATTTATTTTTAAACAAAAAAGGCGGCAAAACCTAATTTTTGTCGCCTTTTTCAACACTACCGGTATCAATTACTAATTCGAACAGGGGTTTAATATGCAGGATAAGAATATTTCTCAGGTGGTTATTTCAAGACTCCCGAGATACTTCCGTTATCTTGGGGATTTAAAGGATGAAGGTCTGGAGAGAATTTCTTCCGGAGAACTTTCTAAAAGAATGAATGTCACTGCATCGCAGATAAGACAGGATTTCAATCACTTCGGAGGATTCGGACAGCAGGGCTACGGATACAATGTAAATTATCTTTACGATGAAATCGGAAAGATTCTCGGCCTCGATAAAAGACACAATCTTGTTATCATTGGTGCGGGCAATCTCGGTCAGGCCCTTGCAAATTATATGAATTTCGAAAAAAGAGGTTTTTTTGTAAAAGGTATTTTCGATTGCAAAGAATCCATAATCGGCACACAGGTTCGCGACATGAAGGTTAAGGATACTTCCGAAATAGCATCTTTTATAAAAGATAACAATATAGATATTGCAGTACTTACACTTCCAAAACAGGGAGCAACCGAAATCGCAAAAGTTCTTGTGGAATGTAACATTTCAGGTATCTGGAATTTTGCACACGTTGATCTGGATGTTCCGGATTCGATTTATGTTGAAAACGTCCATCTTTCGGACAGTTTGATGAAATTATCTTTTAAGATTCATGAGAACGAAGAATAAAAGGAAGGTGAAGATATGTCCAGGAGCGATGATGTTTATAAACCAGCGATAGAAGGTAAGAAAATTCCGGTTTTGACTCTCGATCATAAATGGCACAGACTTTTTACTCAGATAGAAACTAATTCCGAAATTTCGTCTTACGAAAAAGAACTGAATGAATTACTTAAAAGACAGGGCAAAATAAATACAGAAACAAAAGAGATTAAAAAACTGAAAAGCAAACTGATGGAAGAAATCCGTGAATCCAGTATGGATGAGGGTTCGGGCAATGCCGCCAAGATCGAAGAAAACAAACGTCTTGTGGAAGAATGCAACGAAAAGCTTGATTCCTATCAGGATGAGGCTTTGGATCTTCCTGCAAAAATCAACGAAGTAAACAAAAAGTTGATGATTGCAACAATGGAAGTGTGCTATGATGATATAAAGACCGGCACAGAAGAAATTAATGAGATCAGCGAATGGATAGACGAGATTCGTGTCGAATTAAAGAAAAAAGTTGTAAGAAAACAGGAGAAACAGCAGAGGATTCAGGATTTGTATTCATATATGCACGATATTTTCGGCGCAGATGTGATCGAAATATTTGACATGAAATACAATCCCGATGAAAACAAGCTTCGTTAACGTATGAATAATAATTATAATCCACATTTGAATAAAAGAAACGAAAGAGGAAACAAAGGTATGTTCGGAAGAGTTCTTGTTATCGCAGGTAACGAGAGCATGTCAGGCTGTGCCTTTTTTTCGGCTATGGCTGCTTTAAGAAGCGGCTGCGGACTTGTAAATATTTTTACGGATAAAAGCAATATTGATTCGCTTAAGATCCTTATTCCGGAAGCGATATTCGAATACTTTGACAATTCAAAGCATGTTCCTTTCGATCCGAAGGATAACTGGTTTAAGGATAAGCTTGACAAGCTTTTGAAAAAAACGGATTCCGTTGTTATCGGACCGGGACTCGGAATAAGAGAAGATACGCTTAAGATTACCGAATATGTTTTAAAAAACTATGACGGCAATATTGTAGTGGATGCGGATTCACTCAATTCCATTTCCGTAAGATACAAATTCAAGAACATTCTTGATGAGGGATTTAAACCTGATGAAAATCATCCCTTATACAATGTCGGTAAGAACAGAAATGTTGTGATCACGCCGCATCTTCTTGAACTTGCAAGACTCTGCGAGATGAAAACTGAAGATGTTTCCGAAAAACTTGACGAGCTTGCCGTTAAGATTGCAAAGAACTTCGGTATAATCGCGGTTCTTAAATCCTCATCGACAAGAGTCAGCGACGGTGTCGATCTTTACGTCAACAAATCCGGCAATTCATCGCTTTCGACTGCCGGAACCGGAGATATACTTACAGGTATGATCGCATCGCTTTTGATCAATGAAGATTATCCTTTAAAAGGCGTTGATACCGCGGTTTATCTTCACGGAAAAGCAGGAGAATGCGCAGCCAAAGATCTTACCACATACTGCTGCACGGCAAGGGATATTCTTGATAGTATTCCCAAGGCTTTTGCAACGCTTAAACATAACGACAGCATATATAATAATTGTGTAATATTAGAGGTTATGAATGCTAGAAAATAATCTGTTGCTCTCGTTTGTTACGGACATCGAGAGCGGATGGTATATTTATATTCTTTTAATAATTCTTGTACTGGCTGAAATTCTGCTTTCAGTCAGTCTTTATGTTGTCGAAGATTTCAATGAAAACGATCTTGAACTTATCAGCGATAAACTCTCAATTGCCAATATTCAGACTCTTAACAATTTTCTTGAAAAGAAATCCAGATTTGAAAACCGCTTCCATGCGGCTCTGATAGCCACATATATTCTTTTGTTTGTACCGCTTTCTTATTTTGTAGGCATCATAAATGATTTTATTTTAAGTAAAACCGGTCTTTTGGGCTTTTATTTTAAACTGGCTTTCATTGCTTTGTCGGCTGTTTTGTTTCTTGTTTTTTTATACGTCAATTTCCTTTTCTTTTTTCTTTTACCGAGAAGAATCGTCAGACATTCGACTGAATATACGAAAGCTGCATTTACGCTTTTTTCACTGAAACTTTCGCTTGTGATGGCTCCGGTTTCAGATCTTGCGGATCTTCTTCTTACGGGATTTTTTAACATCATCGGCAAGAATAAATATAATCAGGACGAAGAGGTTACGGAAGACGATATTCTTTCAATGGTTCAGGAATCAAACGATCAGGGACTTATCGAAGATGATGAAGTCACCATGATAAATAATATTTTCGAACTCAACGACAAAGAAGCCAAGGATATCATGACAAACAGAAACAGCATCGTAGGCATAAACGCCGATACGACACTTTCCGATGCGATCAAGATCATGCTTGCGGGAAGCAACAGCAGATATCCCGTATATATTGACAACCTTGACCATATAATCGGTATCCTTCACCTTAAGGATGCGCTTCGCTATCAGGAAGCAAACAAAACAAGAAACGGCATCATAAGAAGATATCCGAAGCTTTTAAGAGAAGCGAGATTTGTTTCCGAAACAAGAAAGATTGACGACCTTTTCAAGAAAATGAAGGATGACAAACTTCAGATGGTCATTGTCATTGACGAATACGGCCAGACCAGCGGACTTGTGGCCATGGAAGACATTCTCGAAGAAATCGTCGGAAATATCATGGATGAATACGACAAGGAAGAGACATTTGTATCCATGAAGGGCGAGAAGAGTTATGAGATGGACGGTCTGACACCGCTTGAAGAACTCGCCGAGCTTCTTGGCATCGAAATGGATGTCGAGGACAGGGATATCGAGACTCTCAACGGTTTTATCTTAAATAAAATCGGCTATATTCCGGAACCCGGAGATGAGACCGAATTTGAATATAAAGGTTATACTTTCAAGATTCTTCAGGTGGAAAATCATATCATCAAAACGGTATATGTTGCCAAAGTTCCCGAAAAACATACCGAATCCGACGAAAATAACGAATAATGAATTCATAAAAAGCTTTCCGATAAGTTTTTCGTATTTTGCGAAACTGTCGCAGAGCTTTTTTACGTTTGTGATTTTGTTAATTTTTTATCTATCTTTTCTTGAATTTCCTGTCAATGCCATTGTTGAAAACAGACGATAAAAATGTTATAATACATTGTTGATTTTACGTAACAGGAGGATATTATGTCTGGACATTCAAAATTTGCAAACATCAAACACAAGAAAGAAAAGAATGATGCGGCAAAAGGAAAAATATTTACAATCATCGGCAGAGAAATCGCAGTAGCCGTTAAAGAAGGCGGTCCCGATCCCGCGAATAACTTTAAACTTGCTGCAGTTATAGCCAAGGCCAAATCAAACAACATGCCCAACGATACCATCGACAGAGGTATCAAAAAGGCAGCCGGCGAAGGCGCTAACGTAGTTTACGAACAGTGTACTTATGAAGGCTACGGCCCCAACGGTATCGCTATTATCGTAAAATGCCTGACTGACAACAAGAACAGAACAGCCAGCAATGTTCGTTCGGCTTTTACAAAAGGACAGGGCAATATCGGAACACAGGGCTGCGTTTCGTATATGTTCGATGAAAAAGGTCAGATCATTATCGACAAAGAAGAGTGCGATATGGGATCCGATGACCTTATGATGCTTGCTCTCGATGCAGGCGCAGAAGATTTCAGCGAAGAAGATGACAGCTTTGAAATTATTACTGCTCCCGATTCTCTTCCTGAAGTTGTTAAGGCGCTTGAAGACAACAAGATTCCCATGGCTCAGGCCGAAGTAACAATGCTTCCTCAGAATTATGTGAAACTTGATGATGAAACAGCTGTAAAGAATCTTCAGAGAACACTCGATCTTCTCGATGAAGATGATGACGTTCAAAGCGTATATACAAACTGGGACGAAGAATAATATAAACCTGGAAGGATAACAAAATGAGCGATTACAGAATTGAAACAAAATGTATACAGTCGGGCTGGAAACCCAGCAAAGGGGAAGCCAGAATTTTACCCATCTATCAGTCTACAACTTTCAAGTATGACACATCGGAGCAGATGGGCGCTTTATTCGATCTTGAAGAAAGCGGATATTTCTATACAAGACTTCAGAATCCCACAAATGATTTTGTGGCTGCAAAGATCTGTGATATGGAAGGAGGAGTGGCTGCAATGCTTACCTCATCCGGACAGGCGGCCAATTTCTTTTCGGTATTCAATATTGCAACGGCAGGAGATCATATCATTATAAGTTCCGCATTATACGGCGGTACATTCAATCTTCTTACAACAACAATCTCACAGATGGGAATCGAAACAACTGTTGTGGATCCCGAGATCAGTGCCGAGGATCTTATGAAAGAATTTAAGCCCAACACAAAGTGCGTGCTTGCGGAATCCATTTCCAATCCGTCACTTGTTGTGCTTGATTTTGAAAAATTTGCAACATGTGCTCATAAAGCAGGCGTGCCTTTTATCGTTGACAATACATTCCCGACACCCGTTAACTGCCGTCCTTTTGAGTACGGTGTAGATATCGTTACTCATTCAACGACCAAATACATGGACGGTCATGCGGTATCTGTAGGCGGATGTATCGTTGATTCGGGTAATTTTGACTGGACAAAGTATCCTGACAAATTCCCCGGCCTCTGTTATCCCGATGAATCATATCACGGAGTTACTTATACCGAAAGATTCGGAAAGAGTGCTTATATAGTTAAAGCAACAACAACACTTATGAGAGATCTCGGTTCTATCCAGTCTCCTCAGAATGCATTTTATGTAAACCTCGGCCTCGAGACTCTTCATCTTCGCATGCAAAGACACTGCGAAAATGCTCTTACTGTTGCAAAGTGGCTTAAAGAAAACGATAAAGTGGCATGGGTAAATTACCCCGGTCTTGAAGGCGATCCTTACTACGAAAGAGCAAAAAAGTATATGCCCAACGGTACATGCGGAGTTCTTACGTTCGGTATTAAGGGCGGAAGAGAAAACAGCATCAAATTTATGGATTCTCTGAAGTTTGTCGCTATTGTCACACATGTTGCAGACACACGTTCCTGTGTTCTTCATCCTGCAAGTCATACACACAGACAGATGACGGATGAGCAGCTTCTCGAAGCAGGCGTTAAGCCCGATCTTATCAGATTTTCGGTAGGTATCGAAAACGTAAATGATATCATTGAAGATCTTGAACAGGCTTTTAAAAATATTTAATTAATCCCGCGGATTTTGATATACTCCCGGTTCCGTAAGGTTCGGGAGTATATGTATATAACTGATTACCGCTTTTAGGAGATACCCGATGGATGTTTTGGCTATAGTTGTTCCTTGCTACAACGAGGAAGAAATGCTTCCGATAACTTTTCCGGAGCTTAGAAGAAAACTTAATGAACTTATAGAAAAAGGCAAGATATCACCCGATTCATTTGCTCTTTACGTTAATGACGGCAGTAAGGACAATACCTGGGATTTAATCGAAAAAGAAAGCAAAGAACATAAAGATGTTCGCGGACTTAAACTCGCAGGAAATGTGGGCCACCAGTTTGCGCTTACCGCAGGTCTTGTTTTTGCGAAGGATATTTGTGATATTTCCATTTCTATCGACGCCGACCTTCAGGATGATATCGATGTTTTCGAGGAAATGGTTGATAAATATCATGAAGGTTGCGATATCGTTTACGGTGTCAGAAACAAAAGAAAAACAGATACGTTTTTCAAACGTTTCACTGCTCAGACATTCTACAGGGTAATGAATTTCTGCGGTGCCAAAACTATTTACAATCATGCCGATTTCAGACTTATGTCAAAAAGAGCTCTTGAACAGTATTCTCAGTACGGAGAAGAGAATCTTTTCATCAGAGGCATCGTTCCTCTGATCGGTTATAAAACGGAATGTGTTTATTATGACAGAAAAGTCAGAGTTGCAGGCGAAAGCAAATATCCTTTAAAGAAGATGATCGCGCTTGCAATAGACGGAATTACGTCTTTCAGCGTAAAACCGATAAGGTTTATCGTTTATCTCGGAATATTCAGTGTTATTTTAAGTTTTATTGCTTTTATTTATGCAATAGTTCCTTATTTCCTTAAACTGACCGAACCGGGATGGACATCGCTTATAGTGAGTATCTGGTTTTTAGGCGGCGTTCAGCTTATTTCCATAGGTCTTATAGGAGAATACATCGGAAAGATCTACATGGAAGTAAAGAGAAGGCCGAGATACAATATCGAAAAATATACAGAGGAATAAAAAGGGAATTATCAAAGGGAATGGTATTATCGAATTACAGGTAGGTAGTGATTAGCGTTTAGACATTGGAAGGTTGTGCCTGATGGTTACGAAAAAAAACATATATCATTATATATTATATGTGTTATTTGCGCTTGTGTTTTTCTGCGGGATAGCATTGCACTCAATCAGTCTGTCAAGCGGCAGCGGAAGTGCGATCGTTTTCATGCTTATAAGATATGCCTTAGTTTTCATATGCGCCCCGCTTATAGTGCTTTTATACAAAATCCTTTTCCCAATGATACCGGAGAAGTTTACCAAAAGGAAAATTCCCGTTGTTTCCCGACTTGTTGAAACACTCGGGATCGTTATTGTCAGTATTCTGGCCGTATTTGTAAGAATACTTTTTGTAACTTCCTATTTTGAAATTGAGATTACAAGCGAAGTTTATAAATATGCTGTTTCTTTGACAGACAAACTTCCCGATTCAACGATGCTGACATTTTTGTATGCATCGATCTGCAAAGGGATTTATAATATTGTTCCTTCACCTTATGCAATATATGTTTTTAACGGAATCCTTGAGATAGGTGTCGGAATATTCGCTTACTATACAGTAAAAAGAATGTTCAGAATGCGTTATGCAATCTGCACAATTGCGGCACTTACGCTTGCACCTTACTGCATTCATGCCGTTTACAGCATAAGCCCCGATATTTTCCTTACGTTTTTGTTTTCCGGATACTTTTATGCGATGATCCGCATATGCGAGCTTAACAAAAACAAGAAGTTTAACGAATTATACCAGATACTTTTCATTGTCGGACTCGGTGTTCTGGCAGGATTTATTGCGTCTTTGGATATTATCGGTGTTGTGCTTCTTGTCATTACCGTTTCATATTTGCTTATGATTTATAATACCGAAGCATGGCTTAAGTTCCAGAACAGATTCGTTCAGAGCCTTATATTTACGGGTTCTTTCCTTGTGTCCGGTTTTATCTTCCTTAATGCGATACCCAACAACGGAGTGAACGGAAGCGATAATGCAATGAATTATATCTATTCATTCATTCCCGACGGATTGTCATTAAGTTATGTACCTCCCATGGCAGGCAGACTTGAAGGTCTTATCATATTTATACTTGCTGCGATTGCCGTTTTCTCGTTTATCAGAAACGATTATGACAAAGGACTTATATATGTGCTTATCGTTGATTTTGCGGCGGTATTTACTTTTGTGAATTTCAATACGGCGGATTATTCTTATGCGGTAAATTTTGCATATATTATCATTGCGGTTATCGGTCTGCTTGAAATTCCTTCATTCATCCTTACCGATGAACAGATTTACGAGCGTGAAAAAGAAAAACAGAAACGTGAAGCAGAAAAGAGAAGAAGAGAATACGAAAGAGATCTTGCAAAAGGCAAAGGAATTCTCAATCTCAATGAAAGCGAATACGGCGGAAATCCTCCCAAGGAGGAAGTCAAACCCGAAACGACCAAGGTTGTTTCACAGCCGCCCGTTATTCCAGACGCTTACAAGAATAAAGAAAACGATAATTCAAACGAAAGAAGCGAAGAGAGCGGAGTATTCGGAAGAAGACAGAGAGCCATCATACCTATCGGCGTAAACTCTTCATCCGCTGCACTTGCCGGCAAGAAAGCTTCCGAGGGAGAAAATAAAGAAGAAACCAAAGCTGAAGAAACAAAAGTTTCCAATGATGAAGTTAAATTTGCTTCAGGTGAAAACGGTAAAGAAACTAAAGCGGAAATCGCCAATGAAATTTCCGGAGGATCGGTTAAGGACACTTCGGCTTCGGATAACACAAACGAAGTTAAATCTTCGGGAATCGAAGAAAATGTTACTGTTTCCGATAAGACCGAAAATGCTTCAGGTTACGCAGTTACCGATAATGTTTCGAGCATTGAACAAAATGCCGGAAACACGGATATTTCCCGAAACGCAAATACAGAAAGCATAAACAGCGAATCTCAGATAAATGTGGCTGATAATTCTGATACCGGCTCCGTGCAGAATCAGAATCCGGTCAATATGGTTTCGAATCCTGTTTATGATGAAATATTTAAGAATACAGGCAGTTCGTTCAAAGAAGATTCGGAGAACAAAGAGGAAAAGAATGCGATATCCGCGGAATCCTCAAAATCTCATGAATCGATCAGGGACAAGGACGACAACGAGATCATTGATTCCGATCTTCTTGATGAGAACAATATCCTTACAAGCGATTTACAGAAAAGAGATAAAGTTCTTCCTTCAAGGAGGGATTACAGAACTGCGCATGTTATTAAGTCAAAGGAAGAGGAAGAGATGCTCTCTCGCAGAAATGACAAAACCGAAGACATTTCGCTTATTACAGGCGATCCTGCCTTGAAGGCAACTCCTATGATCAAAAATCCCGTTCCTTCACCCAAAGCGCATGTTCCAAAAGAACTTACGTACGATTACGACCTGAAGGACGATCAGCTTGATTTCGATATTACAGACTTAAAGGGCAAAGATTATTATGACATCTGACAATAATCGAAAAAGAAGAACATCTGCCTCATCGGGCAGAAATTCGTCGGGTACCCGCAAAAGAAGCACATCAGGTACTCAGAACAGAAATACCGCTAAAAGCAGTTCTTCCGGACGAAAGAGTTCTTCTTCCGGAAAAAGAAATACAAATTCAAAAAATGCTACGAAGAGACAGCGTATTGTTGAAGAGGAAGAGTATGAGTTTGACTACGTAAAGACACTGATTTATATTGGTGTTTTTGCTCTTTTTATCATCATGTTTCTCTTTGCACTCGGAATCTTCGACGGAGGTTTCGGAGTATTTATAACCAAAGCAGTAAAAGGTTTATTCGGTGTCGATGCATACGTGATACCTGTTATAGGAATCGGATTTACAGTTTATCTGATTTTTAAGAATATGACCAAGAAAACCGTGTTCGACATCGTTTCAGCGGTTGTTCTTGCAGCAGGTATCGGCATGCTTGCAACTGCGATAGCATATCCGAGTATCAGCGCATATTCATATGGCGAATCCGTTAAACTTTTTTATCTTGACGGCAAGGGAGGCGGAGTAATATTTGCATCCCTGGCTTATCTTATTGACAAAAGCTGCGGAAGAGCACTTGTATGGATACTTTCCATCGTTATGCTCGTTGCTTCTGTCGCCGTAATGTTTGGAAAATATATCGTTAAACTTTTCAACTTTCTTCTCGAAAAGTACTCGAACCTTGACGATGCGGAAGAAGATCCGTCAGAAACTCAGTATAAGCTTAGAGAGATAAGAAAGCTCAAGGCCAATGAAGCTGCAAACAGAAAGCCGAAGATTTCTTATAAGATCAACGACGAAGAAGAGGAAGCAGAGAAAGAAACTTTCAGGGAAGAAGAAAAAATAATCGATGTCCCTCCCACACAGATCCGTTCATTCTTTGAAAAGGATGACGATGATGAAGAAGAAGCCGAAGATGTAAAACCTGCTAAGAAAACGAAAGAAAAGAAAGAAAGTAATGACATTCATCAGATTGTTGCAAAAGATGTTGAGAAAAAGGTAACTGATGATGAAATTAAGCCTATAAATGTTTACTCGCAGAACAGACCTCTTCTTTCGGAAGAACCAAAAGAAGAACCGAATGAAGAAAAACTTAAATTCACGGAAGTTGAAAAGCCTGCCGTTTCATTGACTGATAATTCCAGACTTATGCTTGAAAATAATCAGTCCGCTTTTGAAGAAGTCAAAGTTAAAAGCATTTATGAAACGAATGACGATAAAAAGGTCGAAAAATCCAATAAGCCTTATAAATTCCCTCCGATTTCTCTTTTAAATAAGGGTGAAAAGGGAAGCAAGGTCAAAAACGACAATATTATCGAGACGGCAAAAAAATTAAAGGAAACACTTTCCACTTTCGGTGTCGAGGTTACGATCGATCCCAATAACTGTTCAAAAGGACCTGCGGTTACAAGATATGAATTAACTCCCGCACCCGGCGTTAAAGTTTCAAGGATCGTATCGCTTTCGGATGATATCAAATTAAGCCTCGGTGCAGCTGATATAAGAATCGAAGCTCCCATTCCCGGAAAGAGTGCTGTCGGAATCGAAGTTCCGAATTCGGAAAGCAGCGCTGTTCCATTCAGGGATCTTATCGAATCAAACGAATTTGCTTCTTCGAAGTCCAAGATATCGTTTGCCGTAGGTAAGGATCTTGCGGGACAGGTTGTTATTGCGGATATTGCAAAGATGCCCCATCTTCTTATAGCGGGCGCTACCGGATCGGGTAAATCCGTATGTATAAATACGATCATTATGAGTATTCTTTATAAAGCTCATCCCGATGATGTAAAGCTTATACTTATAGACCCCAAGGTCGTGGAATTAAGCGTATATAACAAGATCCCTCATCTTCTTACGGATGTTGTGACAGATCCCAAAAAGGCTTCAGCATCTCTTAAATTCGGTGTTAAAGAGATGGAAGAAAGATACAAACTCTTTGCAGATGCGGGAGTAAGGGACCTTAAGGGATATAATGAGAAAAAAGCAGAAGAACCCGACGGCAAAATACTTCCTCAGATCGTAATTATCGTAGACGAGCTTGCCGACCTCATGATGGTGGCGGGAAAGGAAGTCGAAGAATCGATCTGTCGTCTTGCCCAGCTGGCAAGAGCGGCCGGAATTCATCTTATCATTGCTACTCAGAGACCTTCGGTAGACGTTATTACCGGTCTTATCAAAGCAAATATGCCTAGCCGTATTGCTTTCAGTGTATCGAGCGGTATTGACTCAAGAACCATTCTTGATACCAACGGTGCGGAAAAACTTCTCGGAAAGGGCGATATGCTTTACTTCCCTCAGGGAATGAACAAGCCTTCGAGAGTACAGGGCTGCTATGTTTCAGATGAAGAAGTTCTTAATGTTGTGGACTTCATAAAGAGTCAGAAGATCATTGTAAGTTCCGAAGGAATTAACGAATTCCTTGAAAGCGGAGGCATTTCCGGAACCGTTGAAGCGCCGGGCGGAGATCTTGATGAATTCTTCGCACAGGCCGGACTCTTTATAATCGGCAAGGAAAAAGCATCCATAGGAGCTCTTCAGAGAGCATTTAAAATTGGCTTTAACAGAGCTGCCAGAATAATGGATCAGCTCGAAGCTAAAGGCGTTGTCGGACCTGAAGAAGGTACAAAACCCAGAAAGATTCTTATGAGTGAAGCAGAATTCAAGCAGATGATGGGAATTCAGTCATAAGAATAACGATGAATCTCTTTAACATTTACAAAATGTTGAAAATAAGTATTATAATATATTTTTAATATTCAAAAAGGAGAAGGGTATGAAATCAGATATTGAAATTGCACAAAGTGCAAACATGAAACCAATTACGGAAGTTGCAAAACTTCTGGACATTCCCGAAGACGAACTTGAACTTTACGGAAAATATAAAGCAAAACTTTCGGATGAATATATTAATTCCGTTAAGGGTAACAAAGACGGAAAACTCGTTCTTGTTACGGCTATCAACCCTACTCCTGCAGGCGAAGGAAAAACAACAACCACAGTCGGACTCGGACAGGCACTCGGACTCATGGGCAAAAAAGCTGTTATCGCTTTAAGAGAACCCTCACTCGGACCCTGTTTCGGTATTAAGGGAGGTGCTGCCGGAGGCGGAATGGCTCAGGTAGTTCCCATGGAAGATTTAAACCTTCATTTCACGGGTGACTTCCATGCCATTACAAGCGCAAACAACCTTCTTGCCGCTTTGCTTGACAATCATATTCAGCAGGGCAACCAGCTCGGTATCGATACAAGAAGCGTTGTATGGAAAAGATGCCTTGACATGAACGACAGAGCGTTAAGAAACATAGTTATCGGTCTTGGCGCAAAAGCAGACGGTGTTGTAAGAGAAGATCACTTTGTGATTACTGTTGCTTCAGAAATTATGGCTATTCTCTGTCTTGCCGATGATATGGAAGATTTAAAGAAACGTCTTGGCAAGATAGTTGTTGCATATAATTTCAAAGGCGAACCCGTTACCGCGGCGGAACTTGGTGCCGTAGGTTCAATGGCAGCCCTTTTAAAGGATGCGCTTAAACCCAACCTTATTCAGACACTCGAGAATACACCCGCCATAGTTCATGGCGGACCTTTTGCAAACATAGCTCACGGATGCAATTCGGTAAGAGCCACAAAGACAGCGCTTAAGATCGCTGATTACTGCATTACGGAAGCCGGATTCGGCGCTGACCTCGGTGCAGAGAAATTCCTTGACATCAAGTGCAGAATGGCAGGATTAAAGCCCGATGCGATCGTTCTTGTTGCAACTGTAAGAGCTCTTAAATATAACGGCGGAGTTGCCAAAGAAAACCTTTCTGAAGAAAATCTTGATGCATTAAAGAAAGGTATCGTAAATCTTGAGAAGCATATCGAGAACCTTCAGAAATACGATGTTCCCGTTGTTGTTACGCTTAACTCATTTATTACCGATACAAAAGCTGAAACAGATTTTGTTAAGGATTTCTGTATCGAAAGAGGGTGCAGCTTTGCTCTTTCCGAAGTTTGGGAAAAGGGCGGCGCAGGCGGTGTTGCTCTTGCAGAAACACTTCTTGATACGCTTGAGAAGAAAGAAAGCCATTATCATCCTTTATATGAAGACAGCCTTTCACTTGAAGAAAAGATCGAAAAGATCGCTAAAGAAATATACGGTGCCGACGGCGTAAATTATACACAGGCAGCAAAGAAACAGCTCGAAAAACTTACATCACTCGGATTTTCGAATATGCCCGTATGTATCGCAAAAACACAATATTCGCTTTCGGATAACGCCACACTTCTCGGACGTCCCGAAGGTTTCAATATCGATGTAAGAGAATGTTATGTTTCCGCAGGTGCAGGCTTTGTTGTAGTCATCACAGGTCAGATCATGACCATGCCGGGACTGCCCAAAGCACCCGCAGCACTTTCCATCGATGTTGTTGACGGAAAGATCACAGGCTTGTTCTGATCATATATTTATTTTGGCAGTTTTTGCCTGAAAAATTTTTGAATAAGCATAATTATCAGATATGTTTCAATTATTGAATAATCAATATATTTATGATTAAGTATAACTTTTGAATATATTTTTGAAAGGATATAAACATGGCAGAATTAATTGACGGAAAACTTATATCGACTCAGATTAAAGATGAATGCAAAGAAAAAGTTGCAGCTTTAAAAGAAAAAGGGATTGAAGTTACTCTTGCGGTAATTCAGGTCGGTGACGATCCCGCAAGCAGCGTATATGTCAATAACAAGAAGAAAGCGTGCGAATACATAGGGGCAAATTCGCTTTCATATCATCTTGAAGCATCGGCTACGCAGGCTGAACTTCTCGAACTTGTCGAGAAACTTAACAATGATGACAAGGTTGACGGTATCCTCGTTCAGCTTCCTTTACCCAAAGGTTTTGACGAAGATGAAGTAATAAGAAGCATTAATCCCGACAAAGACGTTGACGGCTTTCATCCCATCAATGTCGGAAGATTATCCATCGGAGAAAAAGGATTCGTTTCCTGTACTCCTGCCGGCGTTATTGAACTTTTAAAAAGAAGCAATGTTGACATTGAAGGAAAAGAATGCGTTGTCGTAGGTCGAAGCAATATCGTCGGAAAACCCATGTCAATGCTTATGTTAAGAGAAAATGCCACTGTTACGGTATGTCACTCAAGAACAAAGGATTTAAGAGAAGTAACAAAGAGAGCGGACATTCTTATCGTTGCGATTGGCAAGCCTAAATTTATAGATGCATCATATGTTAAAGAAGGCGCGGTTGTTATCGACGTCGGAATTCATAAAGTCGATCCTAACAGTAAAAAACTTTGCGGTGACGTTGATTTTGAAAGTGTTGAACCGATTGCCGGAAAGATTACACCGGTGCCTGGCGGTGTTGGCCCTATGACCATCGCCATGCTTATGAGTAACCTCGTAAATTCAAAATTTTAAGGAAACATAATATGAAATGTCCGAATTGTGGAGCGCATATTGAGGAGGGTCTGCTCTTCTGTGAAGTATGCGGTGAAGAAATTAATATCGTTCCCGATTACGATCCCGAAACCGACTTATCCGTGGATATAGACGGTGTTTTTGACAGAACCAAGGAAATCGATGTTGAAGAAGTAAAAAAGTATAAGAGCCCGAAGAAAAGACATAATGACGAGTATCGGGGAAACAAGCATATTTCAGGCAGAAGTCATATCGACGAGGATGATTTCGATGATGATGAAGTAGGAGAGATCAGTGCTCTTAAAGATACCTTGTTTTCGATCATTGATTTCTGGAACAAGAACATTTTCACGAAGATTATTGTTCTTTTCATTGTTCTTCTTATCGCAGCGGCCTGTGTCGCTTTCGGTATGTTCATCAAGAAGATCTCCGACAGACAGTCGGTTGATTATCTTGTTGAAAAGGCTGAAGAATCCGTCAAAAACAAGGATTATGAAACTGCAATAGACCTTTATGAAAAAGCTATTGAAAAAGATCCCGACAATACTAAAATAAAATATGCTATTTCCAACTGTTATCTTTCTGACGGACAGGACAAAAATGCAGTATTTATTTTAAAAGAAATTGCACTTGAACATCCCGAACTTGCTGATGACGCATATCAGAAGATGTTTAATATTTACTCGGTTAAGGAAGACTGGAAGAGTATTAACGATATTCTTCTTGACTGCCAGGATCCCGAAGTTGTTGCCAAGTATCAGGAATATCTTTGCAAACCGCCCGAATTCGGTTCAAAACCCGGCGAATATGACGATATCCTCGATCTTGAACTTAAATCGGGACTTAACGGTTTTGTTTATTATACGCTTGACGGTTCGGATCCCGATGAAACATCAACGCTTTATACAGAACCCATTCATCTTGAATCAGGCGAATTCGATGTTAAAGCGATTTATGTTTCGGAATACGGTGTTACAAGCGGTATTGCCGAAGGCGAATACATCATCAATGTAACAATACCTCTTGCGCCCATGGTATCAATAGAATCCGGAAGCTACAATGTTCCGATTCTTATCAGTGTCGATTCCGACATTAACTGTGATACATATTATGTATGCTACAGAGCGAATGTTAAGGAAGAAGAAAGAGTCGATCCCGACATGTATGCAACCAAATACGAGTATCCTCTTGTAATGCCCATGGGTCCTTCGGAATTCAGATTTATCTCGTATAACGAAGATGGAATTCCAAGTACTGTCATTACAAGAAAATACAATGTTACCATTACCGATGCAACAGTATCGAAAGAGGAAGGTGCAAATATCGCCACCGTTTACAGATATACTCTCGGCGGTCTTACCGATACCGACGGACATGTTGCCACGGCAAACGGAAAATTTGAGTATATTATCGAGGATGCGTTAAATCTTAAAGGTACGATCTACTATGTCATTAACGAGTATTATGTGGATACTTCCAATGGAGACAAGCGTACGCTTACCGGTTTAAGATACGCCGTTAATACGCAGGATTCCAATGATTACGGCACTTTGGAAATCAATGCTAAAGGCGAATATTATGTTATAAAAGAGAAGAGCATTAATGTAAATCCTGAGGGATGATTTGCGGAAAGGAAAAAGATGTACAGTATTTTAGAAGCCAGAGAGCTTACGGATTCGATTTACGAATTTGTTGTTAAAGCTCCGAATGTAGCAGCTAATTGCGAACCCGGACAATTCGTAATAGTTCGAACCCATGAGGATTCAGAAAGAATTCCCCTTACTATTTGCGATTTTGACAGAGAAAAAGAAACAATCACCATCGTTGTTCAGATTATAGGTGCCGGAACCTATATGATGAAAGACTTAAAAGCAGGTGATGCGTTTGCTGATTTTGTAGGACCGCTCGGAAGACCCAGCGAACTTATTGAAACTCCCATCGATGAATTAAAGAAGAAAAGAATTCTTTTTGTTGCCGGCGGACTTGGTACCGCTCCTGTTTATCCGCAGGTGAAATGGCTTCATGAACACGGAGTCGATGCAGACGTTATCGTCGGTGCAAAGACTCAGAGTCTTCTTATAATGGAAAAAGAAATGGCTGCCGTAGCCGGAAATCTTTACATTACAACAGATGACGGAAGTTATCAGAGACAGGGTATGGTTACCAAAGTTATCGAAGATCTTTACAACGAAGGTAAAGAATACGATCTTTGCGTTACAATCGGACCCATGATCATGATGAAATTCGTTTGTCTTATGACAAAGAAATACAATCTTAAAACCATCGTTTCCATGAACCCTATCATGGTTGACGGAACGGGTATGTGCGGTGCTTGCCGTCTTACCGTAGGCGATCAGGTTAAGTTTGCCTGTGTTGACGGTCCTGAATTCGACGGTCACCTTGTAAACTTCGATGAAGCCATGAAGAGACAGCAGATTTACAAAACAGCCGAAGGAAGAGCTTACCTTAAGGCAAAAGAAGGCGACACTCACCATGGCGGATGCGGAAATTGCGGAGGTAACGAATAATGGATGTATTAAAGAAAGTTCCCGTAAGAGAACAGGACCCCAAGGAAAGAGCAAAGAACTTCGAAGAAGTTTGTCTCGGATACAACAAAGAAGAAGCAATGGAAGAAGCTTCCAGATGCCTTAACTGCAAGAACGCTCAGTGCGTAAAAGGATGCCCTGTTTCCATCAGCATTCCCGATTTCGTTAAAGCCGTTAAGGAAGGCGAATTCGAAGAAGCTTACAATATCATAAACAAATCATCATCCCTTCCCGCTGTCTGCGGACGTGTATGTCCTCAGGAAAATCAGTGCGAAGGTAAATGCATCAGAGGAATCAAGGGTGAAGCCGTTTCTATCGGCAAGCTTGAAAGATTCGTTGCAGACTGGGCTTTTGAGAACGGTGTTAAGCCCAAGGCAGGTACTGAAAAGAAAAATAAGAAAGTTGCCATTATAGGTTCCGGTCCTTCCGGATTATCATGTGCGGGCGACCTTGCAAAGATGGGTTATGACGTAACCGTTTTCGAAGCGCTTCATGAGTTTGGCGGCGTTCTTGTTTACGGTATTCCCGAATTCAGACTTCCCAAGGAAAAAGTTGTTAAGAAAGAAATCGAGAACGTTAAGGCTCTCGGTGTAAAATTTGAAAAGAACTGCATCATCGGAAAGTCATTTACGATCGACGAACTTATGGAGAAGCGCGGATTTGAAGCTGTATTTATCGGCTCCGGCGCAGGTCTTCCCAAGTTCATGGGTATTCCCGGAGAAAATGCAAACGGTGTTTTCTCAGCTAACGAATATCTTACACGTTCAAATCTTATGAAAGCTTTCAAGGAATCCGACACACCCATCATGATCGGAAAGAAAGTTGTTGTAGTCGGCGGCGGTAACGTTGCAATGGATGCTGCAAGAACAGCTTTAAGACTCGGAAGCGAAGTTCATGTTGTTTACAGAAGAAGTATTGAAGAACTTCCCGCAAGAGCAGAAGAAGTTCATCATGCAAAAGAAGAAGGGATCATTTTTGATCTTCTTACAAATCCTACCGAAATCCTCGCTGATGAAAACGGCTGGGTAAGAGGAATCAGATGTATCAGAATGGAACTCGGCGAGCCTGACGAAAGCGGCAGAAGAAGTCCCGTTGAAATTCCCGGAAGCGAATTTGAGATCGAATGTGACGCTGTTATCATGTCACTCGGTACTTCACCCAACCCGCTTATTTCTTCAACAACCGAAGGACTTGAAATTAACAGAAGAAAATGTATCGTAGCCGATGAGGTAAGCGGTATGACATCAAAACCCGGTGTATTTGCCGGAGGCGATGCCGTTACAGGTGCTGCTACCGTTATTCTTGCTATGGGTGCAGGCAGAACTGCAGCTAAAGGTATTGATGAATATCTGTCATCGAAAGGAAACTAAACATGCCTTTTTGTCCTAAATGCAAAGTAGAATACAGAGAGGGCTTTACAATCTGCTCGGATTGTAAAGTCCCTTTGGTTGCTTCTCTAAAAGATAAAACACCAATTGAAAATACTGAAGACAAGTTTTCATATTACGATAACAACGGTCTTGGAAACGATATTATCGATGTCGATGAAAATGATGTAAATACGGTTGAAAACAAAACGGAATTCGATTCTTTCGGCGAAGAAATAATCGAAGAAAAAAAGAATGAAAAAGCAAACGAAGAACCATCGGCCGAAGAAATCAAGCAGATCGAACTTACTCAGGAAGAAAGAGATCTTATTGCGACTGAGGAATTCAGAAAGAAATTTGTTGCTCCTTCCAAGGAATACGTTTCCAAGGAAGAAAAAGCCAAAGAAAATCTTTCAACCGGTATAATGCTTATAATTATGGGTGTTCTCGGCTGTACTTTTATCGGGCTTCTCATGCTCGGTGTACTTCCGTTTAAAGTAGGTTCAACTTTTTCTTATGTAATTGACGGTGTATTGTTCCTCTTTTTTGCAATGTTTGTTTATTTTGGCATTAACAGTATCGTTAAAGTCAAAAAGCTTAAGACGGAAGCAGGCAGGGAATCCGAAAACAACGATAAATTCGAAGAATGGTTCGTTGAAAACATTACAAAGAAAACGATCGATTATGATATCGACATAAGCGATGACGACCAGATGAATTTCTTTAAAAGAAATGCCAAGATCAAATTCCTTGTACTCGCAAAATTCCCGGAACTTGACGAGAATTACGTTGATACGATAATCGATAAGCATTACGAGGATATTTTCGGATGAATATAACCGTAATAGGTGTCGGTAAGATCAAAGAAAAGTATTTTAAGGATTCTTTGGCCGAATACTCAAAAAGACTTTCGAGATTCTGCAAACTTACGATCATCGAAGTTGAAGACGAAGAGGCTTCACAGGGTATAAGCGAAGCTCAGGCCGAAATCATCAAAAACAGGGAAGGGGAGCGGATCTTAAAGAAAATCCCTTCGAATTCATTTGTATTTACGCTTGAGATTGAAGGAAAAAAATATGATTCCGTTTCTTTTTCCAAAAGAATAAATGAACTTGCTGTCGGCGGGACAAGCAGTATCTGTTTTATAATCGGAGGTTCTTTGGGATTAAGCGATTCCGTAAAAGCAATCTCCGATAATAAATTGTCTTTTTCCGACATGACTTTCCCTCATCAGCTTATGAGAGTTATTTTGCTCGAACAGGTATACAGAGCATTCAAAATCATTAACAATGAGCCTTATCACAAATAGGGCTGAGGTATATATGTCTGAGAAAAGAAAAATTGCCAAAGGAATAGTCGTTCAGGGTTCGATTCTCGCCATAGCCGGTATCATATGCAGGATTATCGGACTTGCAAGAAGAGTACCTCTTACGAATATCATAGGCGATATAGGAAACGGTTATTATGCCGGAGCTTATGAATTTTATTCAATAATTCTTATATTGTCTTCTTACAGCCTACCTTCGGCAGTAAGCAAACTTATAGCACAAAGACAGAGCAGGGGCCAGTACAAGAAAATGCAGAAAGTATTTCAGGGGGCCTTGCTTTTTGCCGTTATATCGGGCGGTATTTTTTCTGTAATAGTATTTATATTCGCCGACTTTTTTGCAACCACGGTTATGGGTGAAGCCATGAGTACGATGGCTTTAAGGGTTCTTGCTCCCACGATATTCGTTGTTGCTTTAATGGCTGTTTTCAGAGGCTATTTCCAAGGCCTCGGCGTAATGCATTTCACGGCTGTTTCTCAGATCCTTGAACAGATTATTCTGGTTATCGTATCTTTAAGTGCCGCAAGCCTTTTGTTTGGCATCGGTACCAAGTACGGCAACCTTATGATGAATGAAAATTATGCTCCCGCATTCGGTGCCGCCGGTGCCACGATAGGCTGCGGAGTGGGAGCTTTATCCGGCCTTTTGCTTATGATGTATTTTTATTCGCATAACAAAAGGGCGATAGACAAAAGAGTTTTAAACGATACATCAAAGAACAAGGATACATTTCTTGATGTACTTTTCCTTATAACGAAAACAGCGATCCCCATGATCCTCTGCTCGGTTATGTACAATATCTGCGGCGTGGTAGACCAGTCTGTTTTCAATCATCATATGATAAGCATAGGCGAAGAAAATGTTAAGTCTGCGCTCTGGGGTGTTTATTCGGGCAAGTACAAACTTATGATCACACTTCCCATAGCCCTTGCGAATGCCATGTGTTCGGCAATCATTCCTTCGCTTACAGCAAGCATCGAAAATAAGGATTATGTTTCGGCAAGAAGTAAGATGGCTACCGTTATAAGAGTAACGATGATCATTTCGTTTCCTTCGGCATTCGGCCTTGCGATACTGGGAAAACCCATACTGAATCTTCTTTTTAACACCGGCGAGATCGACCTTGCTGCGATCATGCTTTTATACGGTTCGATAAGTGTGGTATTTTTCTCGTTATCCACACTCGGAAACGGAATTTTACAGGGACTCAACAAGCTTAAAACACCTGTCCTTAATTCGCTCATCGCATTTGTATTGCACCTGCTTTCGCTTGTGTTCATGTTAAAAGTATTAAAGATGGGCATTCATTCCGTTGTTGTCGCAAATCTTTTATTTGCCGTATTTGTAAGCGTGCTTAACCACCTTGCGATTTACAGAACGATAGCTTACAAGCAGGAACTCAAGCAGACCTTTATCATCCCGCTTATTTCATCATGCATAATGGGCGTGATCACTTTCCTTGTTTATTTTATCATTTCGAAAGTCGGACCTGACATGCTTGCGCTTGCAATCGCGATGATTCTTGCGATCGTCGTATATTTTGTTTCTCTTATCCTTCTTAAGGGCGTGAATGAATACGATCTGTCTCTGATTCCTTTCGGTACAAAGATATATTCGTTTTTAAGACGTCTGGGATTATATAAGGACGAAGAATAATTTTATGATTAAAATAGATTCTTTAAAGATAAGTGCCAAAAAGAATATCGATATTAAGAATTTTATTGTCACTCAGTACAGGATCAAAAGTGTAATAAAAGATTTTAAAATCCTTAAAAAATCTGTGGATGCGCGTGAAAAAGAAAACATAATGTTTATTTATTCCGTAATACTTTCACTCGATGAAAACGAAGAAAAAGCTCTGATCAAAAGAAACAAAAACGTTGTATCGTATGAAGAAAAAGAGTACGAATATCTTTCCGAAGAATTCTTAGGGAGATTAAAGAATTCCGGCAGGAGTTCAAAATGCAGAATTCTTGTTGTCGGAATGGGACCTGCGGGTCTTTTTTCATCGATACTTTTATCCGAAGCCGGATTTGATGTAACTCTAATCGATCGCGGAAAAGCGGTTGAAGACAGAATAAATGATGTGGAAAAATTTTGGAATACCGGAAAACTTGACACTTCAAGCAATGTACAGTTCGGCGAAGGCGGAGCCGGCACGTTTTCGGATGGCAAACTGAATACCGGTGTCAAAGATTCCGACGGAAGAAAAGATTTTATTCTTAATACTTTTGTAAAAAACGGTGCCAAAGAAAACATCTTATATGATTCGAAACCGCATATCGGAACCGATGATTTAAGACTTGTAGTTACGAATATAAGAAAAAAACTTCTGGAAAACGGTGTTAAGATCCTTTTTTCCACGAAGTTTACAGATATAAAAGAAAAAGGCGGAAAAGTAACCGGTGCGGTTCTTGAAAATGTTTTAAACGGTCAGGAATCAGTCATGGAATGCGACAAGATCATACTTGCGATCGGTCATTCATCGAGAGATACTTTTGAAAAGCTTTATCCAAGGCTTGATATGTGCGTAAAACCTTTTGCGATGGGCTTCAGAGTAATTCATACACAGGATTTCATCAACAGATCGCAGTATGGCGAATCCTATGAAGATATTTACGAGAATCTCGAAAGTTCGAGTTACAAACTCACATATCAGGGAGAGGAAAGAGGCGTTTACACTTTCTGCATGTGCCCGGGCGGATATGTTGTTAATGCATCAAGCGAAAAAAACATGCTCTGCGTTAACGGCATGAGCGATAATAAAAGAGATTCGGGATATGCGAATTCCGCGGTTATAGTTCAGATAAAAGAATCTGATCTTGATCCGGAAGATGTATTTTCCGGAATGAAACTTCAGAGAAGGATCGAAGAAAATACATACAAAGCGGGGAACGGTAAAATTCCCGTTTCGACTTTTGAAAACTTTGTTAAAGACACGGATTATGAATCGGATATCATATTCGATGAAAATACAACAGATGCGGATAAAGCCATAAAAGGGGAATATACATATACTGATATTTCCTCGATTTATCCGCCGTTTGTTAATAAAGATTTCGCTGACGCACTTCTTTATTATGACAGAAAAATAAAAAATTATGCTAAATCAAATCCATTGATCGCCGCTTCCGAAACAAGGAGTTCGTCGCCTGTCAAAATCATCAGGGATGATAATCTTGAAGGCAGCATCAAAGGAATCTATCCATGCGGGGAAGGTGCCGGTTATGCCGGCGGAATAGTATCCGCAGCAATGGACGGAATGAAAGTTGCGAAAAAAATAATAGAAAGCTTACAGGATGAAATATCATGAATTTAAGAGAAGCCATTGCCGACAAAAAAAGAGTTGTTATTAAGATTGGTTCTTCCAGTCTTACACACCCCGAAACAGGCGGTCTCGATTATAACAGAATTGAAGTTCTCATAAGAGAACTCGTAAATATCAGAAACAGCGGAAAAGATGTTGTTCTCGTTACCTCAGGTGCCATTTCCGTAGGTAAAAGAGCAGTTCATATCAAAGATGCCAGCCAGAGCATTTCCGTTAAGCAGGCATGTGCCGCAATCGGTCAGTCAAGACTCATGATGGTATATCAGAAAATCTTTGCGGAATACAGCCAGGTATGCGCGCAGATTCTTATGACAAAAGATACGATCACCAATGATACCAACAGGATCAATGCGCGAAATACTTTCATGGAACTTCTTGATATGGGTGTTATTCCTGTTGTTAACGAAAACGATACGATTTCCACATTCGAGATCAAATTCGGTGACAATGATACTTTAAGTGCCATCGTTGCATCTTTGATCGATGCGGATCTCCTCATCCTTTTGTCTGATATTGACGGACTTTATACCGATAACCCACGTACAAATCCCGATGCTGAATTTATCGAGGTTGTAGAGAAGATTGATGATAAGATCATCAATATGGGTAAAGGCGAAACAGGTTCATCGATCGGAACCGGCGGAATGAATACAAAAATTCACGCAGCTCAGATAGCAACAAAATCCGGAATCGATATGATTATCTGCAACAGCGAAGATATTCATATTCTTCACAGAATCATGGACGGAAGAAATTTCGGAACACTTTTTGTGGCTGATAAAGACGAAGATTTCACGCTTAAGAATTTCGTCGGTAATCTCGAAGAATAATGCAGATTAAAATATGATGTATACAGATCAAAATACAGAAACTTACATATCAATAATTATGCTCTCTGCAATTACTGAAAAATGATCTGTATAAAACCTAATTTAGACAAAAATGATTTGTATAAAACTTAATTTAGAAAAAAATAATTAAAAAAATTCGAAAAATATATGAACGTTGAAGAAATGATAAAAAGAATAAATGAACTGTATCATAAGTCGCAGGCTGAAGGACTTAACGATGCTGAATTAAAAGAACAGCAGGAACTTCGGAGGGCTTATGTTGCAAATATTCGCGGAAATCTCAAAAGTCAGCTTGATTCCATTTATATCAAAGAGGCTGACGGAAGCGTTCATAAACTTGAAAAGAAACAGGGAGAATGATTATGTATCTTGAAACACTCGGAAGCAATGCCAAAAATGCAAAATATACAATCGGTTTATTATCGACCGAAAAGAAAAACGAAGTATTAAAGAAAGTATCCGATGCTATCGTTAAGAATAAAGATTACATCCTTGGCGAAAATGCAAAAGATCTTGATGTTGCTGTTGCAAACAATATGCATCCGGGAAAAATGGACCGTCTTAAACTTGACGATTCAAGAATCGAAGGAATCTGCGAAGGTATAAGACAGGTTATCAAACTCCCCGATCCCATCGGTAGAGTGCTTGATTCTTATAAGCACCCCAAGAATATGCTTATTACCAAAGTAAGCGTTCCTTTGGGCGTTGTGGGAATTATTTACGAAAACAGACCGAACGTAACCGTTGATGCATTTGCACTTGCGTTTAAGAGCGGTAATGTTGTCATTTTAAAGGGCGGTTCCGATGCCATCAATACAAATATCGCGATTACTAAAATCATAAGAGAAGTCCTCAAAGCAGAGGGCGTTGATGATAATGCAATTCAACTTATCGAAAAGACTGACAGAGAAACAACAACAGCATTCATGAAACTTAACAAATATGTTGATGTTATCATTCCGAGAGGAAGCGCAGCTCTTATTCAGGCAGTGGTCAACAATTCAACGATTCCCGTTATCGAAACAGGAAGCGGTAACTGCCACGTTTACGTTGACAAGGATGCCGATGTTGATATGGCCGTAAATATCATCTTTAATGCGAAAACTCAGAGAATCGGTGTCTGCAATGCCTGCGAGTCTCTTGTTGTTCATAAAGATATCAGAGATAAATTTCTTCCCGCAGTCAAGAAAAAACTCGATGAGAAAAATGTTGAACTTCGCGGCGATTCTTTTACCAAAGAAATCATCGACTGCAAGGATGCGACAGAGGAAGATTTCGGTACGGAATATCTTGATTACATTTTATCGATTAAGACGGTTGAAAGCGTTGAAGAAGCTATCGCTCATATCAATAAATACAATACGGGCCATTCCGACTGTATCGTCACAGAAAACGATGAAGCTGCAGAGAAGTTTTTAAACGGCGTTGATGCCGCATGTGTATACAGAAACGTATCCACGAGATTTACTGACGGCTTTGAATTCGGCCTTGGCGCTGAGATTGGTATTTCTACTCAGAAACTCCATGCAAGAGGTCCCATGGGGTTAAGAGAATTGACTTCATACAAATATAAAATTACCGGAGAAGGACAGGTTCGTTAAAATTTTTATATATGATTAATAATTTTGAAACAAGAGACAACTCTGAAGAGATCAAAAGACAGTATTATTATATCGATCTTCTAAAAGATGTTGTTTCACATTTAAAAACAACTAAAAACAGAGAAATAACCGCATGCGTCGAGACATTCGGATGTCAGATGAATGCCAGAGATTCAGAAAAGATTACAGGTATTTTAAAATCCGTCGGTTTTGAAGTGATCGAAGACGAAAATGCGGATCTTACGATTTACAATACTTGTTCCGTAAGAGACAATGCAAACCAGAAAGTATACGGAAGACTCGGAAGATTATCAACTTACAAAAAACAGAATCCCGAAATGAAAGTAGTTCTTTGCGGATGCATGACGCAGGAAGAAACCGTTATCGATAAACTTTGCAAAAGTTATTCTTTCGTCGACCTGATCCTTGGTACGCATAATCTCTTCAGATTCGCAGAATATTTATATTATGTTTATGTCGGTTTTGAGCGTACATATGATGCTCAGTATGAAAGCGACATTGTCGTCAGAGGAAAAACGCTTGTAAGCCGCTGGGAAAAAACTGAGATCATCTGTGAAAAACTTCCCGTTGACAGAAAATATTTTTATAAATCCGGCGTTAATATCATGTTCGGATGCAATAATTTCTGCACATACTGTATCGTACCATATGTCAGAGGCAGAGAAAGAAGCAGGGAAGCAGACGAAATTATTAAAGAGATCGAAGGTCTTGTAAAAGACGGTTGTGTTGAAATAATGCTTCTCGGTCAGAATGTCAATTCGTACGGAAAGAATTTAAGCGAACCGATTTCTTTTGCCGAACTTTTGAGAAGAGTTGAAAAAATAGAAGGCCTCGAAAGAATAAGATTCATGACTTCACATCC
>JAIKXN010000073.1 GCA_024684055.1 Lachnospiraceae bacterium | reverse complement strand
CCATAAAATTACACTGTTTTTCACTGTTTAAGGTCTTTATATTCTCATTCGATCTAAAATTTTTCATACATTTTGTAAAATATAGTTGACATTATGTAAGGATGGTATTACTATATGCTCAAGTCGACGAGCATTAATTTTTTAGTTTTGTTTTATCAGGAGAATGATTATGAAAAAGAAAATACCATATATCTTAGCAATGATTTTAATGATCCCGTTTTTCGTTCTTGTTGTTTTCGCGAGAGGCTCGCAGGGCGAAGGAAAAGAAATTATGACCGGTAACATGTCCATGACAGTCGTTAAAGAAAACGGCGCGCTCACTGATACCGAAGCAATGCCCCTTTATTTGAACATAGAGAAAGACGGCAATTACAACCTTTCCTATTCATGGGACGTTGAGGAACCCGGTTTTCTGACAGGCATTACAATTACGGATTCCGAAGGCAACGGTGTTTACGGCAGTACAGCCTTCCAGGTTAACGTATCTTCGCAGGATGTCTTCCTCAAAAAAGGAAACTATGAAGTAAACTTCGTATTCCTTGACTCAGAAGATGCTTTCCGCGAGTACAATGAAAAATATTCGGCAATAACAAACCCTGTTGAACTTGAAGAATACATTGAAAATGTCGGATTTGATACTTTTGCAAAAGATTCACAGGCAGACATCTCTTTATCGGCAGGCGTTCACAAACCCTTTAGAGCTCCCGCATGGGCTCAGATCCTTTCACTGGTAACCGGACTGATCATCATCGCTTTGTGCGTTGCAGCTTTAATCATTGACAGAAAGAGCGGCGATAACATTTCTGATGGAATGGATAGCATCGGTATCACATTTGCCATCTTTTCAATCGTGGTAACATCGGTTCAGCTTTTCTTATCTTTTGGGCTTAACCTTTTCCCCATTGAATACACACCCGGTTTGACATCCCTTATAACCTTCGCACTTGTTGCACTCAGTGTTGATGTGATCGGTTTTCCCCTTCTTTATGTTTTAACAAAGAATATCCCCTCCGGAAAAATAACCGGACAGAAATTCGGTTTCTTCAGATTTGTTCCTTACATCTTCATGACTGCAGGTCTCATGGTTATCGGAATGATCGTCGGAACAATAGTAAACAACTTACTCACATTACCTTTCGGTGGCAGCAACAACGCCGCAATTGCTGAACTTCTTTTAGGTTCAAGCCCTGTTCCCAGAATCCTTGTTGTAGGTATTCTTGCTCCGATTTTTGAAGAACTTATTTTCAGAAAACTGCTTATTGACCGTCTCAGCAGATACGGTTCATTCATCGCTATCATTGTTTCGGGCCTGTTTTTCGGACTTTTCCACGGAAACTTCTCACAGTTTTTCTTCGCTTCACTGATCGGTTTCCTCTTCGCTTTCCTTTATTTAAAGACCGGAAAAATCCATCTGACGATCATCCTTCACATGATCGTAAACCTTTTTACTTCCGTAGTTACAACAACTCTTTTGCAGAAAGTATATGAAACAAATCCTACAATGAACACATCACAGGAATTTCTTATGGCTAATCCTTCGGCAGCAATTTCAATCGTGCTTTTCGCATTGGCCCTCGTAACGATCGCATTTGCCGGATTAATCGGGATCATTTTTCTCATCATATTTGCTGCAACCGGGAAATTTAAACTTGAAAAGATCGATGGCGAACCTTCAAAATCCGAATCCGTAAAGGCATTGTTTACAAGCAGATATACATGGCTTTTCGTTCTTTCAACGATCGGACTTTTCATCATCACATACCTTCCCGCAATGCTCGGTATGTAAATTCCTTTCCTGGTAGGGAATTGATCCTCCGACATATCTTATAAGAAAATCGTTTCTTAAATGCAGTCTGCTTTAAAAACCGGCAATATACAAAGTTCGTTTCTTAAATGCAGCCCGCCGGGCCAAAAAACAGCATATCTTTAAAATGCTCACGCCGGAAAGAACAAAGAATAAATTGTAATACATTAGATAACGCGTTAAAATGATAAAGGCGGTCGGATAAGCCGGCCGCCGATAAACAACAGGGAGTACATTATGAAAAAATCGGTAATCGTAAAAAGAATAATATTGGTAGTACTTTTCGCGGCAGT
>JAIKXN010000071.1 GCA_024684055.1 Lachnospiraceae bacterium | reverse complement strand
CTGATGCCTTCTTTGGATATATGGAATATCCAGAATTCCACGAGATTGTCTCCGTTCGTGAAAAAGACATTAAAGATTACGGTGAAAACCATAATGAACATAATTGCCCGCATTCCCTTAAGCATATAGCCCACGGGAACTTTTGAAAGTGCTATAACGACTGCCAAAAGGATTGCCGCGACAATATAGCAAAATATGTTGTTGAATACAAAGAGGGAAATCATATAAAGCAGAGTTCCGACGAGCTTTACTCTCGGATCTAGACGGTGAATTACCGACTCTGCCTGATAATATTGTCCCAATGTAATTTCTTTCATTATTAACTCATCCTGCCAATGGCATTAATAAAGCACCCGCATTATCTCTTCGATTGCTTCATCCACTGTAATTGCATCTGTTTTTACGGGAATTCCGCTTTCTTTTATGCTTATCATGGCCTTCGTTACCTGGGGGAGCGAGAGGCCGAATTCTTCAAGTTCCTCACGATGCTTAAATACTTCCTTGGGTGTCGCGTCTATCGCAAGTTTTCCGTTGTTGATAACAAGGATCCTGTCCACATATTCCGCAACATCATCCATGCTGTGCGAAACGAGGATAATTGTCATCTTGTTTTCCCTGCAAAGTTTCTCAATAAGACCGAGTATTTCTTTTCTTCCGGCAGGATCAAGGCCCGCAGTCGGCTCGTCAAGAATCATTACCTGCGGTTTCATGGATAAAACACCCGCAATGGCTACTCTTCGCTTTTGTCCTCCGGATAAATCAAAAGGAGACTGGTAAAAAACTTCATCTTCAAGGCCGACAAGCTTTAGCGCTTCATATGCTCTGAGTTCCGTTTCCTTTTGGTCAAGGCCCATGTTTTTGGGGCCGAAACAAACATCCTTAAAAACCGTTTCCTCGAAAAGCTGGTGCTCGGGATACTGAAATACTATTCCGACTTTTCCTCTTATCGAGTGCAAATCAAAATCTTTTGCATAAATATCTTCACCGTTAATATAAACGGTTCCGCTGCTTGGTTTGATGAGTCCCGAAAGCAACTGAAGAAAAGTGGTTTTTCCGGATCCCGTATGGCCTATGAGGCCTATGAACTGACCGTCTTCGATCTTGACCGAAATATCGTCAACGGCAGTTGTTTGTAAAGGAGTTTTCGCACCGTACACGAATGTAAGGTGATCCGTAATTATCGGCATATTGTTTCCTTCTGCGTTATCGGTATTCACAAATTACTTTGCTTACACAATATTCTGTAAATTATTATTCGCTGTCCCGTTTTTACCTTTTTGCTTTGGATTTAGCATTTCTTCAATGCGTCCGTAAGTTCCTTGACCGTGAGTACGCAATCGGGGATTCGAAGTCCGCGTTTCCTAAGTTCATGGGCCAAAAGTGTGATTTTTGGAACTTCAAGTTTATATTCCTCGAGTTCTTCGACTCTTTTGAAAATCTCGCGTGGGGGTCCGTCCATCACAATCTTTCCTTTGTTCATCACAAAAATCTTGTCAGCATATACCGTCTCTTCCATGTAATGAGTGATTAAAATGATTGTAATGCCTTCAACCTGATTAAGGGCTCTTAATGCTCTTATTACTTCTTTTCGACCGACGGGATCAAGCATCGCGGTCGGTTCGTCGAGCACTATGCATTTTGGATGCATCGCAAGAACGCCTGCTATGGATACTCTCTGTTTCTGGCCTCCCGATAAGTGATTGGGCGATTTCTTTCTGAAATCATACATTCCGACTGTCTTTAAGGATTCTTCCACCCTCTCTTTAATCTGGTCCGTGGGAACGCCCATATTTTCCGGGCCGAAAGCAACATCCTCATCAACAACCTGACCTATTATCTGGTTGTCGGGATTTTGGAATACCATTCCGGCAGTCTGTCTTATCTGTAAAAGTTTATCTTCGTCCTTTGAGTCCATACCGTCTATCCATACAGTTCCTTCCGTAGGAAGCAGAATTGAATTCAAATGTTTGGCAAAAGTAGATTTTCCTGAGCCGTTGGATCCGAGCACGCAAATAAAATCGCCTTCCTTCACATCCAGCGACACCTTATCCACGGCGCGGTTTATGCCTTCGACATTTCCGTCTTCATCGCGTCTTATATATTCAAATGTAACTTCTTCTGCCTTGATGATTTTCATTTATGTTTATTCCTGTCCCGGTCGTCGGGACTCTCGGATTTAATACAATTTAACCAGCATGCAAAGCCCGGCAAGGGCTGCAAGATGGAGCGGATAGTAAAAGTAGAAAAGCCATCCGATGTTTTTGCCTTTTTCGCCGTTGTACATGGCAAACAGTCTGACGTTTACGAGTGCTGCCATCTCTATAGGATTTATGCCGCTTAGTGCGGCGACTCCGGCAAGCATCTTTTTTGCATTTATATTGTTAACTTTCTTACTGACATATATTACTATGCTGAATGTCGTTATAAAGAGTATGTATATAACCAGTTCGACTATAAATGTTTTGCCTCTTTCAAATGTCGTAACTTCGTACGCCTGGCCGAGGACGTTGAGGACTACGGAGAACACATATTCCTCCCGGCCGATAAGATAAATTATAACTATCGTAAGGACTCCGACAATACCGTAATCAGTACCGAAAAACTCTGCCAGATACATTCCCGATAAGGCTGTTATCGTTACAATTATATACCTTACGGCTTTTTTACACTTAACTTTTTTGTATATTCCGTCGATCGCGTATATCGTAATAAGTCCCAAAAGCAGCGTCCAGAATACATTTTGATTATGCCTATCAAAAAATGTATGCTTTAATACCATATCAAACGGGACTTCGGAAATAATGCCCAAAAGCAGGAGTCTTAACGCATATTTATATACGTTTCTAGTATAAATCAGGCCTTCCACGATAAAGAAACAAAAAATCGGAAATGCGATGCGTCCTATCAGTCGAAGCATAATATGAAGGGTGTTGACGCAAAAGTATTCCAGCGATTCTTTTGCAAGGATTTTTAACCATGAATCAAGAATCATCACGGCAAAATGGTCCAAAGTCATACAAAACAGGGCAATCATTTTAAGATTGCCCCTGTTTAATCCGTATTCAGATTTATTATTTTTGTCTGTCATTTATTAGCACATCTTATCAAGTGAAGAAGGATCGTTACTTACCTTCATAGCTTCTTCCTTGGTAATTCTCTCACGATGTACAAGTGAAGCAAGGTCATCATTAAGAAGATGCATACCCTGAGCACGACCACCCTGGATGGATGAAGGAATCTGGATTGTCTTCTTCTCACGAATGAGGTTACCGATAGCTGCGTTTGCAACCATGATTTCAGTAGCAACAACACGTCCATTTCCGTCTGCTGCGGGAAGAAGTGTCTGTGTGATGACACCACGGATAACGTTGGAGAACTGTGTTCTGATCTGATCCTGTCCTTCAAGAGGAGTAGCATCGATGATACGTTCTACAGTCTGAGCAGCACTTGTTGTATGAAGTGTTGAAAGAACGAGGTGACCTGTCTCGGCGGCGGTAATAGCTGCGGAAATTGTTTCGAAGTCACGCATTTCACCTACGAGGATGATATCGGGGTCTTCACGAAGTGCAGAACGAAGAGCTGTAGCAAAACTTGTAACGTCTTTACCAACTTCTCTCTGGTGAATCATGGCCTTGTTATGAGGATATACGTATTCGATAGGATCCTCGATTGTCATGATATGTCTTGAAGTTGTTTTGTTGATATAATCTACCATTGATGCAAGAGTGGTTGATTTCCCGGAACCTGTAGGTCCTGTTACAAGGACAAGTCCTCTGGGCATCTCAGCCAAATCTCTGACAACGGGAGGAAGTCCGAGTTCCTCGAATGTAGGAATATACTGATTCAAAAGACGAATACTTGCTGCAAGGTTGTTTCTCTGATGATAAATGTTTGCTCTGATACGTGTACCGTCCCAAAGCATACAACCAACGTCAAGGTCTTCGCCTCTGGAAACTCTCTCAACCTGCTCCTGATCAAGGAATGAGAAAATCATGTTTCTTGATTCTTCTGCTGTAGGTGAAGGCTCAAG
>JAIKXN010000030.1 GCA_024684055.1 Lachnospiraceae bacterium | reverse complement strand
TTAATGCCTTCAGCCTTCAGTTTCTTTATAACATCAACTATTCCGTCATAGGGCTTTGTTTTTATTTCGTTATGGTCCTTGTAATATGTAAAAAGATCGTTGTATACAGCCATTACAGTCTCTTCGTCGCTGCCCTCGGGTGTGGCTCTTTTGGCTTCCATGTAAAGACCGTTTCCGACTATTTTTCTGACTTCGTCTATGGTCAGTTCCCTGAATCCGTTTTTTCTTAATGCATAGTTGGTAGAATCGGTCAGATCCTCCAAGGTATCAAGGATTGTTCCGTCCATATCGAATATGGCAAGTTTATATTTTTTCACGTTTATTCTCCAAACTTAAGGATTGTAATTTTTCAAAGCATTATAAAAATTCTTTTTTACGTTTTTCTCATCATTATTGTAATAAAAATCATCTTCAGATATTTCGGTAAATGTATATTCATCCCATCTTCCGATGAAATCCTCATATCTTTCTTTTTTAACAGGACAGCCGTTTAAATAGTATTTTCCGTCTGCCGAAAGCATATAGCTTTGCATCAGATATACTTCATAACCGCCAAAAAGACTGTAGTTTTCCATACTGTCGTTTTCCGTATACTTATTACAAATAATCCTGCAATAATCGGCGAAGAAAATATCTCCGTTAAACTCCGAATTTCCCACTTCATAAGAATATCTTGAAAAACCTTCATCGCCCTTATAAACACTGGTTCTGAAGAGACATATACTGTCGTCGTATTTAACAAACATTTCGGGAATATTGTCCCCATCAAGAAATGCAAAATAATATCCTACTTCATCTGCCTTTTCTTTAAGTACTTCGGCATAAGACTCATATGCTGCTTCAAGCCAGTCATCTTCATACTGCTTGTAGTAATTCTCATATTCGTATTCATTATAGATATACTCATAGATTCCCTTGAGCGATATCAGCGTATTTAGAGAATAAGACTCGATTTCTTTTCTTTCTTTGTTAAGATAAGTGAATTGATCCTGATAATCCGAACATGTATCCGAATCGGTTTCAATATTATTTACATACGCCACAGAGTTCGAATCGTAATTAAGATAATCCTTCTTAAAAGATGCGACTAGTTCAAATTTATTGTCCTGATTAACAGTTACAAAATAATTGTTCAAATATGAATCATAATCGTTATATTCCGAATACCAGAGAAGATTTTCCCTTTCAACATAAAAGAGACTCATTCCGTACAGTGAAAAGAAGCTTCCGATTTCGATTACTTCACCGGCATCTAAATCATACGTACAAAAATGAAATTCGACAGATACAGCCGAAGACATATCTCCCGAATAGGATGCATAAACCAGTTCAGGCAGATTGTCATTATTTATGCAAATAAAATCAAACTTAACCTGCCAGCCCGTTTCATATAATTCTTCCATATATGAAAAATATGCTTCGGTCACGGCCATAGCTTCATCATAGGAATACTCTGTCGGGGGATTCTTAGCTTGAAAATCCTCCCTTGAAAAATATTCCATTTTGTCAAAATCATTCGGAACAACAAAATTCATCATGGCAGATTCGTAAGTTTCTTTGTATCCGGGATCAGGCTTTTCTTCAGGCTTTTCTTCGGGTATATCAACGGGTGTCTGAATATGCGCATGATAAGTCGAGGAGTCTTTTGTGTCTAAAGAAATTTCATTGCCGGGCATTTCACAGGCGCAAAATAAAAATGCCACGCCTGCTGCCAGTAACCCTGCCAATAATCTTTTTAATTTTTTTGTTAATCCGTTTTTCATAATCATATTTTAATTTTCTTCACCAAATTAAAGTTCGTATAATACTGATTCGTCGATCTCCGATACCTTGGAAAAGCCTGTGGCACTCATAACAAAGCGAAGCTCTTTGCCCACGCTTTCAATGTATTCTTTAACTCCCGATACTCCGTCCTTTTCAAGGAAAGGAATCATAGAACGTCCGACTGCAGCAGCATCTGCACCTAAAGCCAGCGCCTTAAACACATCAGAACCGCTTGTAATGCCGCAGTCAACGATAATGACGATATCTTTATCCTTTAACTCTTCTTTTATGTCCTGAAGCACCATCATGGGAGGTATGGCATAGGAAAGTCTTCCGTGATGGTGACTCACAATAATTCCCTTTGCTCCAATCTCTGCACATTTAATCGCATCAGCTACGCTTAAGACACCTTTTACGATAAAAGGTATTTTAACCGATTCAACATATGAACGAAGCA
>JAIKXN010000019.1 GCA_024684055.1 Lachnospiraceae bacterium | reverse complement strand
AGTTCCCTGTTCTGTTTTTCCGCCAGGTTTCTTCGGTCACGGTTTTCCTTAAGCTTTATTCTCATGGATTCGAAATCCTTGAAAAGTCCTTCGAATTCAGCCTGCTTGGGCTTGATAAGACTTGTGTCGTAATCGCCTGCTTCGATGTTGTGGAGTGCTTTCTTTAACTGGTTGATGGGCTTGATAAATCCGTACATAAGCCAGTTCGAAAGAACAATTCCGGTCAGAATTATTACGCAGGTTACAACAATAAGCAGCGTAATGAGCGATTCCTTCGACATTACAATGCTTGTCTGGTCGTTGATCGTCATTTCCTCGAAAATTACGAAGTCAAAAACGTAACGCAAGATCGCATAACTTCCAAGCACCAGAAGTGTCGGCACTATGAAAAAAAGAACAAAGGTTATGATAAGTCTGGTATTTAATTTCATTGACTTTCCTTTTCCGACTTAAGTCTCTGTCTCAGACTCTTAAAAAAATCCGTAAGCATTTCGGAGCATTCTTTTTCGAGTACTCCGTTTATCGTTTCCACCTGATGATTGAATTTTTCCACGTTGAAAAGATCGATTATCGATCCCGCACAGCCGGCCTTCTCGTTCTTACAGCCGATGACCACCAACGGAAATCTTGCCTGGACAATGGCTCCCGCACACATCTGGCAGGGTTCGAGCGTCACATAAAGCACGCAGTCTTCAAGACGCCAGTCGCCTGTTTTTTTGCAGGCTTTGCTGATGGCTGCAAGCTCCGCATGCGAAAGGGTATTCTTATCGGTTTTTCGTCTGTTATACCCTCTGGCAATTATTTTTCCGTCCCTGACTATTACGCATCCTATGGGAACCTCGCCGATGGCAGCGGCTTTTTTTGCCTGCTCCATGGCCTTTTTCATAAACTTTTCGTGATTATAATCGAATTCCGTCTGTTTCAATCTCTTCAATCCGTTCCGGTTATTTATGACATTCTCTCTCTTCTGAAGATAAGGAATACTCTGTATCCTTTGGGCTCGGTATGCATTCTGTCGAGTTCCCAGCCGTCTGCGGCATGTTTGTTAATCTTCTCTTCGAGAGTTTCGAATTCTTCTGCACCGAGGTGGCCTGTTCTCGGTCTGTCACTCTCGATGTTTAAAGAATCTATGAAATCCACTTTATATTCGTACTGTTTGTTTGTAAGTCTGTCGAGTTTGGTGTTGATCGACGAAACCCAGTTTACAAGGCATACATCAAGCGCATCCTTGAGTTCGGCTGTTGTGGCCTTATCGAAAATACACATTTCAACAGATCTGTTCTTTTTTACAATAATGGTATCGTAACCCTGGGAAGTTTCGATAATTTTCTGTTTTGCGAGTTCAACGTTGTCAACTCTTCTTCTGTAGCCCTTTTCGTCAAGGTATGCAAAAGCCACCAAAGTAAGGTTGTCGTCATTCATCTCCAAGCCTGTATCGATGAGTTCCTCTGTTTCATCGATGTATGAGGACTGGATGCGCGTGTTTTTTCTGATTTCATCCAGCATCATCTGTTTTAAGTCTACCATTTCTCTTACCCTCTTTACTTTATAATTTTTACTTTTTTTATTTTTTTGATTTACATCACTTCATTTGTGATATAATCATTTTGTTATCTACAAAGTATAGCGTTTACTTTTCAGATAAGCACAATATACTGTGTAAAAACAGGAGGCGTATCATGGTTATTCACGGACTTAACAAAACTACTCTTTTGGACTTTCCAGGTCATCTCGCATGCACTGTATTTACGGGGTACTGCAATTTAAGATGTCCTTTCTGTCAGAACGGTGAGCTTGTTCTCTGTCCCGAATCCCAGCCTGCCATTCCCGAGGAAGAATTTTTCGATTTCCTCGATAAGCGTAAAAAGCGCCTCGAAGGCGTTGCTATTACGGGAGGCGAGCCCACGGTTTCTCCGGACCTTGTTGATTTCATCAAAAAGATAAAAGATCTCGGTTTTCTCGTTAAGCTCGATTCCAACGGTCTTCGACCTGATATTTTAAAATACCTCATCGATAACTCGCTGGTTGATTATTTTGCAATGGATATCAAATCTTCGAAAGAAAAATATCCCGTTGCGTGCGGTCTGAATCAGCTGAATCTTTCCGCTATTGAAGAATCTGTGAAAATACTGATGAATTCACCCGTGGAATATGAATTCCGTACTACCGTGAGCCGCGAACTTCATACCGAAAAAGAATTTCGTGAGATTGCCGAATGGATTAAAGGATGCAGTAACTACTATCTCCAGTCTTACCGTCCTTCGGACGCAATACTGGCGAATATGATGGATGATGATTTCCGAAATTCATTCCCTGCTTCTTTTACTTCCTACAAACCCGAAGAATTAAAAGTCTTTTGCGAACTTCTTAACTCTCTCGGTGTCAATGCCCATTTAAGGGGAATTGCGTAGTTTCCCTAAATCTTCTCATGCTCTTCCATGAACTTTACGTAATTAACGACCATGAGAGCAATTCTGAATGTGAGTGCGTCGTTAAATTCCCTCACGTCAAGTCCTGTGGACTGTTTTAATTTTTCTATCCTGTAGCCTAAGGTGTTTCTGTGGATATAAAGGTTTCTCGCTGTTTCCGACACATTGAAATTGTTGTCGAGAAATGCGTTGACGGTGCTTATCACTTCATCATCCACATCATCGGGCAATTCGTCCTTGAACACTTCCTCGATAAAAATCTTGCAAAGATTGACCGGAAGCTGGTAAATAAGTCTTCCGATTCCGAGCGAACTGTAGGACATGATTGTCATGTCCGAGTAGAAGATCGCTCCCACGTCCAGTGCCATCTTGGCCTCTTTGTAGGACTGTGACAAAAGTCTTAAATCTTCCACCACGGCGCCGTAAGCTACTCTTGTTTTAATCATAACCTCGTTGTTGAGGATCTCTTCGACACATCTGGCAAGTTCCTCAATGTTGTCAAAATCTTCCTCGTCCCCGAGGGTATGAATTAAAATCACGTTTTTGTCATCCACACTTACAACAAAATCTCCGTCTGCCGAAAAAGCACTCTTTATCGCCATAACGGCTTCGACTGCCTTGTCGCGCAAAACCTCGATAACGTAAACGATCCTTTTGCTGTTGTGAGGAATTCCGAGTTTTCTTGCACGATTGTATATATCAACCGAAAGCAGGTTATCAAGCAAGAGGTTTTGAAAATAAATCGTGTTGTCGAACTGTTCCCTGTAAGCCACCAGAAGGTGATTGAGTTCGTTGGCACATATCTTTCCGTAAATGTAACTGTCTGCGGAGTTTCCTTTTGCTGCCAGAACAAAAACCGTTTCTTCATCGTCTTTTACTTTAAAAAGCGTCGTATCGCCGATGATCTGACTGTCCGCTTTTGATGAAAAGAATTCCGTCATCTGATCGATGGCAGGAACTTCCTTGCTCGTGGCAGCCATGATAAGTCCCTGACTGTCCACTACAAAAAAGTCCGTTTTGGATACCTCTTTGAGTTCTTCTATACTTGTCTTAATTACCTGTTTGGTTATCATTGCGACTCCTGTACAAATTGAAATTATTTAAAGAAAGGGAACCAGCTCTTCTTGTTGTCCTCGGGTTTGCCCCATACTTCCTCGGCAACTTCCCATGCAGACTTCTTGACTTCCTTCTTCTCGGGATTGTTTATGCTGCCGTCCTCAATACCCTTCTTTCCGGTATTTTCAGCGTTTTCAGCTTTGCCCTTGTCTTCTCCCGAAGTATCGTCCTTGCCCGGCTTATCCTTTTCGAATGCTTTGTCCCTGTTATCTGCGGACTTTTCAGGCTGCTTCTTCTTATCTTCGGCTGACTTGTCGCTTTCTTTGTCTTCTGGCTTGTTTTTGTCTTTATTGTCCGAAGCAGGTTTGGAATCTTTGGAGCCTTCGCTCTTTGAACTCTTTTCGGCCGCTTCGGCTTTTCCCTCTTGGGACTTCTCGTCGGAAGCCTTTGCTCCCTTTGAATCACCGTCTGCCTTGGCTTCCTTGGGCTTGTCGGCGTCACTCTTTTCTTTCTTAGCCGCCTTCTCGCCTTCAGCATCCTTCTTTGCATCGGCTTTTTCGCCTTCAGCGGATTTCTCCTTCTTCGGCTTAGCCTCTGCAGAACCCTTTTCATCTGCATTCTTTCCATCTTTCGAAGCTGCTTTTACGGATGTATCCTGGGCTTTTTCGCTCTTTGCCTTACTCTTTGCCTTGTCGTCTTTTTCGGCACCTTCGATCGCAGCCTCATCGGCCTTTTCCTCTTTGGAATCCTTCTGAACTACATTGGCACTCTTGAGGTTTTCATCCCTTACGGCCTTCTTCTCGGGATTTAAATCAGTGCTTTCAGCCGGTTTTTCCTGTGCTACGAGAGTTCTCTTTCTTCCGAGTTCCGTCATTACGGCCTTGTAAACGCTCGCCGATTCGGGAGGAAGCTTAACCTTGAGCTTTCCGTCTTCCGCATTGACGGTAATCGTATTGAATGAAAATCCGTCCTGTCCGGTATATGCAATTCGCTGCATCTTGGTGTTTTCGAATACACCGATCCTCCAGACATCGACTTCTTTTTCGATTTCGTAACTGTTGTTGTTTACCATGACGACGACCTGCTCGTCTTTATCGAATCTTCCGTAAGCAACGTAGTTGTAATCTTCGCCGAGATTCATAAGAGAACCCGTAAGTAAAACAGTATTTAACTTATGTACTCTGATCATCTGCTTGTGGAATTCGATAAGCTCGGTATCTTCATGGCCCCAGGGATATGTTCTTCTGTTGTCGGGATCCGTAAATCCGCAGAGTCCGGCTTCGTCTCCGTAGTAGATTGTGGGTGCGCCCGGCCAGGTCATCTGCATTACAACGGCTTCTCTGAAAACCGCCTTGTTAACACCTTCTTCAGCCGCTTTCGAGCCGAGCGTGTGCATTCTGCCGACCTTTCTGTTCGTTCTGGTTAAGAATCTGGAATGGTCGTGATTGCTTAACTCGTTCATTGCAACCTGAAGGGACGAATTCGTGAAGTTGGTGCTGTGATGAGTCATCGCACCCCAGAAGCTTTCGGCATTTCCGAGAAGGTCTTCTCTGTAATCGTCACTGTGCTTCTGCATACCGGTTAAGAACCAGGTTACCGGTTCCATGAACGCATCGTAATTCATGACGGTATCCCATTCGTCGCCGCCGAGCCAGTCTCTGGAATATCCGTAGTGCTCAGCGATAATGATCGCATTGGGATTTGCAAGTTTAACCGATCTTCTGAATTCTTTCCAGAATCTGTGGTTGAATTCGGGCGAATGTCCGAGGTCTGCCGCAACATCGAGTCTCCATCCGTCTGCATTGTAAGGAGCGGATACCCATTTACGGCCTATCTTCATAATGTAATCGGTCAGATCTCTGCTGCCCTCGTAGTTAAGTTTGGGCAATGTTTCATGTCCCCACCATCCGTCGTAGCTGGGATTATAAGGCCAGCAGTCTTCCTTGTGGAAATGGAAGTAATCCTTGTAAGGGCTTTCGTTTGAAATAAATGCGCCCTTCTCGTAGCCTTCCTGACCTTCGTATATTCTTTCCCTGTCGAGCCATTTGTTGAATGAACCGCAGTGGTTGAATACGCCGTCGAGAATAACTTTCATGCCTCTCTTGTGAGCTTCTTTTACAACCTTTGCAAAAAGTTCATTGCTGGCTTCGAGGTTCTTTTTGTTCGTAACTCTGCATTTGTATCTGCTTGCCTGACGGTTTTCTTTTACGCCGTCCTGCAGGAGTTCACCCTCATCCGCAACGATCTTTCCGATATGGGGATCGATGTAATCGTAATCCTGAATATCGTATTTGTGGTTCGAAGGAGATACGAAAAGCGGATTGAAATAAATAACATCTATGCCGAGGTCTTCAAGGTAGTCCATTTTGTCGAGAACACCCTGCAGATCTCCGCCGTAAAATTCTCTGACACCCATCTGAGCGGGATATTTGTCCCAGTCGGTAACCTGCTCGCTGTAGCCGTCAAGATATGTGTATTCGTTTGTAAGAACGTCGTTGGATTTGTCGCCGTTATAGAATCTGTCCACATAGATCTGGTACATAACGGCACCCTTTGCCCATGCAGGTGTTCTGAAACCGGCGATAATACGGAAATTGTAATAATCCTGAATTTCTTTGGTGAGTCCGCGTGAATTGTAAAAGCAGACCACTTTTCCCGAAATGATCCGGAAACAGTAGCCGAAAACCTTTTCTTCAATCGTTATCGTACATGAATAATAATCAAATACCGAGTCGGTTTCGGTTTTGAACATTTCAACGGACTTATCCTTTGATACAAGATAAATCGCATCCACATTATTTCTTGCAGTCCTGAATTTGATGATGACTTTTTCTTTCAGACGCGGTTCCGCAGGTGAAACATAATCCTGCGTGGTATCCGAGAACAGAGCCTGCTTGTTAAGCATTGGTCTCATTGTAAGAATATATTGAAATCTCTCTTCGAGTCTGTTTCTTTCTTCGATGTTCATAACGCACCCCGTAATAAATACATACATAGATATTTTATCCCTTTTATGTCTTTTTTTCAATAAAAAAAGGCTTGAAAAAGGGCATTTTCATACAATTGTCACATATGGATTTCTGCCCTTAAAAATATAAAAAACAGAGATCGCATACGACCTCTGTTTTACTCAATTTTTCACAAATTATTTGTTCTCTTCGCTGTCAAGCACTCCGAAAACTGCCTTGTATTTTTCCAGTTCGGCTTCGGCAGTTTCGGCTCGTTTTTTCTCCCTTTCAGTATTTATCCTTTGGGATTCAACACCATTCTTAAATCCATCCTCATATCCATTATCAAAGCCATCTTCATATGCATCTCTTTTTATTAGTTTTTCTCTGGTTTCAAATCTGCAGTCAATTGTAGTCATCTTTTCCACATCTTTTCTTCTTTTCAGGAAAAACTCTTTCAAAATGTTTTCCTCGATACATTCATCTATCGCTCTTTTTATTGCCTCTTTTAGTTTTTCCTTAGTTGTCGCGTATTCCCTGACCTTTTCCACAAATACCGTATATCCATATAGAACCTTTGATTTCTCTTTCAATTCGGTATTGTATTCAGGATTAATATTATATGCGATGCATACTACTTCCAATCCCGGATTCTCTGTCTCATGACAAAATGAAGTCGATAACTTCATAGTTTCTGTTTCTTTATAATCAGTCCGCTTTTATAAGATAAACATCCACCGGGTCGAACTGAGTCTCGGGAACGGGAAGCGGATAGCAGCTGACATGAATGCTTTCAACGGATTCCTCAATCATAAGGTCCGCTGTTGCTGCCCTCTCCCTGCCTTCGATTTCGAGTGAAAAATACACTGAATCTTTCAGTCTTCTGACTTCGTCGAGCGTACCGTTATAAAGGACTCCGTCCACCGTCAGTTGAACTTCGCCGTCATCATTTACCGTCATCGATGCATAAGAAACGTCTTCGGCATTGTCTTTGTCGAGAATCCATTCACCCGTGAAACCTTCTTCAATCCACCACTTTTTATCACCGTAATCGATTACGGCATACTTTCCGTCATCGTAGCCCACGCCAGTACCGGGGACAAGATTTACCTCTTTTCCAAACCAGGTAACCGTTCTTTCATAATATGCCGGTTCGTCTCTCGGGTCCGGGAGATTTTCGCCCACAACTTCTTCCCAGCCTTCTTCTCCGGCAATAATGTCGTTGAAATAATTAAACAGCTCGAAGTACATTATATCTTCTTCGGGCGGAAGGGTTTTGGGGAATTGAGTATTAAAACAGACGGAATAAACCACTTTGTCTCCGTTTAACACAAAAAGCGTTCTGTAAGGCGGTGTGGTAGTTCCGGCTGCCTGAAGCCCGGTGTATCCTTCCAGATCGTATCTTCCAAGGATTTCAAAGAGTTCGTCAAGCTTCTCTTTGTCAATTTTGACTGTGTCCTTCTTTTTCTTTCCAAGGCTGTTGTCGGGACCAGTTCTTTTGGTCATTATTATATCAGCGCCTTTTTCGGACATTTTAACAACATCGGCTTCCAGATAAAACTGTTCTCCGACGCTTTTGTCATATGTCAGATGAATTTCGGTTATCCCGTTAATTCCCGTATCCGAAGCGGCTGTATCCGTGTTATTTTCTGTGTTTGTGTCTTTGCATCCAAACAAAAACATAATAATTCCCCCAATAAGAAAAAGTCGCGCCAGTTTAATGCTTTTATTCATAAATTCCCCTTTGAAAAAACCGATGGAGATTGCACTCCACCGGCTTCATTTTCTTTTTAAAAAATTACAGTCTTTCCTTCTTTTCGATATCAAGGAAATATTTGTATGTATCAACAGTGAGTTCGCCGCATGCTTCTTCATCGCAGGCAATGATCGCAGCGTTATGAAGCTGAAGTGCCGAGCATGTCCATTTCTGGCTTACGCCGCCTTCAACGGTTGCTGCAAGCGCTCTTGCCTTGTTGTGACCTGAAATAAGTACAAGAACTTCCTTGGAATCCGTTACTGTTCCGATACCTACGGAAAGTGCCTGTGCGGGAACCTTCTCGGGATCGTTGCCGAAGAATCTGGAATTTACGATACGTGTGTCGGTTGTAAGGTCTCTTACACCCGTGCGTGATGCAAGCGATGTGTAAGGCTCGTTGAATGCGAGATGTCCGTCAACGCCGATTCCGCCCATGAAAAGGTCGATTCCGCCGTAAGAAGCAATCTTCTTCTCGTAGTTGGCGCATTCTTCTTCGGGGTTGTCAGTCATTCCGTTTAAAATATTGATGTTTTCGGGCTTCATGTCAACAAGGTGGTTGAAAAGATTGTCGTGCATGAAGTACCAGTAGCTCTGGTCATGCTCTCTGGGAAGTCCGAGATACTCGTCCATGTTGAAAGTAACAACATTTGCGAAAGAAACCTCGCCTGCCTTATTCATTCTTACAAGTTCCTTATATACACCGATGGGTGAAGAACCTGTGGGAAGGCCGAGAACAAAAGGTCTGTCTTCCTTGTGTGCGTTGATTTTTGCAGCGATGTAATTTGCTGCCCATTTACACATTTTGTCATAGTTATCCTGTATAACAACTCTCATCTTAAAAAATCTCCTTAATACTGTCCTTAAACTATTTGATGAGAGAACCTCTGTTACAGTTTTGATTCTGCTTTTTGCTTCCTCTCTAACGATTCGGGCAAATGCCCCGACCGTGACAGTATCCGCCGAATATTTCGATAACTGCCAACCTCGTCACCCTTCACGGGCCCGGCGCTAATAACGTTTCTTTCCTCCTTTGAGAAACGAAATTTTAAATATATAAAACGCTTCGGACTCCGTTTTAAGGAGTCCTTGCGTTTATTTTCTGAAAATACTGAATATCACAAAGGGATAAAATCGAAAAATCCCGTTTGTATAACCATGATGCATATAAAACAGAAAGAAAATTAATACTGTCTGTCGCAACATATTAAATAAGTCCCTCGAGCGGTGAATATTCGTATCCGTGAGCAAGTGCAACGTTCTTATTCGTAAGCTTGCCTGCATATGTGTTTACGCCGGATTCGATAACCTTGCTCTCTCTGCATGCTGCCTCAAGGCCCTTATTTGCGATTTCAAGGCCGTATTTAAGAGTAGCATTTGTAAGCGCGATCGTACTTGTTCTGGGAACCGCACCGGGCATATTGCCTACGCAATAGTGAACAACGCCGTCCTGAATGAAAACGGGATCGTCATGTGTCGTAACATGCGAAGATTCGCCGCATCCGCCCTGGTCAATGGCAACGTCAACGAATACCGAGCCGTTTTTCATCTCGGGAAGATATTTAGCCTTAAAGAGCTTGGGTGTCGAACCGCCGGGAATAAGTACCGAACCGATTACGAGATCCGCATTTTTAAGTGCTCTCTCAACATTACTGTCATTGGAAACAAGTGTCTGAATGTGTGCACCGAACATGTTGTCGAGTTCCTCGAGTCTCTTTAAATTAACATCGAGAATAGTAACATTTGCGCCCATTCCGACTGCTATCTTGCATGCGTTCATACCAACGGTACCGCCGCCTAAAATAACAACATTTGCCTTGGGTGTTCCGGGAACACCTGCGAGAAGAATTCCTTCTCCTCCGAATCTTTTTTCAAGGTATTTTGCACCTTCCTGAATGGAAAGACGTCCTGCAATCTGCGACATAGGTGCCAGAAGAGGAAGTGAACGGTCTGTTTCCTGAAGCGTTTCATACGCTACAGCCTTAACCTTTCCGGCAAGAAGAGCATCTGTCTGCTCCTTATCCGCTGCAAGATGAAGATATGTATAAAGAATGAGTCCGTCTCTGAAAAGAGGATATTCCTCGGGAAGCGGCTCCTTAACCTTTACCATCATGTCAACAAGCTGCCAGATATCCTGAGCATTGTCGATAAGAGAAGCGCCGGCTTCAACATATTCGCTGTCGGCAAAACCCGATCCGATTCCGGCTCCCTTCTCAATATAAACATGATGTCCTGCTGCCACATACGCTCTGACATTGTCCGGTGTCAGACCGACACGAAACTCATTGTTCTTAATTTCTTTTACACAACCTATTTTCAAAATATCACCCTCCAAACTGTTTTATCTTTCTGAAAAACGTTCCGACTCCCTGTGTTTTCCGTCCGGCGAATTTGTCGTGCAGAGCTCTCGAAGCAAAGCCGAAGCGCTTAATTCGCTTCGAAACTACTCTCTCCGACTCGCCAATAATTCTCAATTAGGCGAATTTGTCGTGCAGAGCTCTCGAAGCATTAGCCGGGCACTTAATGAGAACGAGTTTCCAATCTCGTCCGAAGCGCATGTCTGAGCGCAGTTTCGCCCATAAGCGAAACAAGCGAGTTCGCGAGGGCGAGTCGGTTTCAGGAAACGAAGTTCGAATTTAGTGCATAGGCGACCAGCGAGGGAGCCTGTGCGCAAATTCGCCTCCGAGAACTACAGCGAGTCGGTTTGGAAAGCGTCCTGCGAATTAAGTGCAAAGGAAATCGTCAGAGAGCCTGTGCGCGAATTCGCCGCCCATACCCTTGGCGGGTCGGCATCGGTTTTCAGCAACTATTTAATTATATACTTTGGGAAATATTTTGTCGATAAAAGAAAAAGGTCCCATAAACGTAAAAAAGACAGTCATCACTGATCTGTCCTTTTTAGAGAAGGTATTTCTTCTTATGGGGTATAGCAAAAAACTATAATGTATTGGGGGGTTACAAGTAATAATATACCAATGTAACCCTTTTTGTGCAATCCACGAAGTTCACAAATTTGTCAAAAGATTTAGGTTTTCTTTGTGCATTTTCACTAAATTGTCATCGGATTCATGGCGTTTTCGAAGGTTTTTTCGAACTCCTGCCTTGTAATTCTCTCTTTTTTCAACAATAATTCGGACACTGCATGCAGCACTTTTTCATGTTCCTTCAAAATTTTCTCTGCTTCAGCATAACATTCGTCGATTATTGCCTTAACTTCCTCGTCGATTTCAGCTGCAGTGGCATCACTGTAAGGCTTGGTGTGAGCAAGATCGCGGCCGATGAATACTTCATCGCTGTCGGATTCGTAGTTGATCATGCCGAGTTTCTTGGACATACCGTATCTGACTACCATCTTTCTTGCAACATCGGTAGCTTTCTGAATATCGCTTGAAGCACCGGATGTAATATCATCGAAAATAAGCGATTCTGCGATTCTTCCGCCAAGGGATACCATGATGTGCTGTTTCATCTTGCCCTTTGTGGTGAACATATCATCATTTTCGGGAAGGGGCATTGTATAGCCTGCTGCCGAAACACCCGTAGGGATAATGGATATCGTGTAAACGGGATCCATATCGGGAAGTACGTGGAAAAGGATCGCATGTCCGGTTTCGTGATAAGCGGTGATCTTCTTTTCCTTTTCGGAAACGATACGGCTCTTTTTCTCGGTACCGATACCTGTCTTGATAATGGCTTTCTTTACGTCTTCATCATTTATATATGCGGCATCACGTTTTGTTGCGATGATAGCCGACTCGTTTAAAAGGTTCTCAAGATCCGCACCGGTATAACCTGCGGTTGTTCTTGCGATTTCGTCAAGGTTTACGTCGCTTCCAAGGTTTTTGTTTTTAGAATGAACTTCAAGGATAGCCCTTCTGCCTTTGACATCAGGTCTTCCGACCATGATCTTTCTGTCAAAACGACCGGGTCTTAAGATAGCCGGGTCGAGGATATCTACACGGTTGGTGGCAGCGAGTACGATAATACCGCTGTTTTCGGCGAAACCGTCCATTTCGACAAGCATCTGGTTTAAGGTCTGCTCTCTTTCGTCATGTCCGCCGCCCATACCCGTACCTCTTCGTCTTGCAACGGCATCGATCTCATCGATGAATACGATACAGGGCTTGTTTGCGTTGGCTTCTTCGAAAAGGTCTCTTACTCTGGAAGCTCCGACACCTACGAACATTTCAACGAAATCAGAACCTGAAATGCTGTAGAAAGGAACGCCTGCTTCACCCGCAAGTGCCTTAGCAAGAAGTGTTTTACCTGTTCCGGGCGGGCCCTCAAGAAGAATACCCTTGGGGATTCTTGCGCCCATCTTTGCGTATTTTCCGGGATTTTTAAGGAAATCAACGATTTCGCTCAGATCCTCTTTTTCTTCTTCAAGACCTGCTACATCGCCGAGTCTTTTGTTGTTGTCTTTGATCATTTTGGCACGGCTTTTGCCGAATTCCATAAGTCTTCCGCTGCTTCCGCCGCCCGAAAGTCCCGACATCATGTTAAGCATGATGACAAAGAAGAATACGCAGACAACTGCCATTATGATGGTTGGAAGGAGCTGAATGAACCAGTCCTGCTTGGGAACTTCGGATACCGTAGGGTCGAGTCCGTAGCTTCTGATCCATTTTTCCGTTTCATCCACATCCGTTACGTTTAACTTTTTCTGCGAACCGTCTTTTAATGTAATAAGAACCGATCCGCCCTTGGAATCCAGTTTCTGCTCGATCTCAACCGAAGCTACGAAGTTTTCTTCAAGCTGTTTTTCGAGCTGACCTTTCGTAAAAGGCCGGATTCCCATTAATGCATTCATGTCCAGTCGGGATATTACTATTCCCACTACAAGCAGGATAGCGATAAAAATAAATGCCCCGAAAAGTCTGGGTCCTTTGTTATTGTTCACTGGTGCCTCCTGAAAAAATTTTTCTGTCAGTTATTTAAGAACTGTGTTGTCAATTTCCACTTTTCCTATAAAAGGAAGATTTCTGTATTTCTGATCGTAATCAAGTCCGTATCCCACAACGAAATAATCGGGTATCTTGAATCCGGTATAATCCACGTCTACCCGGACCACTCTTCTGTCGGGCTTGTCAAGAAGCGCGCAGAGCGCAAGGCTTGCGGGCTGTCTTGTTTTAAGAAGGTTCATGAGATGGCTTAATGTTCTTCCCGAATCGATGATATCTTCCACAACGATAACATTTCTTCCCTCGACACTTTCTTCAAGGTCTTTGATGATCTTGATGTGGCCGCTTGATTCGGTTCCGCCGCCGTAACTTGAAACGGACATAAAATCGATCTTTACATCAAGGTTGATCCTCTTTGCGAGTTCGCACATGAAAAAGCTTCCGCCGCGAAGCACGCAGATAAGAAGAACTTCTTTTCCCTGATATTTCTTTGTTATCTCTTCTCCGATCTCACGTATTCTCTTGTCTACGTCTTCCTCGGAAATCATTACACTTATTTTTTCCATAATAAAGTACTCCTTTAAAATGAACTTATCAAAACTTATTCATCCTGGTTTTCATATTTTGCCACCAGGATTCTTGTTGTTTCCGGTGTTACCTTATAAGTGTTGCTTATCCGGTATCCGACCACCCATATGATATGATTTCCGTCGGCAAGCAGGGGGATTTCATCGCGCCTGTCTGCAGGGATTTTTTCATTTATCATATAGTCCGAAAGAAGTTTTCTGCCGTTTTGATCGTTTATCGTCAGGAAATCTCCTTCCTGTCGAAATCTTATACTCGGACAATTTTTTATTTTATCATAATCAAACCATTTCGTGTATAAATCTTTGGGGATATTTTGTGAATTCTGATTCTCAATGATCTCATAATGAAGTTTTTCGAGCAGTTTTTCCCCTCTTTCCGTGTCTTTTTCGGTCTTTTTTCTGATCTGCACACCGTCGTACACTCTGACGGCTTCCATATTATATATGAAATCTCTTTTCTTTCCGGGCTGTAATTCGAAGAGTTCCGCAAGCGCTTCGATCTGCACGGCGGAGATGTCTCTTGCCCTTCCCGCAACGGTTTTTAAGGCTTTGTGAAGAACTCTCGTGTTCACTGCGGGATGTTCTTTCATAAGTTTTTCGGAAATAAATAACGAATCGTCTCTCTCTTCGACGTATTTTCCCGTAAGTTCTTCTGTTTTCTCATCAAGATAATCTTCCGTCCGGGAAAGAAGTGCTGCCAGAGAAGCCATGTGGTTCGTGGCTTTCGGCGTTATCTCGTTTAAAACGGGAATGATCTTATGCCTTATTTTGTTTCTCGCGTAATCGTCGCTCGAATTGGTTTCGTCTTCAACATGCGAAAGACCGTTTTCTTTTAAAATCTCCTCGATCCGTTCCCTGTTTAATCCAAGAAGAGGGCGGATGATATTGCCTTTTTTTGCCTTAATGGACGCAAGGCCGTTAATTCCGGTGCCCCTTGTCATATTAAAAATAAGCGTTTCGGCGAGATCGTCCATGTGATGCGCCACCGCAATCTTATAGTTTCCCGCGCCGAATTTTTTCTCGCCTGTTTCGTTAAAAAGTCTGTATCTTTCGTTTCTTCCCGTTTCTTCGAGCGAAAGCCCGGTTTCTTCGGATAGTTTTACGCAGTCCGTCTTAAAAGAAACACATTCAACCCCGAATCTTTCGCAGATTTCAAGTGCGAATCTCTCGTCCTCGCCCGCGCAGTCCCTGATAAGATGGTTTATGTGGACACCGAGTATGTTCAGTCCGTACTCGTCTTTTATTTCCTGTAAAATAAAAAGAAGGCATACGGAATCTGCCCCGCCTGAAATTCCGAGGATTATATTATCGTGCTTTTCTATTAAATTGTTTTTCTTAATATAATCTAAAACTTCTTTCATTTTTACATTTATTTAACATGACGGAATTCAACTGACATTTATGTACTGCGACAGGGATGAAGAAATCTGACTGACATTTATGTAATTGGGCAGGATAACGGATTCTGCCTGACATTTATGCAATATGGCAGAATGACTGACATTTCGCTTCGTGCGCCGGGTAAAGCCTGAATTATCAGCGCAAGCCCCTGCGTATAAAAAGGGGCAATTCGTTTTTCGAACCGCCCCGTCATTTTCCTTATCTATTCGGTAACAAATAAGATTTCGTTATCATGTACAAGTCTGTATTTCTCTCTGGCAACTTCCTCGTAGAATGATGTCGTCTGAGTATATTTTGCATACTCTGCGATTTCATCTTTTCTGACTTCTTCGGAAGCTATGAGATTCTTGTATCTCTCAATCTCGGCATCATACATTTTCTTTCTGCTTCTTAATGATCCGCATCCGACACCGACTGCTGTAATAAGTACAAGGATCAAAACCAATACCGCTATCGGCGTTATAAGAGAACTTTTCTTAAATTTTTGAATTCTGTACGCCGGTATACGCCACCAGTTCATCGTAAACTCCCTTTACCTTCTCATGCATTTAATCAACGTGAAAAACATCCGTGTCCCCCACAGTTGACATAAATAGTTTACGATTTCCCGGAAGCTATGTCAAACGTTTTTTAGCGAATTATGTAACCTTTTTTGAAAAAATTTTTTAAATCGAACATTCGTTTTGTTTACTATTTACGGGCTTTTTGACTATTTTTTATAAAAAGTGTAATATGCACTTATGTTAACCACAATATGTATGTCGAGGTTACATAATTTCATACATATCTTTAGCATCTTCTTTATGGATCGATTCGGTTATGCGGGTGATTTTTACGGTAACCGTTTTCTCCCCGAATTTTATGCTTACAACATCACCGATTCCGACATCCGTCGAAGCCTTTGCAACCTTGTCATTGACGGTTACTCTTCCGGCATCGCACGCCTCGTTTGCAACCGTTCTTCTTTTTATAAGTCTGGATACTTTTAAATACTTGTCGAGTCTCATTTTTCCCTCCCGATGATCCCATAAAACGGCTTTTGGAAAAACCGTCCGGAAAATCCGTCATCTACATTTTGTTATTTTGTGCAATTTTCAGTATACCCGAAAACACGCTTTCTGGCACGTGTTATGTGTACTAATTTTATAAAACTATTCCGTTAATGTAAATATTAATCGACAGGGAAAGCCTGAAATCTCCGCAACCGTCGCACGCGAGGCATTAAAGTTTTTTACACATCCTTGCGAAAAAAACGGATCCCGGGAAAACCCGAGATCCGTGAAATTATCATTGGCTTAGATTATTTTGTGTTAACCTTGTCCTTTAAAGCCTTACCAGCTTTGAACTTAGGAGCCTTGGAAGCTTTGATTTTGATCTTTTCTTTTGTTAAAGGATTAAGACCTGTTCTTGCAGCTCTCTTAGCAACTTCGAATGTACCGAATCCAACTAACTGAACCTTTCCACCCTTCTTTAATTCTGTACCAACTACATCGATGAAAGCAGCGAGTGCCTTATCTGCATCTTTCTTTGATAAACCAGTCTTGTCAGCGATAGCTGCAACTAATTCTGTTTTGTTCATTATGAACTCCTCCTATATACCATTTTTACGTTTTTCCTGTGCTCTCTTCAAGCACTAATATATTTATAGTGTTTTTTAGGGCATTTGTCAATAAAAAATGCCTAAATATACGCATTTTTGACCACTTTTACCACATAATATAGTGATTTTTGAATATTTTTAATAAAAAAATGGGCAAAAGCACGCTAAAACAGCCGTATTTTGTCCATTTGTCACAGTTTTTCAAGTAAAAAACCGCCCTCTTCTTTGAGTTGTTTTCTCAGTTCTTTGTAGTCCGGAAGTACCCTTGCCACCTCATTCCAGAATTTTTTGGAATGATTCATTTCCTTTCGGTGACAAAGTTCGTGTACGACGACATATCTCATGACGCGCTCCGGAAGAAGAACGAGCAGGCAGTTGAAGTTTAAATTGCCTTCGTATGTGCAGCTTCCCCAGAGTGTCTTCTGGGCGCGGATCGATACATTTCCGTAGTTTACTCCGATCTTTTCCGCATAATAGTCGACGAGAATGGGTATTTCGCGTTTTGCTTTTTTTCTTATTATCTTAAGTTCCGTTTCGGTGAATTTTTCCACAGGTCCCGCTTCGCGCCGGTTCTCGATCTTTTCCAGATTCTTTTCGATCCAGTCTCTTTTTGCCTCGACGAATTTACGGGCCTCTCTGTTCGTTATTCTGTTGGGTATTCTTACGATTATCTCGCCGTCGTTTTTGATCTCGATCGACATTGTCCGACGCGCGCTTCGTATAAGTGTGTATTCCATTTTACGCCAGATACCTGCCTATGAACGGGATTCTTCGAAGTCCCGCCGAAATTAACAATGTTATTACAAATATTGCAGCCGTCGCTGCGATCATATTTAAAACGGGCAAAGGAAGGAAGTCCGTTCCGAGCTCGTTTTTTGCGATCTCCCAGAGCATGATGTGCGAAAGATATATGCCGAGCGTGTCGGCTGCGATGTTTGCCGGTATTTTTGCCCTCTCCTTCTGTTTCGCGCATAAATCGGCAACTAAAAGGTATACTGCAATGCAGTTTATAAACGTGAATACTCCGAAACTGTCGTAAATACCGGGTGTGTAGCTGCCCTGCTCCTTTGACATGAGCACGGATATAAGGAAATTAAGCAGAATTCCGATGGGGAAAAAGACGTACACTGCCGTTTTGAAACTCTTTTTCACCTTATATTCGGACAGATAAAAGCCGAGAACATAATAGCCCAGATACCCCGATACTTCGGTAAAAGTAAGGAATTTCGATATTTCGTCTGTGAGGGATTTGTTGATAAGAAGCGTAAATGTCGTTCGAAGTATCTGAAATACGAAGAAGATCGTGAGGAAATAACGAACGTTTTTCTCATCTGCATTTTTAAGCCAGCTTTTGAGAATGGGTGTGAGTGCGTAAAGACCGATGATCATTCCAATGAACCAGAGGTGATTCGTCGCATAGACAATCCCGGTTACGGTGCGCACGATTCCCTGTCTGTAAAAATCGAATTTCCAGAAGTAAATGCTCTGGAATACGTAATACCCGAATGACCAGACAAGATAGATGATAAAAAGTCTGAGTATATTATGCATCCAGATTTTCTTTAAGCTTATGTCTTTTTTTCTGTCGAGGAAAAGTTCGCCGCTGATCATCACGAACACGGGAACGGCGAATCTCGTAAGCGAATTTAAGAATACAGCAATGTTAAAATTCGTGCTGCCTGCGGGATAAAGGTCGATATAGTCGGAACTTACGTGAAGCAAAACCACGGCCAGTGCCGAAACGATCCTTAAAATATCCAGTTTGCTGTTTGCGGCGGGTTTGTTCATTCGCCTCTCCATCCGAACCTTTTTTACGGCTCCGTTCTCTCTTTTACACTTACAGCACACATTATATCACAGGTTATGTGTATTTTGTTTCAAAAATCCACAATATATCGATATTATTTGTGGTTTTTTATATCCCTCTTTCGTCAATCCGTGTTGTAATCGTTTCCTTATTTTGATATAATTTATTGGATTGTGTGAAAATTTTCAGCAGAAAACGAGGACATATATGTATACGGCAATACTTAATTTTGATTCGGCAATTCTTTTATGGATCCAGGATGTTTTGAGAAATCCCATACTTACGCCTTTTTTTACGACCATTACCCATCTCGGTGATGCCGGCGTATTCTGGATCGTACTTTCGGTTATTTTGCTCATTCCGAAAAAGACGAGAAAAGCAGGTTTTTTTGCTCTCCTTGCTCTTCTCATGTCGGTACTTATCAACAATGCAATCCTTAAAAACCTTATCGGAAGACCCCGTCCCTACACGATAATAACGGATCTTATCCTTATCATCGATGAAGCAGGGGATCCGTCTTTCCCGTCAGGCCACACGGGCGCATCCATCGCGGCAGCAACCGTTTATCTTAAGACGCTGCCCAAGAAGTTTTCCGTTCCGGCCATGGTTGTCGCAGTGCTTATCGCATTTTCAAGACTCTATGTCGGAATCCACTATCCCACCGATGTTATCGGAGGCGCGATTACCGGTGCTGCCATCGGTGTCATCGTCTGCATCATTGGCGATATGATCATTAAGAAATGGCAGGAAAAGCATCCCGCCAAAGAAGCCGTTAAAGAGGCGATTGAAACGGATGCTTCGGACGAAAACACAGAAAACAGTTAAAAATCATCCTCACAGGATGTTTAAACCCAGACCAAATTTTAGGAAGAAAATCTATGAATGCAACTGTTATCATCCCCAGCTTAAATCCGGATGAAAAAATAGTATCCACCGTCAAAAGTCTTCTTGACGCGGGTTTCGAGGATATCGTACTCGTGGATGACGGAAGTAAGGAAGAATATAAGGTACGCTTCGAAGAGGCAAAAGCTTTTCCCGGAGTAACCCTGCTCGTTCATGAGGTGAACAAGGGAAAAGGCCGCGCCATGAAGACCGCCTTTGAATATATTCTCGAAAACCGTCCCAACAAGCCCAATGTCATTACGGTTGACGGCGACGGACAGCATCTTGCAAAAGATGTTATTAAATGTATCGAACTTCTGGAAGCGAATCCTCACGCTTTCGTTATGGGTGTTCGCGATTTTAACGACAAGTCCGTTCCCGCGAGATCCAAATTCGGAAACGTTATAACGAGAACAGTTTTCAGACTTTTATGCGGAATCAACGTCAGCGATACGCAGACCGGCCTTCGCGCCATTCCCTTTGAGCATCTGAAACTGATGACCGAGATCGACGGCGACCGTTACGAATATGAAACAAATCAGCTCTTCGCGGTAAAGCAGGCGGGAATCGAATTCAGGGAAACCGTTATTTCCACCGTTTACATCGAAGAAAACGCAACTTCGCATTTCAGACCGATCCGCGATTCCATAAGAATCTACGGTATAATAATCAGATACCTTGCGAGCTCACTCGCATCCACGATCGTTGATGTTACGCTTTTTACCGTACTCAACCTTGTCTTCGGCAGGCTCGGCCTTTCAGACGAATTAAGAATCATCCTTGCCGAAGCGATCGCACGACTTGTAAGTTCCTTTGTAAACTTTTCCATCAACAGGAAAGTCGTTTTCAAATCGAAGGATAAATACGGCGCCACCATGGTTAAATACTACATTCTCTGTGTCTGCCAGCTGGCTGCCTCGACCGGTCTTGTATACCTTTTCTCGACCGTCATTTTCAAATTAACGGACGGAAGCCTTTTCGACACGCTTATTAAAGTCGTTGTGGATTCCTTCCTGTTCTTCTTAAGCTTCAGGATCCAGCAGAACTGGGTTTTCGCTTCAAGGAAGAAAAAATAATTACTGCCGCGTCATTTTGCGCAGCAAATTTTTCCAAAAGATTCACTCGGTCAAACCGGGCGTACGGAGGTTTATATGTTAAAAAAGATAATGGGACCTGTTTTAAAGGTTCTGCTTGTTATCGCAGTGACTTTATTTTTTGTCCTCGGAACATTTTACATTATGCTTCAGAAATGCTGTAACGGTCCTTCCGAAGCGGCAAGAACACTTTTTATCACCACAATTCTTGAAACCGGTCAGCTTAAATTCCTTGCAAACTGGGTATGCAGCGACGAGGAAATTCAGGAAATCGTAGATAAAAACTCAATGGAAAAAGTCGATACGACCGTAGACACATCGCTTATTTCCATCAATACGGACAATGCCGATTCCGAATCAGCGGATGCGTCTTCTGATACTGAAGTATTCGATGAAAACGGTATCAGGATTGAAGAAATTTCGGGCCGTGCTTTCTTCGCCAAGATGATGATAATCAAGGATCCTTCCCAGGTTGTAATGGCAACCACAAGCAAAAACGGATCATGGGGCGAATACGGCAAAAACCTTGACGAGATAATTGCGGACAAAGGTGCCGTAGGCGGCGTAAACGCAGGTATCTATGTATCTGTAGGTAACAAAGGCGGTCAGCCTCTCGGCGTTGTTGTCGAGAACGGCCAGATCACATATAACCAGCCTTCCATTCTTCCCGGCCTTTACATGATCGGATTTAACAACGACAACATTCTTATTATTAAAGACATCTCCGGAATGTCATCTTCCGATTTTGAGGCTTATGTTAAAGAAGAAGGCATTCGTGATGCTCACTGCTTCCAGGAAGAATCATCCGATGCCAACAACCATTTCGTTTCGCTTATTTCCAACGGCGAGGCAAGAGTTTTGAACGGAACGGGTTCGGGTGCCAATCCCCGTACTGCCATCGGACAGCGTGCCGACGGTGCGGTTCTTTTCCTTGTAACCGACGGACGTGGCGCAAGCGGACACCTCGGTGCCACCGCTTCCGACCTTATCGGAATCATGCAGGAATACGGTGCGGTTAACGCAGCCAACCTTGACGGCGGAAGCTCATCCACTATGGTTTACAACGGTGCGTACGAAATGTCGAGCGTTACCTTCTATTATAAAAATTCATCATGGAAATTACCGACGGCATTCGCGGTAATGCCCAAGAACTAGGAGGCAGCAAAATGGCAGACAATATGAACAACACTCCTGACAGAAACAGAAAACAGCCTTCGATGCGTGAACTCGCAAACGAAAGAATGCGCAGATTAAAGGAAGATCCTCACGCACCCAAGACAGGCTCAACAAGAAATATGCCTGAAGGAAGCACGAGACCTTCGGCCGAAAGAACACCTTCGCAAAGAAGGGAAAGACCTGCCGGACAGGCGGAAAGAAGAAATGTATCTCCCGAATCGCTTCGCGCAGAGAGAGCTTCCAATCCTCCTTCACGCGAGCAGAAACCCGTTTATCCCGAGACACCTTCGGGCGAAAGAGTAAGAAGACGCGACACCGACGGTGCTGTTTCGGAAAGAGATGCAGTAAGAAAGCACAAAGAAATAGACCTTTCAAAGCGTCCCGCAGCAAGGGATGCGATAGAATCCGAAAGACGAAGAACCGGCGCTTCTTCGCAGAAACGCCCTTCCTCCGGTAATTCCCGGAGACGACCTTCTTCACAATCTTCTTCAAGAAGACCTTCCGGAGAAATATCCGCAAGAAGTTCAAAGTACACGGAACCGACTCCGAAAAAGTCATCAAAGGTATTCTGGTTCGCACTTGCGGGTTATGCCGTGGTTCTTTTGATCTTATCGATAGCTTTCCTGGCTTACACGGATTCCTGTCTTAAGAAATATGAAAATTCCCAGTCCGAACATTTCGTGGAAAATTACATGAAGGAATTTACGGACAAAGCAAAATCACACGGCTTTAACACTTCGGATTTTACATTCGAAACACTTGACCTTTCATTCGTCGATACGGACGGAATCATAAATGATTACATTTCTTCTCTCGACGGTTATTCTTCATTCACCGCTGAGAAGGACGCTACGAATTATATTACCGAATCGCCTGTTTACAACATTATGGCTGACGGTAACGTCGTTGCAAGACTTACGCTTAAAGCAGTAAGCCAGACCAAGATCTTTGCGATCCTTACGATCATGGACTGGGATGTCGATACCATCGAACCCGTATGCAGTATTAATTTAAGCAACTACACCTTCATGGTTCCCGAAGGATACACTCCCGTTGTTGACGGCATTCCCGTATCCGAAAGTTATCAGACCGGTGTAAAGAAAACGGTTTCCCAGTTTGAATATGTTTCGAATTATGTTCCCATGCCGGAATATGTCGAATACAAAATTGAAAATGCTCTGCCCGACTGCGATATCAAGATCCTCAACAAAGACGGCGAAGAAGTAAATTACGAGCGAAACGGAAATCATATCGAAGCTGCTTACGCTTCGGCTTCATCGGAAATGCCCGATATCAGAAAAGCGGAAGCTCTCAACATGATCCAGATGTACGAAGACTTTAACACCGCCGACTTAAGCGGTGCAAATTACGGCCTCGCCACGGTTCAGTCCTTCCTCATCAAGGATTCCGACTACTGGAATATGGCTAAACAGTGGGCAGGCGGCGTTGACATCACATTCACCTCCGCACACGTATTTGACGATCCGAAATACACGAACCTTGTGATCGACAACTACTGCGAATATTCGGATGTATGCTACTCCGTTCACATTGCATTCTCCAAGAACATGATCCTTACGAGAACTAAAGAGAAGATTTCAAACGACTTCGACTCAACCGTATTCTTCATTAATATCGATGATACGGATGACGGAACGGATAATCCTCACTGGTGCATCGCTGATATTATTGCAACGACTAAGTAGTTATCTATACGGCGGATGGCATCGCTGTAATCCGATAACAGTTTTTATCTCTAATCGGATGAAAACAAACGGTCAGCATTTGCTGCAGGAATAGTTTTGAGAAATAATCAACTTAAATATTTATAATATTTCAGGGAAAAATCAGTAAATGGAAAAGATAAAGGAACTTTACAAAAAATATGAAGAAATAATTGTTTACCTCATTGTGGGCGTGCTCACAACCATCGTTTCATGGCTCGCCTGCTTTGTGGCAAAATTCTTTCTCGATTCGAATGTTTCATTTCAGAATTTCTTGATCAATACCATCAGCTGGGTAGTCGGAGTTTGTTTCGCGTATCCTTTAAACAGAGCCTGGGTATTTAAGAGCAAGAACAAAAACATCATACCCGAATTTGCAAAATTCGCGGGTTCTCGAGTTTCCACATGGATTCTCGACGTTATCGTAATGTGGTTTTTCATCAACATCGTAAGTTTTCAGTCTCTTTTTATCAGACTGATCGGTTTTATCGGAATCCATTTTTCGAATATCGACACCGAAGAAAAGATTTACTACTGGTTTGTAAAGATTTTTATTTCAGCCGTTCTCGTTACGGTCGCAAACTACATATTTTCCAAATTCCTTGTTTTCGGTAAAAAGAAAAAAACCGGAAAGACACAGAAAAATGATGCCGATCGGAAAGAAAAGACGTCTGAAAATCAGGAATAAAATTTCAAAAAGATCGGACAAAATAATTTCAGGTTTATTCCTGTTTATACAATTTGATTTTAGCGATAAGGGAAACTTATGAAAATCAAGAAACTGTTTTATAAACTAATACCTTTATCCCTGTCGGCCGCACTTATCCTGGCTCCGGCTGTTCATATTTCAGCGGATGATCCGCCTGATTATGAAGCAATGGCGGAAGCCAGAAAAGCCCTTCCGATCCAGTCGAACGCAATACCCGACTGGCCTCAGGGACCGGAAGTATCGGCTCAGGCAGCGATCCTTATGGAAGCGGAAACCGGCGCGATCCTTTATTCGAAGAATATCGACGAACGCCTTTATCCCGCAAGTACAACCAAGATCCTTACATGTACGCTCGCTTTTGAAAACTCCGATTTAAACGACACCGTTACTTTCTCGAAAGAAGCGGTAAACTCAGTCCCCTGGGACGGTTCAAAGGTCGGAATTGATCCGGGAAACGCGATTCCCATGCAGAAGGCTTACGAAGCGATCCTCGTAGGCAGTGCAAATGAGGTTGCCAACGCGGTTGCCGAGGACATCGGCGGAAGCATGGACGGCTTCGTTGAAATGATGAACAAAAGAGTAGAGGAACGTGGACTCAAGAACACTCATTTCGTAAATGCCAACGGTCTTTACGATGACGAGCATTACACATCGGCTTACGACCTCGCAATCCTCGCAAAAGATTTCTTCAGCTATGAAGTGCTTTGTAAAATAGCAAGAACGCCGAAGGTTGAATTCGAGGCAACACCCACACAGCCCGATACTTTCACAGTCAACTCCAAGAACATGCTCGTGGAAGGCAAAAAGTATTATTACGAATATCTCGTGGGCTCCAAAACAGGTTACACCGACAAAGCACGTCAGACCCTTGTATCATGTGCAAAGAAAGACGGAATGAAGCTTATCTGCGTAGTCCTCATGGACGAATCGCCTTACCAGTTCACTGATACAATCGCTCTTTTCGATTACGGCTTCAACAATTTCTCCATGGAATCGATAAAGGGCAAGGAATTCAGTTTCGATTCCGACACAAGCGGCTTCTTCAAAACAGGCACAGACATTTTCGGAGATTCAGTAGACATCCTCAAACTTAACGACAACGCAAACCTCGTTCTTCCGAATACCGCCACTTTTGAAGATCTCAAAATGAACGTCGTATACGACACCGAAAATCACAATGCCGTTGCCAAAGCCGAATACTCATTCAACTCGAATGTGGTCGGATATGCGGACATCATGCTGAACACCCAGAAAACAACCCTTTTCGACAATGACGGCACAACCGAAACCGCTTCGGAAGACGTTTCATACATAAGCAACAAAGACGGTAAATCAATTTTCGTAAACATCAAAATAATCCTCATTTCGCTTGTCGGCTTCGTTGTTCTCGTTACGATAGTCCTTGTCGTATACAAAAAGATTATCCTTGCAAAAAGAGAAATCAAAAAGAACAACCGCCAGAAAAAACGCGAATCAGAAAGAGTTTACAGATCTTCGAAGCATCATAACTTTAAAGTATAACAAAACGCTGAGCCATATCGGTTCAGCGTTTTGTTTTGACACATGGGGACGGGGTTAGTAGGTCATTTAGCTTTTCAGGTATTCCAATATCCTGTCATAAAAATCTTTGGCTTCAGTAAAAGTTCCGTGGCCGAGTCCTTCGTAGATGTAAGTTTCGGTATCAGTTATTCCCTCAGAAAACTCGTGAACCGCATCATTTCCGACAGTTTTGTCATCCGATCCGGATATAATATAGGTCGGACATTTAATTTTTGAGAGTTCGGATCTTGCATCGAAATCAAGGATTGCGTATGCGTTTCTTAAGAAACGGTCGTATGTTTTGGGCTTTGTAAATCTGGCAATAAGCGGGAACATTTTTCCGTGCTTTTTCATGTATGAATCGGAATACATCTTCTCGGCGGTGTCGACCATCAGCGTTACCTGATCTTCATTCTTGGCCATTTCTATCCATCCGCTGACGGCATCCGTTACAACTTTGTTGGCATACGGCGCTGTAACGGCCAGAATGAGTTTATCCACTACTTCGGGATGGTCGATGGCGATGTACTGTGCTATCATACCTCCCTGGGAAACTCCCAGAACACTTGCTTTTTCAATTCCGAGACTTTTCATCACGGTTACCTGATCTTCAGCCATGTCCCTTATGGAATAGCCTTCGGGCATCTCATTCTTACGGCTGAACATATATACTTTAAAATCTTCATAATATTTTTTGTAGTCGCCCTTTATGAATGCGGCTTTTCCTTTAACCGTAGCAAGTCCGTCCGAGAGTCCGGGTAAAACTACAAGATTTCTTTTTCCTTTTCCAAATGCCACATAATACATTTCGGTATTACCGATTTTTGCACTTCCGTTTATTACGCCTTCAGCCATTTTTTCACTTCCTTTATCCATTTTTGTTCTTCATAACAAAGAAGCTGCGCATGCGCATATCCCTCATAACTGTTTATTTGAGTCTGAGTATTTAATTCTTTTAATTTGTATGCACCCTTCTTTGAAAGCGACTCATTTCTCTTTGTACCATGCATGCAAAGAATATGCATTTTCTCATCATATTCCGTAAAATCAAACTTTTCGAAAACCGATTCAAGAATGATTCCGATTGAATCCTCTTCCATGTTGTCCGCAACTTTAAAGAAACTTTCGAGATATTTTTCCGGAAGAAAATTTCTTTTGCAGTTCTCAATAGTATTCTTGTCTCTTATCTTTGACTTTCTGATTATGGAAATATAACTCTTCTTCATTACAGCTACCGCGAGTTTCGGAAGCGGTAGAAGCGGCGCTCCGTCGAGAACGATATTCTCTATACTGAGTCTCTTGTCTTTCGCAACCGTCGCACTGATTCGCCCTCCCATCGAGAGACCTGCGAGCATAAAGATTTTACCGTCACGATTATTGAGAATATAATCTGCGATTGTCTCTGCTTCTTTTTCAATAGAAACAAATGTGCTCTTTTCCTCTTCGGTATGCGCATCAAGTTCCGGAACTATAACGAAATAATCTTTCGAAAAAACCTCGACAGCCCCTTCCCAGATCTGCCATGGTGTAAGCATGCCGTGAACAAGCACGATACTCTTATTTGCAATGTCTCCAAATGTATGAAAAACCATAACTGCCAACCTTTCTTTATCTGCTACCCTTCATCAGAAGAATCACCGATTCCGACATAACCGAAAACATTTCCGCCGGATCGTATTTTCCGTTAATCTGCTCTGCATCCATACAGGAAGTCAGAACGTAACCCGTCTGAATTCCGTGGTAATTGACGATTATGAACTGAATGATTTCCTCAACGGATTTTGCCGGTTTTAAGCCTTCTTTTTTAATAACGCTTTCAAGATATCCTGCCATTTTAATAACCAGATAAAGAAGCGGGCTCTGATTTTCGCTTCCGAGTTCACCTGCGATTCTGCTGACTCTTTCGGGCTCGCTCATTGCAAGCATATCGCTGTACAAAGAGATTTTAAGGACATCCGTTCCGACCTCGACAAGATAATCTGCAAGCATCCTTCCGATGTTGCGAATTATATCTTCCCAGTTTTTCTTATCAGCTTTTGAAAGAATCTCATCCAGTCTTTCATCGATTCTGTTTTGGGAATTGATGGAAATTACAAGATCTCTAAGCACCTCATCAAGGTCCTTGTAATATTTGTAAATTACGCCGTGTGAAAAACCCGCTTCGGCGATTATATCATTCATAACCACTGATGTTATGGGCTTTCTCACGCATACCCTGTATGCTGCATCAACAATTTCTTTTCGCTTTTTCTCAAAGTATTCTTCACTGACTCTTGGCATATTTCTCTCCGATAAATCAAAAATGACATAGTGTCATTTTAAAATCTTTAAGCGATTTTGTCAATCCCGAAACGTAAAAAAAAGTTTCAGTCTGCAATCTTCGCAAAACTGAAACCCTTTAAAAAATTATTCTGCTTTTATTCTTATTCAATACATTAAAATCACCATTGCAATGAGGCTAAGCCAATTTCTGCGCCCTGAATTCAATTTTGTTAAAATTCACGAAAAGCAATAAAAAAAGGCACCCGAAAAAGCCTTTCAAGTACTGCAAATACTGACTTTTTCGGATGTCAAAAGTTTTTCTATTTCATAACGATAAGTTCGTAATCACGTGAACCGATTCCGATTTTTTCGGCGTGTTCCAGTGTTTCCGCCCATGAAACATTTGGATTGCTGTTATGCCATACATCTCCATGATCATGAAAATGCTCGCTAGCCATATTGTCACCAAGCTGACTGTTTCTGATGGGGTCTGCCTTCTGGCAGAGATCCACACACGCCTGATCAAGCGCTACGGGATCAAATGATGCAAGCATTCCGATATCGGGCAGAATCGGAGCATCATTTTCGCCGTGACAGTCGCAGTTGGGTGAAACATCGGTAATGAGACTGATATGGAAATTGGGTCTTCCGCTTATAACTGCTGCCGAATACTCAGCCATTCTTCTTCCGAGCATCTGCGGTGCATCCCAGTTATTATTCGCAATGGCATCGAAAGCGCAGGCACCGATGCAGCGACCGCATCCCTTACATTTTTCCGGATCAATCCATGCCTTGTTTCCTTCACCGTAACTTATGGCGTCGGAACCGCATTCCTTTGCGCATCTCTTACATCCCCTGCATCTGTCTGCATTGACGTGAGGCTGTCCGCTGTTATGCTGATGCATCTTTCCGGCACGGCTTCCGCAACCCATACCTATATTCTTGATCGCTCCGCCGAATCCGGCCTGCTCATGGCCTTTGAAGTGATTGAGCGAAATAAAAATATCCGCATCCATAACCGCACGTCCGATATAGGCTTCCTTGCAGTACTCTCCGTTTGGAACCGGAACGATGATATCATCTGTTCCTCTTAAACCGTCTGCGATAATGATCTGACAACCGGTTGTAACAGTATTGAAACCATTTATATTGGCACAGTCAAGATGCTCAAGGGCATGCTTTCTGCTTCCGGGATAAAGCGTATTGCAGTCCGTCAGAAAAGGAAGTCCGCCGCATTCTTTAACAACATCTGCTATGGCTTTCGCATAATTCGGTCTTAAATATGCAAGATTTCCGAGTTCTCCGAAATGCATTTTGATTGCCACGAACTTTCCGTCCATATCAATAGTATTCATTCCTGCTTTTTTGATCAGTTTCTGAAGTTTCAAAGTAAGCGGAACTCCCAGTACGGTTCTGAAATCGGTAAAATATACTTTTGATTTTTCCATATTAACCCCTTGTCTTTCCATGTATATCCGACTTATTCAAATAATCAGCCCGGCAGTGGATAAACATACATAATTTGAAATAACATTCTCAAGATATATTATGTCATATTTTGGTATGGATAATAAAGTTTTTTATAAAATTGTTTTTATCATTTTTTGTTTTCTTATTATCCTGTTTCCCAAAAATCTTTCCCTTTCTATCATTATTTCACTCCCGAAAAAGAGTTTTCATTAAAAAAGGGCCGGATTTCTCCGACCCTGACGGTACAAAAATGAGCCACTAACTTCGTCCCCCGAACCGGACTATTTAGTCTTCTTTACGGGCATAAGCTCGATATAACCTCTCTCGCCGATGGGCTCAAGCTGGATTCTCGGATTTGAATCATCCCACTCATACCCAATGAAATCGGGGTTATACTTCTTTTCCGCTTCCCACATTTCCGTGATGGCTTCAACATAATTCTCTTCTTCAAAAGGTTCGCCTCTGAATAAAAGATACTCAGATGCGGGAAGATCGATGATTTCAAAGCCTTCGGGAACACTTCCGCTGTAATCGCTTTCAACTTCAACGCCCTGAACATATACGTTAGTTACGGGCTTTCTCATATTCTCGGGAAGCCAGAGGCAAACCGGTTCGCCGCTTATGGATTTGATGCTCTTAAGAAGTCCCCAGACATCGCAGCCTACTTCCTTACAGTAACTGAAGTACTCGTCGGCCTTTATGCCTCTTTTGATAATGACCTTTCTTGCAGGCTTTTCTACAACCTGAATAAAAATATTTCTTGTATCACTCATTTTGCTCACATTCCTTTCTTTAACCGTTATCAGATTAGGAGTAAAGAGCCAGATCGGAACCGGACTCGAGGAATACTCTTTCGGGTTACAGCCGAATTCACGTCTGAATGCACGCTGATAACCGTCCACGCTTCCGAAGCCCATATCCATGGCGACATCGAGAACCGAAAGATTCTCATCACGAAGCCTTAAGGCCGACTTTGACAGTTTAAGGCGCCTCACATAAACCGCCGGTGTCATACCTGCATGCTTAATGAATAATTTTCTTGCGTACCACGGTGAAAAAGCTGATACTTCGGCAAGATCCGCTATGTTTATATCTTCATTTATATGTTCGCGGATATAATCCTGCATCGCTCTGACCGCTTCTCTTTGTTCGTCCATCTGCTCATCTCCTTGTGAGCCTATAATACATAAAATGTGTTTTTAAATTCTCGACTTTTTTTGCTCATTTAATTATATCCGAAAAAAGAAAACTCTACACTAAAAAAACAGCACCTCCGAAGGTTCGGATACCGGTCCGCCCTGCAAAGATGCCGTTTTTTTATTCTGTCTCAACAAAGGTTTTGCTCTCTTTATCGTAGCTGTATTTCTTTTTGATTGCCTTGCCGTCTATCAGTTCGCTTAGTATTACGGCATTTTTGTGGTCTGCCCGGTAATTCGTGATTTTTTCAAAAGAAGGATTATAAACAAACTCGCCGTTTTCAAAAATATATGCGCAGCGGATTTTGTTGTGGTTGCCTTCTTCTCTGTCGAGTGTAATAAGAAGATCCTCGTGTCCGTCAAAGTTCACATCATCCAGTTTGGCCTCGGTTTCTCCCCAGTTGTATTCGATGTAGCGGTTCGCGCCCACTTCATCCGCGCCCGGATAATCCACTGCTATCGGGATAACCGTCTTTGCATCCTCATGATAAAAGAAATAATCCTTCTTAAGCCTGTTATCTTCCTTATTGACTATCTTTATTCTGAAACACTTTTGTGTATCATCAATCCATTCCTCGGAACTGACCATTTCACCATCCTCAAAGGGAGTAATTATTTTTTGGGCTTCTGTTGCAATCAGATTGTCACCGGTTAAATTTCCGATGTTGGAAAGACAGTCGTTATAACGCATAACCTGCTTTTGCTTTTCGTATATTTCATGCACCTCTTCATAGGGTATACATTCCTGCAAAGTTTGGTAAACATCGAGGAATTTTTGGTTTGTTGGCTCGTAGGCTCCGACCTCTTTTAAAAGTTTATCGTTTTCATCATAAAGATTAATGTATCTAAAAAATCCGTCGCACAAATTTTCATCGGTTCCGGGATCAATCTTATAAAGCATTTTCTGATCTATTGCCTTCTCGACTCTTGAATATGTCTTGTCGTCTAAAGACACCGTTCCTACAAGAATATCATGATTATCGTAAAGGCTCTGTCCCATATAGACTTCGATTGTTTTATCCGTTGTATAAATAAGCGTTGCACTTACCGTTTCGTATATTTCATCGTACCAGAAAGGCTTTCCGCCGAAATCAATTCCCGC
>JAIKXN010000018.1 GCA_024684055.1 Lachnospiraceae bacterium | reverse complement strand
AGGTTTTAGACAGAGTAGAAGAAATTTTGAGACAGCAAATCAGAAAGTACGGGTTGTAGACAGAAAACTAAAGAATCCTATATTTTTGACGATAAAATAATTGGAATTTAAAAAGGTATTGTTATTAATATGGTTATTCAGACTAATATAATGGCTGCTAATGCGCAGTTACAATATAATATAGTCGAAGGAAAGAAAGCTAAGTCTACAGAAAAACTTTCTTCGGGTTATCGAATAAATCGTGCGGCAGACGATGCTGCAGGACTTGCTATTTCGGAAAGAATGCGCAAGCAGATAAGAGGACTTACAAAAGCCACTACTAACTGTCAGGATGGTGTTTCGCTGGTTCAGATTGCCGACGGTGCCCTGAACGAAGTTCATGATATGATTAACCGAGGAACCGAACTGAGTATGCAGGCCGCAAACGGTACTCTCTCGGATGAAGACCGTTCTTTTCTTCAGCTTGAACTTGATGAAATAAAAGAAGAAATAAATGCTATAAGAGAAAAAACATATTTCAATGAAATTCCGGTTCTGAAAGGTGATTTGACGGGAACGACTCAGACGCAGAGTTCGGGACCGGTAGTTAAAGGCGATCTCCCCGGATTTATTAAAAATGTCAGCCCCGCAATACAGGCCGGACACTTTAACGATACATATGACAGACCGACAGGGAATTCACCAACCTCAGCGACGGAAAAACTTATTTCGGGTATCATAAATTTCTCGGGAGTAAACGAATCAAACATCACTCTTCTTAAGGATACAGGTTTTAACCTCAAATGTGCCACGTGTAATAACCATTACAGTATCAAATTTACGGATGATTCTCATTCTTCCATGAAACAGAGCGGTTCGCACTATATTTATAACATTCCGATAAATGGTGTTTCTTCCGGAGAAGAGTTGATAGACAGAATAATTGCCGGAACAGAAAACGGAAACCCGAGAGATCATTTCACCGTATTTACAAAGGATTCGTCCAATCCGGCGAAAATGATTGCGTACGATAACCGCCCGGGTATGGCAAATCCAAATTCGATTGCAGATAATCAGGCAAAATCTTTAGTTGGCGCAGGAGTGGCATATGATGCAAATGATGAAGAAGTTCTGTTAAATTATGATGTAATCATTCAGGCAGGTTTTACCGAAGATGATCAGATAAAGATGAAACTTCCGGGAATCAGTACTTCAAGATTGGGAATTGACGGAGCTGATATCTCAACGCAGAATGGTGCGATAAATGCATTAGAGCAGTTTTCAAGTGCAAATGATTACGTATCCGGAGAACGAAGCAGGATGGGAGCTTATCAGAACAGGCTCGAACATACGATCAGCAATCTTGAAAATGTAGTTGAAAACACACAGAATGCGGAAAGTCAGATTCGCGATACGGACATGGCGACTGAGATGGTTGCATTCTCGAAACAGAATATACTCGCTCAGGTTGGAACATCGATGATGTCACAGGCAAATCATTTAAGCGACGGCGTAATGAGTTTGTTACAGTAAATTGACAACGGCACGGAGGCTGTTGTTTTTTTAATGGAATTGGTTATTTCGCAAGCCCTGCCGTATAAAAATACATTTGCAGGCAGACGGACTTCCATTGTTACTAAACAGATTTCACATAACAGGATTAAAATATTGACACAGTACTCCTCGGGGAGTACTATTTTTTTATAGAAAGGTATTTTATGAATATTAAACTTTATCATGGATCCAACAGAATAATAAAACAGCCCATTTTCGGATACGGAAAGAGTAATAATGATTACGGATTGGGTTTTTACTGTACGGAAGACGCTGACATGGCAAAAGAGTGGGCTGTCGGTGCAGATGAAGACGGAATTGCCAATGCATATAATCTCGACATGTCAGGATTGACTGTATTGAATCTGAACAGCGATGATTATTGTATTCTGGAATGGCTTGTGATACTGCTTAAGAACCGACGCTTCGATATTCAGTCTGACCTCGGAAGAGAAGCTAAAGTTTATCTGATCGAAAATTTCAGTGTTGATTATGAAAAATATGATGTTATTAAAGGATATCGTGCCGATGACAGTTACTTTTCTTTTGCGCAGGATTTCGTTAACAACACTATTTCGCTTGGTACACTGAAAAGTGCGATGGAGCTTGGACAAATGGGTGAGCAGGTGGTTTTAAAAAGCCCCAAAGCTTTTGAAACGATCAAGTTTGAAGATTCAGTCTATGTTGATTCTTCCGTCTGGTATCCAAAGAAGGAAAGACGCGACAAAAGGGCAAGAAGCGACTACTTTGAACTGAGGCAGAAGCCCTGGAAAAAAGGCGAAATATACATGATGCAGATTCTGGATAAGGAGATAAAAAAAGATGATGCATGCTTACGATGAAAATCTTTTATATAAAGCTCAGATTACGCTCGCGCATATGCTTGATACGGCTGTATATTCGTATGGATACGATCTGAAAGAGTTTTATAATCTTTTTTTGAAATCCAAATACAGCAAAAGATTTGAAAGAGGGGAATCTGCGGTTGTTGCGGGTAAATCCGGAACGGAGCTCGCGTATGAAGTTATTCTTGAGAACGAAGACGTTGAACTGAAAGAGTCCTCATACAGCGTTCAGAGAAGCGTTGAGTACTGGGTCGGATGGAGTCTCGGCTTCTATCAGTGGTATACGGGCAAAAATTTTAAGGAAATAAATGAGATAGCAGACATGGATGTGTTTGTGTCGCTGTATTCGATATATCATGAGATGGATATCATGCATCTGGTTGATTATCTTGATGAAAGATCAAATAAACAAAACTCTCTGAAACTTAAAAGGCTGCGTGCTTATGCAGGCTTAAGTCAGAAGGAACTTGCGGATAAAACGGGAATACCGCTTCGAACGATCCAGCAGTATGAACAGGGGCAGAAAGATATTGCTCATGCAAGGGCGGAAAGCCTGATTAAAATTGCCCGCGCTTTGTATTGCGAAGTTGAAGATATTGTATAGAAAGAGCGGAATTGAGAGCCTCTTCGGATTGACAAGAGGTTCACATAATTGTATAATTGCGGAGTGTGTAAGCATAAAAATGTTCGTGTTTTGCAAATCGGACATTTTGGGAAAATCAATTTCGTCAGACAACGAAAACAGACAAAAATAAGAGTGATTTATGAAGAAATTATCATGTTTATTCGTGACATCCGTTCTTGCTGCAGCGATGTTTTTTACGGGATGCAGCTCAAACGAAACGGGTGATCCCAAAGTTAAATATATTGTTGACGGTCAGGAGCAGGAAAGCGCACCTGACAGGAATTTTTATAAGGCTGTTTCGATCGAATCAAACAGCAAGGATGCAACCATTATCTGGGATGTGGCTACATGGTCGCTTGAAGCATCCAATACCACAGGCAAAGAAACCGTTAATGTTTATTTTGAATATCAGGACAAGCCTGTTACCGTAGACGGAATAGGATTTGATTCTCTTCAGGATGCGTTCAATTACATCGGCTCCGAATCAAAGAGAATTTATCTTACAAAGGATGTAAAGGGCGGCGGAAACACAGCGCCCGGCTCACAGATCAACATCGAAATGGGCGGATTTACCATCGACGGCGTAGGCGAAGATACCATCATAAACAATGGTACGATGACTATTTACGGTGCCGGTACGATTACCAATTCCGTTAACGGTGAGTTTTCAAAAAGTATAGTTAATTACGGTGATCTGACACTTCAGGGTGTTACCGTCACAAATGATACCGAATCCGTTGCCATCTGGAATTCCGAGAACGGAAGCAGCGTTCTCACTATCAAGGATTCGGAAGTTTCACACAGCAATCCCGCTGTTATGACCGTTGTCAATTCAGGCACAATGGAAATCGTAAGCGGAAGCGTTACGGGCTGCGGAGATTCATTCCATCCCGTTCTTTACAACAACAGAAGCGGTTCCGTCCTCACACTTACAGGCGGAAGCGTTACAAATACTGCAGACGGATATGCTATTTACAACGAGACAGGCACGATTAACCTCGGTGCCGGAACATATAGCAATTCATATAACATGCCGTCGGCGGAATAAAGGATTTTTAAACCAATGATAACATTTTTATCAGACCTTGTTCACAATGAGGTTCTTATGTCTGCGGCTTTAAGCTGGGCTTTGGCGCAGGTAATAAAAACAATCATCCATCTTAAGATGACAAAGAAATTCGTACCCGAAAGACTTATCGGATCTGGCGGAATGCCCAGCTGTCACTCGGCTGCGGTTTGTGCGCTTACCACATCGCTTGTTATCAATGAAGGTGTCGGCTCGTATTTCGTGGCGATAGCCGGACTTCTCTCAATAGTCGTAATGTACGATGCAACAGGCGTCAGAAGAGAAACAGGTAACCAGGCGAAGGTATTGAACGAGTTTATCGATCTGTTCAAAAAGAACGGATCCGAGTTGTCGAATGACGACAAGTTAAAAGAATTCGTCGGACATACACCTCTTCAGGTGTTCTGCGGTGCGGTCCTCGGAATTGCTTTTGCGTTCCTGTACTGCCTTGTAATAGTAAGATAATAAAAAACTTCCAATTGCGATTGGAAGTTTTTTTGATGTTTTTGGACAAATATCGGTATATTTTTGTATTTCGTTTTAAAGCTTTAAGTCAAATACTTGTATTTATTCTTTGTATTTCGTTTTATGCCTGCTCGTTAAGCCATTTCATATACTCTGTAAGGGCATCGTGCCAGTCGGCAAACATAAAACCGTTTGTGATCTTAAACATGTAATTTTCCAGTACCGAATAAGCGGGTCTCTTTGCTTTTGCGGGATACTGATCGCTTGTGATGTGATTGACTTTAACGTCTTTTCCGGCAAGTCTGAAAATCTCTTCAGCAAAGTCGGCCCAAGAGCAGACACCTTCGCAGGTTCCGTGGAACGTTCCGTAGTTTTCCGTGAAAATAAGAGAATCCATGGCTTTTGCGAGTTCAAAAGTACTTGTGGGACTTCCGACCTGATCGCAGACAACGTTTATTTCGTTTCTGTCTTCGGCCAGACGCAGCATTGTTTTTACGAAATTTTTTCCGTCACCGTAAAGCCATGCGGTTCTGATGATGAAATACTTTGTTGAGAATTCCTTTACGAAGTTTTCGCCCGCAAGCTTGCTGGCTCCGTATACACCCTGAGGAGCAGCGATATCGAATTCCCTGTAGGGTTTTGAAGCATCGCCCGCGAATACGTAATCGGTGCTTATCTGCATGATCTTGCAGCCGAATTTTTCTGCGGCAATGCTTAAGTTTCTCGGACCGATCGCATTGATCTTATAAGCAAGTTCTTCCTGGTCCTCGCAAAGGTCGACGGCTGTATGAGCAGCGCAGTTGATTATTGCGTAAGGTCTGCATTTGTCAACGAATTCAATGACGTCCTCGAGTTTTGTTATATCAAGTTCTCCGACATCGGTATTGATGCATTCGATCTCGCTGTTTCCCGCGTACAGATTATTTATGGCGCGGCCGAGCTGGCCGTTTCCGCCTGTTATAAGCAATTTTTTCATTTTCTTTCTCCTCTGAAAAAAGATACTAAAATATTATCATTTCATTGAAAAAATGTCCATAATTCTCTGATGGTGTAATAACGTTTGGAAACGTATCTTAACACTTTCTGTTTTTCGCTGCCGATACAACGAGGAATAAGCGTACTCCTGTCAGGAGGATTTCCGCTTCGCTTCAGCATGAATAAGTCCCCTGTTTTTTGCCCTTTTGAACGTTTTTTTTACACTGATCATTGAAAATACATTAAATAGGAACAAAGCAGATCGGAAAATGAGTGACAAAAGAGGGGCAAAATGCATAATTTTGTGGTATGGAACGCCGTAGTGTGATATAATACACTTAATTATGAAATGATATCATGGGTTAATAATGTACAGGTATGAAAAGCACTGAGAAGAAAGATTCAAGGAAACCGGTCGGAAAAGACAAAAAGAAAAATCAGACTTCGGATAAAAGGGTATGGGTATTAAGAATTGTTTTTATCCTGACACCGTTCATTTTGTCTTTTGTTCTGATGGCTGTCAAATGGCTTTCACAGGGCTATGCGGCACTGCCCGGGATCAAGTGGAACGACGAAGCAGTTTACATCAAGCTGATCCAGACGTATTCTCATTTCCCGGCACCCAAAGGCTACTGGGGATTTGACGCGAACCATGCTTTATGGGGCACGGGTTCCGCATGGAGTCCCGCGATACTGGCACCGTATTTCATTCCCGCACTCATCTTCCCTGTCGGATATTCTTTCGTATACATTTGCAACATGGTTTATGTGACGATTGCAAATGCATTGTTTATGGTACTGACGAAGCCCGATTCGAAAAAACTTTTAAAGCTGATTCTTATTCAGGCGGCAAGCGTGGTATTCATACTTTACTTAAACACCAACATGTCCGAGATTTTCAGATATGCACTTGCGATCGTGATCGCCGGACTGCTTTATAAAATGTTCTTTGACAAATGCCCTAAATGGCTCGCATATATCGTGACTCCGCTTGTAATTCTTTATTCGGTGCAGGTTTATACGTTTTTTGCTTTCTGCATTCCGATTTACGTATTTGCACTTCTTAAGAACAGAAAACTCTGGATGAGAATTGTATTTTCACTATTCGCCATGGCTTTTATTGCTTTTGCAAGCTACGGACTTTTACATCTCATATCCAGCAATTACAACATCGGAAAGACGGAGAACCTTTTGAATGCGGTAAGCGGCGGACATATTTTTACGGCAGTAAAAAGTTTCCTCTCGATGATAATCGACGGATTCAGGGGACTTATTGATTTACGATACACGGTTAAAAATAACGGAATTTACATCTTCCACCTTATGATCGCGTTTCTCTTAGTGGTTGCATCCGTTTTAAGCGTCATTCAGAAAAGCACTTCGAAGGAAGACAAAACTGTCTGCTTTATCGTCTTGTACAGCATCTGTATTTTCTTCTTCATGTACATGACGCTTTACACGATAGTGCCCGACACGTTTATGAGAGGAACCGAGATCGCGGTAATCTTTTCGATGTATCTTCTGATGATGACGAAAGATAAATATCTCGCCTGGACGATGATACTTTGCAGCGCGACAGGCCTTTTGCTTCTGCCTGCAAACCTTAAAAATTTCCAGGGTGAGGAAAGATATTATAAAAGCGAAGAAACCGCCAAATGGCGCGAGCTTGAAAGGGATATGAAAGAAGTCATTTCCGTAAAGGAAAGCGACGATCCGTGGGACAACACGGTACTTATGTACACGATGGAACCCAAAGTGATCCTTTCGATTCCCGAAGGAATGGGACTTAATTTTGTTTTAAACAGCAATTACTTCGGAAGCGACTGCGAATACCTTGTTTTCCCTAAATTTCAGCATCAGAGGGAAGACTGGATAGAGCAGAACTACGTTGAATTTATGAATGATAATTCCATAAACATCGAGTATCACTACTATGTTGTTTATGAAAACAGCAATTACATCTGTTACAGGAAAAAAGACGCTAATTAAACTTACAGGACTTGAAAAAATGCAAAAAGACATTGTCAGCGTTGTGATTCCCGTTCACAATGCGGAAAAGTACATAAATGATACGGTTAACAGCGTACTGAATCAGACGTATGATGCGTGGGAACTGATCCTCGTCGAAAACGCATCCGACGATTCGACCGTCCGAATTCTCGAAGAGATCAAAAAACGCGATCCGAGAATAAGGATCATGGATTTAAAAGACGCTGTTGGGGCAGCTGCGGCCAGAAACATGGGCGTTTCGGCGGCTACCGGCCGGTATATCGCATTCCTGGATGCGGATGATATCTGGCATCCCGAGAAACTCGAAAAAGAAGTGGCTTTCATTAATGAAAAAGAGGCCGCATTCGTCTTTACCGGATACGAATTCGCTAACGAAAAGGCGAAACCGAGCGGAAAGATCGTAAAGGTTCCCGAATCGTTAAGCCATATTCAGGCGATGAAAAACACCACGATCTTTACCTCGACGGTAATGTTTGACACCACGCGTATCGACAGGGAAAAAATCCGGATGCCGCAGATCAAAAGCGAGGATACGGCACTTTGGTGGAATATTTTAAGAGAAGGATATCTGGCTTACGGTCTCAATGAAAATCTTGTTCTTTACAGAAGACCGGGCAAATCGCTTTCTTCGAACAAGATCGAAGCGATCAAACGTATCTGGTATCTTTACAGAAAATGGGAAAAACTTAATGTATTTACGAGTTCCTGGTACTTTATGAACTGGGCATTCAGGGCGGTTTTAAGAAGAATCTGACAAAAGATCTTTCGGGAATCTTCTGAAAGGAAATAACGACAAAAAGTTAAGTACAAAAATTATGGGTAAATTGGATTCAGTAAAAAGAATATTGGTGTTACAGCTTGTGACACTCGAATTTCTGCTTGATGTTGCCGGATTTGCACTTATATGGTTTAAGTTTTACAAACCGGTGGTAAAGGTAAGATTCTGGCAGAAAGGTGATGCGACGCTTCTGCTTATTTACGCAGGCATTCTTTTCGCATTTTTCGCAATATACGGCGCGAGCAAGGTTGGGTATCTTCGAAGTTTTGAAATCTTTTTATCGAAAGGCTTTTCGATACTCGCCGTCAATACCGTGTCATTCGCAATCTTCTGTCTTTTAAACGGCGGTTTCATAACCCCCAGATATGTTTTGATCCTTGTTGCGGCTCAGCTTGCATTCGCATTCGCATGGTCGTTTTTGTCGAACTATATCTACAAGTCGGTATTCGCCCCGAGAGATTTGCTTCTGATCTGCGGCGAGAGACCTGTTGACGAAATAGTCGAGAAATTCAAGACCAGAAAAGACCGTTTCGAAATAGTCAAGATCATGAATATTTCCGAGGGCGAGGAAGCGATCATAAAAGAAATTCCCAATCGCTATCAGGGCGTTGTCATCTGGGATATCCCCCATCATAACAGAAACAATATCCTTAAATACTGCTACAGCAAATCGATAAGAGTTTACATGATGCCGAAGATTTCGGACGTTATCGTTCAGGGTGCGGATGTGGTCCATTTCTTTGACACTCCGATTCTTTTAACGAGAGAAACTCCGCTTTCCGTTGAACAGAGAGCGATAAAGAGAATCATCGATCTTGTCTGCGCGCTTATCCTTATCGTGCTTACTTCACCGATAATGCTTATTACGGCATTTATCATAAAAGTATCCGACGGAGGCCCTGTATTCTACAAACAGACCAGACTTACTCTCAACAACAAAGAGTTCAAGATCATCAAGTTCAGATCAATGAAAGTCGATGCGGAATCGGACGGAAAGGCAAGACTTGCCACGAAACACGATTCGAGAATCACCTGGTTCGGAAGATTTATCCGCGCGGTAAGAATCGATGAACTTCCGCAGCTTTTCAACATAGTCAAAGGCGATATGTCCTTCGTGGGACCCAGACCCGAAAGACCTGAAATAATTGAGCAGTATATGAAAGAAATGCCTGAATTTGCCTACAGAACAAAGGTTAAGGCAGGACTTGCGGGATATGCTCAGGTTTACGGCAAATACAACACGACGCCTTACGACAAACTGAAACTCGACCTTGCGTATATCGAAGGTTACACCACATGGCTTGACATAAGGCTGATGATGCTTACTCTGCGTGTTCTTCTCACGCCGGATGCTACGGAAGGAATCGCCGACAATCAGATCACAGCTTTGAGAACAGAGGAGGAAAAGGATGAAAGTACCGTACAGTAAAGAACCGGTTGATTTCAGGCTTCTTGTTCTTGTTTCGTTAAGAAGACTGAGATTCGTTATTTACGGAATATGTATCGGCGCTATAGTCTTTGGCGGAACCTATTATTTCGTAAAGAACGTTCTTGGCGGAAGACCTGAATACAAGGCCGAAGCGCAGGTTTATCTTCAGTATATCGACAATGTGGAAATCGAAAATGTCTATATAAACAAGCAGACCTGGGAGTCGCTTATATACAACGACATCATAGCGGAGTACGCTGCGGAAGAGATCGGAAGAGGACTCGAACTTGATGAAGTAATGGAAAAAGTCAGTGCAACCCTTCTTACGGACACGAGGATCGTCGTGGTATCGGCTCAGTCCACAAGCCAGGCGGAAGCAAGACTTCTTGCGAATAAATACGCGGCAGCAGTCGCACGTTTTGCCCCTGAACTTAAAGAAATCGATGCCGCAAAGATCATAAAATCGGCAACGTATGCAGAAGTTGTGGGATTCGAAGACAGAACAATGGAAATGTCGGTAACCGGCGCGATCGTCGGTGCAGTTATCGCAGCATTTCTTGTGGCGCTTTATTTTGTCTGGGACGATTCGATCTACATCCCTTCGACCAGCGAAATAAGATACGGCATCCCCACACTCGGAATCACGACCGACAGCATGCGCAAATATTCAATCAACAAACAGGATTCCTACCTGGGTGACATGAAGAGAAAGCAGAACAAAAAGACGGAATTTTACAGACTCTGGCTTCAGGTCAACTTCTTAAAAGTCACACGCGATTACAAAAGAATCGCTGTTGTGGATACTTCTCTTTCCGAGAATTACGATTATGTTGTTAACCTTCTTAATTCCGTTGTTAAGGAAAAGAAGGACGAAGAAATTTTTAATATAGACCGTTCGGTCATCAAAAAAGAAGACGCTTATTTCTCGAGTCCCGAATACGAACTTTTCGCACCGGGCTCGGTTAACAGGGACCCCAACATCGCATCCTGCGTTTCGAAATACGAAGCCGTAATCCTTCTGATAAAATCAGGGGATCACAACGGCAAGCAGGTGGAAAGAGCCCTTGATATATTAAGACTTCAGGGAGCAAACGTGATCGGCGTGATTCTTTACGATGTTAACTCCGACCTGATAAAGAGATATGTTTTCTCGGCATTCTCATCGTCAACAAGGAAACTGAAAGAGGAAATTGACAATGCGATTAACGCTTCTGATATCGGCTCTGAAAGTTGATACGGATGAACTGATAAGAAAAATGCATTTAAGTTCCGATGCGGTGATAGTCAATCAGTGCGACCGCGATTCGGTAACCGAAAAAGAGATTGACGGCAGGAAGATCGTTATTATCGAATCGTCAAAAAGAGGCGTCGGAGAGAGCAGAAACATGTGCATCGACAACTCTTTCGGCGACATCCTTCTTTTCGGAGACGACGATATAGTCTACGAAGACGATTATGAAAAAAAGGTTATCGGCGAGTTCGAAAACCGTCCCGAAGCGGACATGATAATGTTTAATTTTTCGGTATGCGAAGCCAGAAGAACCTATGTGAACGAAGGCTTTAAAAAACTTTCGAAATACGGCATCGGAAGATATCCCGCATACAGCATAGCGGTAAGAAGAGAGTGCCTTATAAACAAAAACGTGAGATTTTCCACACTCTTCGGAGGCGGTGCAAAATACAGTAACGGCGAAGATTCTCTTTTCCTGATGGATGCGTTTCGGGCAGGAATAAAAATGTATTCGACCGACACGCTTATCGGCATGGAAGAAGAAAACGAATCGACATGGTTTAACGGATATACGGAGAAATTTTTCTTTGACAGAGGCGTGCTTTTCGCCTTTCTATACAAAAAGAGCGCCTGGCTCTGGCGCCTTCGTTTCATCCTCGTAAAAAAAGAAATGTACAGGGGTGAAATAAAGAGAAAAGAAGCAAACAGACTAATGAAAGCCGGAATAAAAGAAGGCTTTGAACTGATGAAAAAGGGATACTGATGGCTGTTTATTTGGTACTTGCGGCGATTACGATTCTGATCGCATTCTTTTCGGACAGGGAAGTTGCTAAGCCCGAAAAAGGCTTCTTCGAATGTCCCGAAAGAACAAGGGGACAGGTTAAAAACAAGATACTGTATTCGATGATCTTCTTCCTGCTTTTCGGAGTTTCGGCGACGCGAATAGCAGTGGGCGGAGATTACTGGAGCTATACGTCGATCTTCAATCTCCTTGCGCAGAACAGAGATAAATCCGTTGCGACCGAATTCGGGTTTAACATACTCGTAAAAGTAGTGCAGAAACTGTTCGGATACGACGGCAAGCAGTATATCATCATTTTTGCAATCGTAGCTTTTGCGACCATCTTCTTTTTTATGAAGGGGCTCGAGGAGTTCAGCGAAGATTTCTTTGTTTCGTTTTCGATGTTCATGCTCCTCGGTTATTATGCTTCGAGCTTTAATTCGATAAGAAGTTATCTCGCTTTTTCGGTAGCTTTTTATTCGATAAGATACATCTTCAAAAAAGAATACTGGAAGTTCGTTCTGATGATACTTCTGGCATCGACTTTCCATATATCGATACTGCTCGTACTCGTGGCGTATCCTCTCGGAAAGATAAAATGGAAGCCCTGGTTTATAGCACTCATTTCGCTTTTCGGAATAAGTCTCCTCGCGCTTCCGAACGTTTACAGAAGACTTGTATTTTTGATATATCCGCAGTACGAAAACACGATTTATGATACGGGTGATGTAAGCTACATAAATATTGCAAGATGCATCGCGGTCCTTGTTTTCGCAATCGTTTTATACAAAAAAGTCATAAAAGACAATGAAAGAAACAGATTCTATTTCAACATGAATATTTTCGCAACGATTGTTTACGTCTGCTGCTCGTTCCTTCCCGTTGTCTCAAGGATTGGATATTACTTCAATATTTTCCAGATACTGCTTGTGCCTGCGCTCATCGATGCCATACCGAAAAAATGGGTCCGCACAGTGCTGAAAGTTCTGATCGTTGCTGTCGGATTTGCATATTACGCATATTTCATCTATTCGAGTCAGTACAACGGAACAAGACTTATACCGTATTTTAACTGGATTATAAACTGAGAAAATGTGCGGATCGGAGAGTTTCATTCCTTCGAACGTACTCCCCGGGCGGATTATATATTGCATAAATTGAGAAAGTGTGCGGTTTGAAAACGCACATTGGGAATAAAAATGCTTTTTAGTGTTATAACGGTATGTTTCAATGCCGGAGACAAATTAACGAATACAGTAAAAAACATTCTTTCGCAGACGGAAAGCGATTTTGAAGTCATCGTAAAAGACGGCGGTTCGAAGGACGCAAGTCTCGAGACACTGCCGAAAGATGAGAGAATAAAAGTTTTCGACGAAAAAGATTCCGGCATCTACGATGCGATGAATCAGGCGGTTTCGCACGCATCAGGCGATTACGTGATCTTTATGAACTGCGGCGATGAATTTTATGACGCGGATGTTTTAAAGAAAGCCGGAGAATTTATAAATGCGAATCCGGGCCGGAGAATTTATTACGGCGACGCATATTTTTGCAACGCAAAAGAGATCATCAGCCAGCCCGGCGAAATAACGGAATCCGTTTGTTACCGTCACATGCCCAATCACCAGTCCTGCATATTCGACAGGACACTCTGGGACGATGACGGTTTTGATCTGAAATATAAAATACGTGCGGATTATGATTTCTTTTTAAGAAGTTATTTTGTAAAGAATATTCGCCCCGCGTATCTCGGAATTACGGTTGCTTCGTACGAGGGAGGCGGCTATTCCGAAACGAGCGAAAACAGAAAGCGCAACATGGAAGAACACCGCGAGATAGTGGTCAAATACATGGGCGAAAAGAAAGCCAATCACTATCGGAGGATCATGCGACTCACGCTTCAGCCTTTAAGAACGTGGATAGCGCAAAAGAGCATATTCGCGGGTGCATACAATTCGCTAAAGAAGAAAGTTTACAGAGCTAAATAAAGCAGGATGGAGAACCGAAAAAAGACACATGGCAGAAGCCCGGTTCGAAAGGTCATACACAGTCAGACAACAGAAGCCCGGTTCGAAAGGATAAATAAGCCGAATATGAGAGTACTTTGGGTATGCAATCAGTGCATTCCGGTAATAGCTGAACATCTGAATATAAACGTACCCAACAAAGAAGGCTGGCTTGCCGGTCTGTCGGAAAAGATCATCGCCGAGAATGACAAAAATCTCGAACTCGGAATATGTTTTAACGGCGGTTCCGGGTTCGCTTCCTACAAGGGCGAATACGAGGTTACGGCATACGGGTATGATGATAACACTGCCGTTCCCGAGGAATACAACGAAGCGCTTGAGAGTCGTTTTAAAACTATCCTCGAGGATTTCAAACCCGATGTTATCCATATTTTCGGAACCGAATATCCTCATACTCTTGCGGTTTGCAAAGCGGCTGATGACACCTCGAAAATCCTCATCGGGATTCAGGGGCTGTGCAGTGTTTACGCAAAGCATTATTTCGACGGCCTTCCCGAAGAAATAATTGAAAAGGAAACACTTCGCGACAGGTTAAAAAGCGACAATTTAAAAGAGCAGAAAGAAAAGTTCGTTAAGCGCGGTGAGAATGAGATCGAGGCGATAAAGCTTGCCCAAAACGTCACCGGAAGAACGGACTGGGATAAAAAATACACATCCGAATATAATCCGAAAGCAGAATATTACTTCATGAACGAAACCTTGAGAAGTAATTTTTATGACGGTAAATGGGAGTATGAAAAATGCGAGAAACACACCCTTTTCGCTAGTCAGGGGGACTATCCGATAAAGGGACTTCACGTTCTTCTTCGTGCCCTTACCGAAATAAAAAAAGAGTATCCGGATGTAAAACTTTATGTGGCGGGAAATATAATTACCGGTGAAGATTCGTTAAAGAAAAAAATCCTCATCGGCACATACGGAAAATATGTCCGAAAACTTATCAAAGATGGCGGTCTTGAGGAAAACGTGTTTTTCACGGGCCCGCTTAATGCCGACAAGATGAAGGAAAGATATTTAAAGAGCAATGCATTCATTTCGCCTTCGATGATGGAAAATTCACCCAATTCGCTCGGCGAGGCAATGCTTCTTTCGATGCCTGCGATATCAAGCGATGTGGGCGGAGTTAGGAACTTAATGAGTGACGACGAAGGCTTTATTTATCCTTCCCTCGACGAAAAAGCTTTAATCGAAAGCGTGAAAAAATGCTTTTCGATGAACGGAAGCGATCAGCAAAAAGAAATGTGCGACAAGGCTTCGAAAAAGGCACGCATCACACACGATCCCGACGCAAATTACAAAAGGCTTTTGGAAATTTATGATGAAATAGCGGCAAAGAAAATATGAAATTAACATTTGTTTCAAATTATATAAATCATCATCAGATTCCGGTAAGCAATGTTCTTTACGAAAAACTGGGAGATGATTATGTATTCATACAGACCGAGCCCATGGAAGAAGAAAGAATCAAAATGGGCTGGGGCGGCGACTTTGACAATCTGAAATACCTGAAAAAATATTACGAGCAGGAAGAAGAGTGCAAAAAACTCATAATGGAATCCGATATAGTCGTTTTCGGAGGCTGTGAAAATGAGTCGATCATTTCCGAAAGACTCGAATCCGGCAAACCTGTCATCCGTTATTCCGAAAGACTTTACAAGGAAGGTCAGTGGAAATGCGTATCCCCGAGGGGATTGAGAAAAAAATACCACGATCATACCAGATATTCGGACGCAAAGGTTTATCTTCTCTGTTCCGGAGCTTATGTTGCAGATGATTTTAACATCATAAAAGCATATCCCGGCAAACGCTTTAAATGGGGATATTTCCCCGAGTTCATCAGGTATACGGAAGATGAAAGAAAAGACAGAAGAGATTTAAGAAGAAGCCACGAAAAACTCGAGATCCTCTGGGCGGGAAGACTGATTGACTGGAAACACCCCGAAAGCATTATAAAGCTTGCGAGAATCCTTGACAGAAAAGAAATATCTTATTATATCAGAGTCATCGGCGACGGAGATATGAAAAATGAAATAGAGAGTCAGATTGATAAGTACAATTTATCGGACAGAATAGAAATGCTCGGATCGAAAAATCCCGAAGAAGTAAGAGAAGCAATGAACACTTCGGATATTTTCATTTTTACGAGCGATTACAAAGAAGGCTGGGGAGCGGTCTGCAACGAAGCCATGAATTCGGGCTGTGCGATAGTTGCTTCTCATGCTGCGGGAGCGGTTCCCACACTTATCAAACACAGACAGAACGGACTTATTTTCAAGTCGGGAAATTTCAAACAGATGGCAGCGCGAGTTATTGAACTTTCCAAGGATCAGAAATGGAGATTATCGCTTGGCGAGAATGCGTATGAAACCATCGAGGAACTCTGGAATCACGAAACGGCGGCATTAAGACTGCTTGAGTTTTCGAAAATGATCCTTGAAGACAGAGTTGAACCGTGGAAACACGGACCGATCAGCGAAGCAAAAGTCATACATCAGAGAAAGATGTACAGACATCTTCTCGGACTCGACAAATATGCAGACTGACGGCAGGAGAATTAATGGACGCTCTTGTTTCGGTAATAGTACCGGTTTACAATTCAACAGCATATTTGGAAAGATGCGTTGACGCGATTCTTTCCCAGACATATAAAAACCTTGAGGTAATACTTGTTGATGACGGCTCAAAGGATGATTCACTTTCTATGTGCAGAGCCTACGAAGAGAAAGACTCAAGAGTAAAATGCATTCACAAAGAAAACGGCGGTTCCTCGAGTGCCAGAAATGTCGGCATAAAAGAGGCCAAAGGCGAATACATCTGTTTCTGTGATTCGGATGATTATTATGAACCCGACATTGTGGAAAATCTTTCGAAGGTTTTTGACGAAAACGAAGATGCAATGATCGCACAGTGCATGGCAGTCTGCAGAAACGAGGACGGCACGCTTGAAAGCGGTCCGTTAAAGGACAGCGGAAAGATTGTAAAGGAAACCTCGGAAGAATATTTAAGAGAACTTCTGCTTCACCTCGGCGACAGCTCATTCTGCACGAAGATGATCAAAGCGGACTTCATGAAAAGATTTTCTTTCAACGAAGGAAGACTTAATGAGGATTTCGAACTTCTTGTTTACATGCAGGAAGAGATCGATAATATCTACACCTACGAGATAACGGGTTACAATATCATCCTTCGTTTCGGAAGCAACACGAGAAATGTTTATAAGAATCTTTTCTACGACTGCATGATAGAAAATTCCGACATGGTCGCAAAACTTGTGGATGAAAAACATCCGTCGCTCAAGGAAGAAGCAAGGAAATTCCAGCTTTACCAGAGGCTTGATTATACACTTCACACGCCGCTTTCGAAGATGAAAAACAATCCGATGGCGGATAAGGTTTTAAGGGAACTCAAAGAGTGGAGAAAAGATATCGACACCAACAGTTACCTTGCACCCAAAGACAGAAGAAATCTTAAGATCTTAAGCCGTGCCCCGAAGTTTAGCAAATGGGTGCACAACAAGATCATGTTCATTAAAGGCAAACCAGTTGAAAAGTAGCCGTTAAAAAATGTGTGAAGCAACATGTAAAATAATCTGTTCCGGCAAAAGCACATGCCTGGTAAAATTGCTCTGTTCCGGCAAAAGCACATGCCCGGTAAAATTGCTCTGCTCTTAAGAAAAATGCATTGCCTCGACAGAATGTTCTGCTTCCGAAAAAATGTATTGCCCCGACTAAATAACTAAAAGGAAAATATAAACAGAAATGAAGATTATTAAGAAGCTTATGAAGCTTCTGGATGCAAAACAGAAAAGATCGATAGCGGGACTTATATTCCTGATGTTTATCGGAGCCCTTCTCGAAGCGTGCTCCGTGGCACTTATAATTCCCGTTGTAACGGTGCTTTTTACGCCGAACGCGATCAGCGAAAAATGGTATCTTGCACTGGCATATTCGATATCGCCCTTCACATCGGAAAAGGCTTTTTCGATAGCCGTAATGCTGAGTATCGTAATTGCGTTTGCAGTCAAGAATCTTTTCTTATTCCTTGAACAGAAGATACTTTACAGATTCATTTATACAAATCAGTTCAGAACATCCGAAAGGATGATGAAGAACTACATAAGAAAAAATTACGAATATTACCTTAACGCCGACACCTCGGTAATTCAGCGTAACATCACTTCGGACGTAAACAACATGTATGCGCTTATTCAGTCGCTCATGCTTCTTTTATCTGAAATCATCGTATTCGTTACGCTCATTATTGTGTGCGTGGATGAAAGTCCGCTTATGACGGCATGCCTTGCGGTGCTTCTCGGAATCACGCTTTTGATTATCAAGATTGCACTTAAGCCCGTTTTATACAAAGCAGGAAAAGACAATCAGGATTTCTATGCAGGACTTTTCAAATGGATTAACCAGACAATCGGCGGCATCAAGGAAGTAAAAATCGGCGGCAAGGAAAACTACTTTGTCGACAGATATATCGACTGCGGAAGAGGATATGTCGGCGCTGTTCAGAAGTACACACTTTTAAGCAACGCTCCCCGTCTTATCATCGAAGTCGTATGCATTATCGGAATAGTAATTTACCTCATAAGCATTTATCTCGAAGGATCGAATGTTGAAAGTGTCGTAAGTACGATCGGCGTATTCGGTTTCGCGATCATGAGACTTATGCCTTCGGCAAACAGGATCAACAACTGTTTAAACAACATATCGTATTTCGAGCCTTTCTTCATGGGTGTTTCGGATACTCTTCAGGATGATATCTCGGATGAAAATTCCGAAGTTTCCGGCCTTGAAAGACCTAAGGAAAAGCTTGAAGTAAACAAGTTAATTGAACTGAAAAACATACGTTACAAATATCCCAATTCCGAGTCTTACGTTCTTGACGGCGCAAGCATGGAAATACCGGTGGGTTCGGCGGTCGGAATAGTGGGAACAACGGGCGCCGGAAAATCCACTATCGTGGATGTAATGCTCGGTCTTTTAAAGCTTGAATCCGGTGAAGTTTTAGCCGACGGCGTCAATGCGCTTTCGGATGAAAACTACAGAAAATGGCTTAAAAATATCGGATATATTCCGCAGACGATCTTCATGCTCGATGATTCCATCAGAAAGAATGTCGCATTCGGAATACCCGAAGAAGAAATAGATGAGAAGCGTCTTTGGGAAGTGCTTAAGGAAGCACAGCTCGACGAGTTCGTAAAGAGCCTTCCGAACGGTATAGAGACAGGGATCGGTGAACGCGGTATCAGACTTTCAGGCGGACAGAGACAGCGTATAAGCATCGCGAGAGCACTTTACGAAGATCCCGAAGTGCTTGTTCTGGACGAGGCTACAAGCGCCCTTGACGGCGATACGGAACAGGCTATCATGGATTCCGTCAACAGCCTTCACGGAAAGAAAACTCTTATCATCATTGCGCACAGACTTCAGACCATAGAGAAATGCGATGCCGTCTACAGGATTGAAAACGGCAAGGCTTTAAGAGAAAGAGAAAAAAGATGAGTATGAAACTTGACATTATAATTGCAATTGAAGACTGTCACAGCGAGAAAGATTTAAGGAAAACGATCGACTCCGCACTCTCACAGGATTTCGATGATTACAGTGTGGTTCTGGCAGCAGATGCACCGACGGAATTTACGAAAAAGGTGCTTGAAGAATACAAAGAAAAGAATCCCGAAAAAGTTAAACTCGCGTATAACGAAGAAAAAAGAGGACGCGGAGGAGCATTTAATTTAGGACTCAGAAATGCCGATTCCGAATGGATTTCTTTCCTTAACGAGGGCGATTCGCTTTCAACTGATTTTGCTAAAGTGCTTCTCGGAGAAGCAAAAGCAAACACTTCAAAAGAGTTGAAAGAAAATACCGGAAAAACTTCTTCATCATCCAAAAATTCGGACGAAGCTGACAGCAATAATGCAGAACCGGATGTTATAGCATCCGCAACGCCCGGTGAAGACAAAGAAGGCGATGCGATCATTTTCAAGGAAGCCGAAGGGGTACTCGAGTATGATAAGTATTCGCTTCTTACGGTTAATCCCGGAATGATGGAATGTAAGATTTACAAGAGAAGCATTTTCGATGAAAACGGTCTCTGGTTTCCGGAAAACCTCGCATATGAGAAACTCGGGATCAAAAGACTCGCGCTTCTTTGTGCAAAGAATTTTAAATATGTGGATAAAGAACTCTACATTCCGGAAGAAGGACGCGGAAACGACACCGAACTTCAGGACTTATACGATAAACTTGATGTAATGTCATTCTTTCTCGAAGAAACCTACAAGAGAGAATTTCTTGAAGAATTTCCCGAGGAAATCGAGGCAGCAGTTGTTGATGACATGTATATAAATACGCTTTTTACATACTTTGCGATCACACCTTCCGCTAAGAGAAAAACATCTTTTGTCGAGATGCTTGCCGAAGCGATGGAAGACTGTTTCCCTGAGTTTGAAACCAATCCGTATTATTACGAAAAATACGATGACGATACAAAGGATCTCATTTCGTTCAGCATTGAGAATCCGAAGAAATTTCTTAAGCATATGAGCAAGGCATAATGCATTTATCAGATGCAGACCTTACCTTCAGGCGGAAAGTTTTATTAAATTTCAGCCCTTATGCAGACGGGAATATTTAATCAATTACTGCAAAAGTAATGATTTGGAGGAGTTATGGAAAAATGTACCATAGTTGTACCGTGTTACAACGAAGAAGAGGCAGTTCCGCTGTTTTATGAAGCGGTAGAAGAAACATTAAAAGACATGCCGATCAAAATCGAATATCTTTTTGTAAATGACGGAAGTAAAGACGGCACACTTAATATACTTCGAGAACTTTCCGAAAAAGATCCCGATGTACACTATATTTCCTTTTCGAGAAATTTCGGAAAGGAAGCTGCAATGTATGCGGGATTAAAGGAATCCGACGGGGATTATGTTGTTATTATGGACGCCGATCTGCAGGATCCGCCCGATCTTATCCCGTCCATGTATGAGAGCGTGATCAACGAAGGTTATGATTGTGTGGCAACAAGAAGAGTCGACAGAAAAGGGGAACCGCCGATAAGAAGCGCATTCGCAAACCTTTTCTATCTTATCATGCACATCATCGCCAAAGTCGACATGGTTCCCGGCGCGAGAGATTTCAGATTCATGAAGAGAACGATGGTAGACGCGATCGTGGATATGGGCGAATACAACCGTTTCAGCAAGGGTATTTTCGGCTGGGTCGGATTTGAAACAAAATGGGTACCTTTCGAAAACAGAAAAAGAGTTGCGGGAAAGACGAAATGGTCCTTCTTTAAACTCTTCCAGTATTCGATTGAAGGTATTGTGGCTTTCTCTACTGCTCCGCTTGTATGGTCTTCGATTCTGGGAATTATTTTCTGTGCCATTGCATTTGCGGCACTTATTTTCCTTTTCGTAAGAGCGCTTATTTTTGGTGACAGAGTAGACGGATGGCCATCGCTTGCCTGCATGATCACGCTTTCGGCGGGCATTCAGCTTTTCTGCTCGGGAATTGTCGGAATGTATCTTTCGAAGACATATCTTGAAGTAAAAGGCAGACCTATTTATATTGTGAAAGAGAAAAAATAATGGACAAACTGATAATTAAATTAAAGGAAGAACAGTACAAAATTCCGTTTTTGTCAGGACTTATTATCGGACTGTTTACACATATGTTCATGATCGTTAATAAGTTTCCGAACGCGGATTCCATGACGAATTTTTATTTTGATCAGAATATGGTCACATCGGGAAGATGGTTTTTGTGGATAGCATGCGGATTTTCTTCTTTTTATGATCTGAACTTTGTAAACGGCGTACTTGCGATTTTTATCCTTTCGATATGCGCCGTATATGTAACGAGGTTTTTCGGAGTCAAGAAAAAAGTTTCGATGATCTTAATACCCGCACTGATGGTAACATTCCCGTCCGTGGCGGCGACAATGTCTTATCTTTATACAGTCGACGGATACATGCTCGGCCTTCTGATGGCGATCCTTGCGGTGTACATTGCAAGAAAGCACAAGTTCGGATTCTTTGCCGGAATGGTCCTTCTCGCATTCAGCATGGGTACATACCAGGCATATGTTTCCGTGACGATTCTTTTGTGTCTTTTTGACATCCTTTTCGACATTCTCGAAAACAAGGAAATTTACGATGTATGGAACAAGGGCTTCAAATACCTCTTAATGGGTATCGGCGGCGGAGCCTTGTATTTCGGCATTTTAAAAATATGCCTTGCGGTTCAGCACAAGGAACTCGACACATATCAGGGCATCAATCAGATGGGCAAGATCGGGCTTTCTTCAATCCCCGAAAGAGTTCAGCTTATTTATCGTGACTTCGTCGGATTTGCATTCGGCGGAAGGATTTTTGTGGACAACCTCATTACGCTCGTGATCATCTGCGTTCTGGTTACTGCCTGCGTGGTATCGGTGTTTGCGCTTCTTTTCAAAAACAAGGCATACAAAAAATGGTACTACTGGCTCCTTATTCTCGTTATCCTCGTGCTTATTCCTTTCGGTTCGAACATGATGCTTATGATGTCTCCCGGTGTTGAATACCATCTGCTTATGAGACTTCAGTGGGTTCTTTTCCCGATCTTTGCCGTTGTGATCATTGAAAAAATAATAATGACATTTGAAAGCGTCAAAGAGAAGATGAACATCGTCAAAACCGTGTCGGTGGTGATGATAGCCATATTATGTTATAATTATTTGTTAATGGACAATATCGCTTACTTCAATCTTCAGCAGCAGTACGAGAAGACTTATGCGTACTGTGTAAGGCTTTTGGACAGGATTGAACAGACTGACGGATACTATACGGGTATCCCTATTTGCCTTGTCGGTCAGATCAGCAAGGAAAGCTATCCCACCACTGAACTGACTTATGACGTGACTTCAAAGATAAGAGGAACCGACGGCGATTTCATTCTTTACAGAGGAAATCAGTATCACGAATTCATGAAGAATTATCTCGGTGCAACTTTAAATATTCTTGAAGGCGATCACGTCGAGGACATGTATTATTCGGAGGAATATTCGACAATGACATCCTTCCCCGACAAGGGAAGCATTAAAATAGTTAACGGCGTAATGTTTATCAAACTCGAATAAGGATGAAAAGATGGGAAAACTAACCGTGATCATTCCTTCCTTTAACGAGGAAGACAATATCGAAAATACTGCAAAAGAAATCGGCACCATACTTGAGGGCGCCGGCATTGAATATGACCTTTTGTTCGTGTCGGACGGCTCAACCGACAATACTTTTAAGATTGTAAAAGAACTTTCGGCAAAGGATGAAAGAGTGGGAGGAATTCAGTTTTCCAGGAATTTCGGCAAGGAAGCGGCGATTTTTGCGGGACTTGATCATGCCACGGGTGACTGTGTGGCCGTGATCGACTGCGATCTTCAGCATCCTCCGGGAATCCTTGTTGATATGTACAGGCTCTGGGAGGAAGGATATGAAGTCATAGAGGGAATCAAGAGCAAACGCGGAAAAGAGAATCCGATCTACACATTATTTACAAAAATGTTCTACGGCATAATGAGCAGCCTCATGAAGCTTGATATGAACAAAACATCGGATTTCAAACTCCTTGACAGGAAGGTTGTTGAAGCGCTTCTTGATCTGCCCGAGAGAAATACATTCTTCCGTGCCCTTACTTTCTGGGCCGGATTTAAAAGCACATCGGTATCTTTCGACGTAATGGAGCGAAAAGCGGGAAAGAGCAAATGGTCGTTCTCGGGACTTATCAGATATGCGATCTCAAATACCACGTCATTTACGACGGCGCCTCTTAAGTTTGTATTTATTCTGGGAACGCTTTTGATGATCTTCTCGCTGGTTCTCGGAGTCGAGACACTTGTTAATTACTTCCTCGGAATCGCAGCAGACGGCTTTACGACCGTGATCCTTCTTTTGCTCATTATAGGCGGATGCATCATGATGAGCCTCGGTATCATAGGTCATTACATTGCGAGAATTTACGAAGAAGTCAAAGGCAGACCGAGATATATAGTTTCCGAAATAACGGGAAAGAACAACAGGTAAAAGCGTGGAAAAAGAAAAAGACAGACAACTGAATATGGAAGTCTTGAGGATTGTCGCAATGCTGATGATCATTACGCTTCATTACCTCGACAAGGGCGGGATTTTAAAGGATTTTACTCTTAAAATGGGTGTGAGCGACAATCTTGCATGGATCATCGAAGCGCTTTGCATGGTAAGCGTTAATATCTATGTTTTGATAAGCGGATATTTCCTTTCGACATCGCGGTTCAAAGTCGGAAAAGTTATAACCCTCTGGGCGCAGGTGCTTTTCTATTCATGGCTCATCACCCTGATCTTCGGCATAGTCACACATGGTGCATTTAATCTCGAGAACGGAATATACGACTGGATAATACTTCTTATGCCGGTCACCGGAAATCACTACTGGTTCGCGACGATCTATATTCTTCTTTACCTTTTGTTCCCGTTTTTAAACAAGGGAATCGAGACCATGGAAAAGAAGCAGTTTAAGAATCTTCTTATCGTGCTGACGGTTATTTTCAGTCTCTGGAATTCGATCCTGCCTTTCACGATCCCGGTTACGAACGGAAACGGAATGGATATCTGCTGGTTCGTCTGCCTTTACATGATCGCGGCATACATCAGAAAATATCCGGAAGATTTTAGGTTAAACAAATGGGCTTATCTCGGAGTATTTGTTGCTTCGGGAATAGTAACGTTCCTGCTTGCAAAGGGAATACTGCTTGCGGATATGTTTACCGGAAAACTCGGAGGATATGCAAGAAACTTTTATCCTTACAATTCGATACTGACATTGATCGGAAGTGTCGCACTTTTCATTTTTGCAAAGAAATGTGAAATTAATCTTCCGAAAGCGCTCGGAAAGATCATCCTTTTCGCGTCGCAGGGAACATTCGGCGTATATCTCATTCACGAGCACAAACTGTTAAGATATCTGTGGCCGAAGTGGTTTTCGACTGCAGAGTTTTCGGGACGCCCGCTGTTCGTTATTCACATGATCGGAACCGTATGCGTCGTATTCTGCGTCGGCATACTGATCGATTTTGTGAGAAGACTTATATTTACACCTTTTACGAAGATAAAGAAAACAGATAAACAGAATTTGTGAGAATCTCTTTCATAAATGTTTAAGAGTAAAAACTGATAATTTATTGTAATACAAACTAAACAAAGATTGAAATTTACTGAAAGAATCATTGCAGTAACGTGCAATCCGGGAGGAAACATAATGATACGTTTTAACGTGCCGCCGTATACGGGAAAAGAAATGGATTACATCAAACAGGCGGTTGAGAATCAGAAAATATGCGGTGACGGCGATTTCACGAAGAAGTGCAACGCATGGATCGAAGAGAAGACAGGTACGACGAAAGCTCTTCTTACAACATCCTGCACGCATGCTACGGAAATGGCTGCGCTGCTTTGCGATATTAAGCCCGGCGATGAAGTCATCCTGCCGAGTTATACTTTTGTATCCACTGCCGATGCCTTTGTTTTAAGAGGCGCGAAGGCCGTATTTGTCGACATTCGTCCCGATACGATGAATATCGACGAGAACTTGATTGAGGCAGCGATCACGGAGAAAACAAAAGCGATCGTGCCCGTTCATTATGCCGGTGTATCCTGCGAAATGGACAAGATTATGGAGATTGCCGAACGCCATAATCTTAAGGTTGTCGAAGATGCCGCACAGGGCGTTATGAGCGAATACAAAGGCAAAGCACTCGGCACATTCGGTGATTTCGGATGCTTCTCATTTCATGAAACCAAGAACTTTTCGATGGGCGAAGGCGGTGCGCTTTTAATCCGCGACAAGGATATGATAGAAGAGGCAGAGATCATTCGTGAAAAAGGTACGAACCGTGCCAAGTATTTCCGCGGACAGATTGACAAATATACATGGATCGATGCGGGTTCATCGTATCTTCCGAGTGATATGAATGCGGCTTATCTTTTCGCACAGCTTGAACTTGCCGATGCGATCACAGCTGACAGAATGAAGACCTGGAAAATGTATTACGAAGCATTTGAAGAACTCGAAAAAGCCGGAAAGATCGAAAGACCTTTTATCCCCGCAGACTGTAAGCACAATGCTCATATGTTTTATCTTAAATGCAAAGATCTCGAGGAAAGAAGCAGATTCATAAAATTCCTCGGAGAAAATGATATTCTTGCCGTATTCCATTACATTCCCCTTCACACTGCACCCGCGGGACAGAAGTTCGGAAGATTTAACGGCGAGGATGTATATACGACAAAAGAGAGCGAGCGTCTTGTAAGACTTCCGCTTTACTACGGACTCAAAGAAGAACAGACCGAATACATCATCGGAAAGGTTAAGGAGTTTTACAATGCCTGATGTAAGGATCAGACCGATTACATATGACGATACCGAAGACATAATCAGGTGGAGAAATTCCGATTATGTCAGAGAAAAATTCATAGACAGAAGACTGTTTACAAAAGAGTCCCACGAGTACTGGCTTAAGAATTTTGTGGAGACCGGAAAGGTTGCCCAGTACATAATCCTTTTTGATGAAAAGAGTGTGGGAAGCGTTTATTTAAGAGACATCGACAAAGATGCAAAAACCGCCGAATACGGAATATTTATCGGCGAGGAAAGCGCGAGGGGAAAGGGAGTCGGAACCCTTGCCGCGAAAATGATACTTTCCGAAGCTTTTGACAAAATGGGGCTTTCGAAAGTATTTCTTCGTGTGATCAAAGACAATACCGGTGCTTTAAAAAGCTACGAAAAAGCCGGTTTTAAACTTATCGACCGTAAGGAAACCGTTAACATCGACGGTGCGGATACGGAAGTTATTTTCATGGAGCTGGAGAAGAAGGATTTTGAAGAACGATAAGCAGAAAAAAAAAATAAATGGAATATTTATTGTTATTACGATTATCGCATTTACGTTCTACTGCTTCAGACTTGTTTTGCTCCATTTCAACCAGACGCAGTACCCTGTAACGGGAATGTACGAGTCGGACCTTTACGCACATATCGAAATGGCGCTTTCGGGATGGGGATACAGTATTATGGCGGTTGTTTTCAGACTGCTTTCAAACCTCCCGGCATTCGGATTTTATTTTTCGATAGCGGCACTTTTATGTACGCTCGAAGCGTTTACGATAGCGCTGACTTATGTGTTCATGAGGAACTTTTTAAATGACGCGAAGGTTGCAATGTTCCTGGCATTTGTTTCCGGATTTGTAATGCCTTTTTACTTAAGAGGCGTTCAGCCCTACAGATACATCGGATATCAGTCGGGCAGCATCTGGCACAACTCGACCTACATTGTCATGAAGTTTTTCGCGCTTTTGTGCATTGTTTTATACCTTGCGATATCAAACGCATACAAAGAAAAAATGAAAGCGTGGGAAGTCGTTACATTCGCGGTTCTTCTTGCGGTTACGACTTCGGTCAAGACGAATTTTATTCTTGTATTTGCACCGGTTGCGCTTGTATTTCTCATCATAGATTTCATACTCGGCGTACCGGTAAAAAGAATTATTTTCTGTGCGCTGACGGTAATCCCTTCGATGGCGGTGATTCTCTTTCAGAGGTATGTTTTATTCGGCGACGAGACGGGAAACGGAATTATCATAGACCCTTTGTACAGCGTTTATTTAAGAGCGGAACAACCGTATTTTACAATGATCCTTTCGGCTGCGTTTCCGGTGTTTGTTCTGCTTTACAACCTTATCTTCGTACTTGCCGATACGATTAAAGATTTTAAGGGAAAAAGAGGAAAACTCACACACAGATTTTTTCTTCTTTCATGGAGCATGTGGTTTGTGGGATTCCTTGAACTTATACTGTTAAGGGAAACGGGACAGAGAGAACTCGACGACAATTTTGCGTGGGGATACGATTTCTGCCTCTTCCTTGTATTTGTTGTAAGTATTATTTATTTTGCGGATAATATAAAAAGTCTTGTAAAAAGGATTAAGGAAAGTAAGGGAAATACAGGAAATGCACCTGCGATCGTTCTTACTTCGGCATATGCGGCAGCAGCTGCATTAATGCTCGCTTATCACACTTACTGCGGTATTTTCTTTTTCGTAAGACTCTCTCAGGGCGTGACATTTTTCATGCAGTAAATATTATTTGGGAAAGCAAAGGATATTGAAATGAAAGTAAGTTTTGTAATTCCGTGTTACAGATCGGAAAAAACAATAACGGATGTAGTTGAAGAAATAAAAACAACGATGGCTGAGATCGGTCACGAATTCGAGATCATTCTCATTAACGATTCGTCGCCCGACAACACATACGAAGTCATCAAACAGATAGTTAAAGATAACAAAAATATCCTCGGAATAGATCTTGCAAGGAATTTCGGTCAGCACTGCGCACTGATGGCTGGCATGAGACACAGTAACGGAGATGTTGTCGTGTGTCTCGACGATGACGGTCAGACACCTGCTGACGAGGTCGGAAAACTTCTGGACAAACTCGAAGAAGGTTATGATGTCTGCTACGCAAGCTACGGAAAGAAACAGCATTCGGGCTTCAGAAACTTCGGCAGCAAGATCAATGAACTCATGACAAGGATCATGCTCGGAAAGCCTAAGGAACTCAAGGTTTCAAGTTATTTTGCAGCCAAGAGATTCGTTGTTGACGACATGTTGAGATACGAACAGTCCTATGCTTACGTGATCGGTCTTGTTTTAAGAGCGACCAAGAACGTATGCAACGTGGAAGTAAACCACAGGGCAAGAACAGTCGGAACAAGCGGCTATACCTTGAGAAAACTCTTTTCTCTCTGGTTTAACGGCTTCACCGCATTTTCGATCAAGCCTTTAAGGATCGCTACCGCAGTCGGATGTTTCAGTGCGATTTCGGGATTCCTTTACGGTATATTTACGGTCGTTAAAAAATTCATTCTTCTCGATGACGTACAGGCAGGTTTCTCGGCACTCATGTCTGTAATGGTATTCATGTGCGGAATGATAATGCTTATGCTTGGCCTTATAGGCGAATATCTCGGAAGAATCTACATCTGCCTGAACAATTCTCCGCAGTATGTGATCAGGGAAAAAGTCGGTAATTTGGAATAATATGGATAATACTGCTCAAAAGAAAAAAACTGAAAAAATTAACCCGATTGTTCTGGATTTTATTTTTGTTGCCGTTCTTCTGGTACTTCCGCTTATTCACATCGCATTCGGTGTGGAATTCACGGATACGGCATACAGCCTCGGAAATTTCGAAAATCTGGACAAGATGAATATTACCTGGACGGTTGCGACCTTCTGGGCTAATATGCTCGGCCGTTTTTTCTCCGGACTTCCTTTCGGTTACACATGGATCGGGATGAAGTTTTACACTGCGCTTGTGCCTGTTGCCGGCGTGCTTATTTCTTATTTTTTCTTGAAAAAATACATTCCGAGATGGATAATTTTCATCGGGGAAATTCTCACCATTTCGCTTTTCTGGTGCCCGACGACGATACTTTACAATTATCTTTCATATCTGCTTTTTAACATTGCAGCCATTATTCTGGCAGTTTCGCTTATCAAAGAAAAAAGATGGGGACTCGCGATAGCGGGAGTAGTGCTCGCTTTCAATGTTTTCGTGCGTTTTCCGAACATTACCGAAGTTATGCTTATCGTTGTGGTATGGTTTAACGCAAAGAACAGGAAGAAAAAGTTCCTGTACGGTTTAACGGACACCCTTATATGCATCGGCGGATTTGCTCTGGGAATGATTTTAAATGTTCTTCTCATCGGATTCAGGTATGGTTTTTCTTCCCTCCCGAACATGGTCACGTCGCTTTTTTCGATGACCGGAAGCAATGCGGGATACAAGCCTCATCAGATGGTTCTCGCAATGTTACGTGATTATATTAAATACACGAAACCGCTCATTCTGCTGCTTGGCATCACGGTTCTCTGTTTCGCCGTAAGTGCGATAATGAAAAGGCATTATGCGAGGATCATAACTATCGTCGCACAGTTTTTGCTTTACGGACTTTTCATTTTCTGGGGATACAGAAACAGCGTGTTTACCGTAAAATACAGTGAATATTCATCGATGTTTTTCTGGGCTGTCATTTTCTTTGTGATCGGAAATACTGCTGCCGGCTGGACACTTTTAAGAAAGAGAAGAGAGAGAGAACACAAGATTCTTGCACTCACCGTTATGGTGATCATGTGGATCACGCCGCTTGGAAGCAACAACGGTCTTTACCCTTCGATGAATAATCTTTTCATCGTGGCACCCGTGATTTTGTTCATGTGTTACAACGAGCTTTTCAAGGGCAGAAATTTCCACGAACTTCTCGATCTCGAAACGAAGAATTCCATGGTTTCGACACGTATTACCGTATTTCTTCTGATCGGAAGCATTCTCATAAACTGCTTTATATTCGGCTTTACTTTTATTTTCAGGGATTCGGGTTTCCCGAAGAACAATCATTTCGAGATAAACGGAAACAGTGTACTTGTCGGAATGCATACGAATGCCGAGCGAAAAGCGATAATAGAAAATCTTACGGTCTATGTCGACGAACACGGATACGAAAACCGTGAGGCGATTTTCTACGGCGACATTCCGGGACTTGAATATATATTAAAAATGCCATGCGCGATTTCTCACACATGGCCCGATCTCGGTTCATTCTCGTATAAGGAATTTGAAAGTGATATCGAAGGACTTACGGAACCGCCGATCATTTTCGTCAACAAGGATTACTGCAGCAATATATTAAGTCCCGGCGAAGAGGCTTCCGACAAAGATATCTGTCTTTCGAAATACATGACGGATAACGGATACATCTTAAAGGCGAAAATCGAAAATATCGAGATTTACTCCACGAAGTAATCTCTGCTCCATCTTCCGCTTGCACCGCAGGGAAGTACAAGTCCGTTTTCGGAAACGGGAAGACCGATTTCCTCGGATTTTACCCTGCCGCCGAACTTAGAAACGATGACGGTGTTAAGCATGTAGGTTAAAACTGCGGGCTGAAGTCCCGTGGTGTAAGAGTTGATCAGAAAGAATGCCGCATCGTCGCTTAAAAGGGAACCTGAGAGTTCGATGAAAGGGAAGATACTGTCTTCGATCTTCCAGATTTCTCCTTTCGGTCCTCTGCCGTAAGAAGGCGGATCCATGATAATGCCGTCGTATTTGTTTCCGCGGCGGATTTCCCTTTCGACGAATTTTACGCAGTCATCAACGAGCCATCTTATCGGGGCTTCTTCAAGACCTGATGAGAGAGCGTTTTCTTTTGCCCACTGAACCATGCCTTTTGAAGCATCCACATGGGTTACGGTTGCACCTGCGGCAGCTGCAGAAAGCGTTGCACCGCCTGTATAAGCGAAAAGATTGAGAACCTTAAAAGGTTTGTCGGGATTCTTTTCTTTAGCGCTCTTTATGACAGATGAAAACCAGTCCCAGTTGACTGCCTGTTCGGGGAAAAGACCTGTATGTTTGAAAGCGAAAGGCTTAAGGTTGAATGTGAGAGAATTGTAATTAATGCTCCATTCGTTTGGAAGATTGCGGAATTCCCATTCGCCTCCGCCCTTGTTTGAACGATGATAATGACCGTTGAATTTCTTCCATCCCGGATTATTCTTCGGAGTATTCCAGATTACCTGTGGATCGGGACGGACCAGCAGAAAATCACCCCATCGTTCGAGTTTTTCTCCGCCCGATGAGTCAATGACCTCATAATCTTTCCAGTTATCGGCAATCCACATGGTTAAGCCCTCCGTAATACTTTAAATTAGCGAAAAGTCGCATTTCGTACGAAAATGATTATAACATAAAAGCAGCAAAAAGAAACAGAGCAGTTTTCCAAGCCGGCAGGCATAGCGAAACGGTTCGGTTTCCCAAAGCCGGAAGACATGAAGCAACAGCCCCTTGCAAAGAATGGAATCGCATAAAACGACATATAAAAACACATAGCTAAAACAACGGAGTTTACAGCAATGAGCAGACTTGAAGACTACTGCAAAAAGAAGAATCTGAGAGACATGGACATAGAGCATCTCTGGATGTATCGCATATGTCTTATTATGTTGCCTTTTGTCGTCATTGCGATCCTGTTTTTTATAATCTTCGGAAACAAAATTACAGGTCTCGGCACCGAATGTTCTTTCAGAAAAATGACAGGCCTATACTGCATAGGCTGCGGCGGTACGAGAGCACTCAATTATTTTGCGCATCTGCATTTTTTAAAAAGTCTTTATTATCACCCGTTTGTTATCTATGCGTTCACAGCATATATTCTTTTTATCCTGAATTCTTTTCTTTACAGACATCACAAAAAGTGCATTGAGAAGTTAAATCCCTTCGTGCTTTTGTATGTCGGTCTCGGAATTCTTTTCGTAAATTTTCTTGTGAAAAATATCCTTTTGCTCTGCGGGATAATGTTAATTTAATAATCATCTTTCCGTTTTGCCGAATCGTATGTTTTTGATAATGATCCGCTGCGAAAAAAGTTATAAAAAATAAAGATATTAAAAGAGTCCCCGATTTGTCATATATTTAGTGGAGTAATGTGAATGAAAACACTATAAAATGTGCCGAATTACTGAAAAAAATCATATGATTTGTGCTAAAATGTGTTAGTCATGTATAATAATAAAGAAATTATTATCCGATAAAAAACATAGAAGAATGCTTAAAAGGAGCATTTGCTATGTACGGCAGCAATGGTTTTGGGAAAATGAATAAAAAGGGGAATGGCTTCACTTTGGTGGAGCTTATTGTTGTGCTTGTAATTATTGCCATACTTGCGGCTATTGCTGTACCGACATTCCTTTACTTCATGGACAGAGGAAGAGAAAACGGATATAAAGCCAACGCAACAAAGAGTCTGAGTGCTACACAGGGAGCACTTTCGGCTCTTTTTTCTGATTCATCAGCAAGACTTTCGCCTTCAAAGAGACAGGAAGTGAAGAAGACGGCGGCTGTCGGTGATTCTTATTTTGTCGTCTGGACCAAAGAGAAACTTGTAGACAGACAGACGAAAGCACTTCCCGAAAACATCGGTTCTTTTACGGTTGACAAAGCGCTCTACGGCGAAGCGGGATGCTTTTTTTCTTACGTGAACGGAAACTGGGAAAAGCTTGCGGCGAAGGATTACGAAAATGCCATAGCGGAAATGGCTGCGGACAATACCAAGGCGATTTACATGTGGCCGTATAAATGGGATTCGGCATTTCTGGATACCGACAACCCCGAAGATCCGAACCCGGATTCCGACGATGATGATGTGATAAAAGTCGTTCTTTTGAAGCTCGATCCCGATTATTTGAGATACGTTTACTTCACGAGAGAAGACAGAAACATAAATTCCGGTCTCGACAATATCAGACTTCTTTTCTGGAAAGAGGGAAATGATATCAAGAGCACCTGGAACATAAAGGGCGGAAGAGATGTTTTCGAAGGCGAGGACGGCTATTCCTATGAACTTCATCTTGAAAGATATTCTTATCTCGGATGGGTTCTCGATTCATCTAATGTTCCCCCGATGAGTGTTTCGGCGATAAGCGATTACATTTTCAACGATGCATCAAAGAAGAATTACTACGAGTTCACTGTGGGTCTTGAGGGAATCGATCCCAATGCGACCGTTGAATATATAAATATAAGCCGCAACCGTTTCACGTCATTTATCGCTTCTTCCTCAATGGATATCAAAAATGTTGAGAAAGCGAGTATTTCGACTTATCCCAATAAGGATACGCTTCCCGCTCAGGCGGTAAGAATTGACGATGAGAGCGTACCCGAAGGATATGCATTTGCATGGAGGGACGGAAACAAGGTTATCTGGTGGTCGAATGCAGCGAAGAATTACATGCCTGAAGACTGCAGCAGTCTTTTCACGGGCAATACACATCTTGTATACTTTGATTTCACGGGTCTTGATTTCAGCCATACCGTAACAATGAATTCCATGTTCGCAGGCTGTACGAAACTCGAATCGCTTTCCGGAATCGGAACCGAAACGGAGAATTCTCTTACGGATGTCAGCAGAATGTT
>JAIKXN010000253.1 GCA_024684055.1 Lachnospiraceae bacterium | reverse complement strand
CCGGTACGGAGATTGTCTGCCTCCGGTTTTCGTTTTTGAAAACCTTTATATTTTATTACTTATGTCTCATTTTTATAAAGCCGACTTGATATCTGCTTTCATATCGAGAACTGCCTGACGCGATGCATCGGCAAATCCTGCTTCACCGAATGATGAATATTTTTCATTCTGGTATGCAGCTATGATACCTCTTGAAGAGTTGATGATCGCACCGAGGCCGTCTTTGTTAAAGAAGTGAACAAGATCTGCACCTTTTCCGCCCTGTGCTCCGTAACCGGGAACCAGGATGAAAGTTTTGGGCATCTTTTCTCTCAAGATTCTGCCCTGCTCGGGATAAGTAGCTCCGACTACTGCGCCTACATTGCTGTAATCGCCGTCCATGCTCATTGCTCCCCATTCATTAACCTTGTCTGCCACATGTTCATATAACGGTTTACCGTCAATGATTCTGTCCTGAAATTCGCCCGAACTGGGATTTGAAGTCTTCACAAGAACAAATATACCTCTGTCATTCGAATTACAGATTTCAACGAAAGGCTTCACACCGTCTGTTCCGAGATAAGGATTAACTGTAGCAAAATCTTCATCGAAAGGCACAAATGTTTTGCCGGCTATTTCCAGACTTCCGAGATGTCCGATTGCATAAGCTGTCGAAGTCGAGCCGATATCACCTCTTTTTACATCACCTATTACAATAAGTCCTTTGGATTTGCAGTAATCAACCGTTCTTTTGAACACTTCAACGCCGGGAACACCAAACTGCTCATACATGGCAATCTGAGGTTTCACCGCGGGAATAAGATCATATGTCGCATCAACAATTCCCTTGTTGAAAAGCCATACTGCTTCGGCTGCACCTTTAAGGTTTGCGCCGTATTCCTCAAAGCACTTTTCAAGTATATCCTTTGGAATAAATTTTAAAGTGGGATCGAGACCGACAACTATGGGCGCATCCTTTTTTACTATCTCGTTTATGAGTTTTTGTATCATCTCAAAGTCTCCTTTGTTTTTTTGTTGGATATTTAAAACAGTCAACCCCTGCTTCTGCCGCGCTGTTTTACAACCGGACAAACCGCGAAGGGTTGACTTTTTTAACAGTTTATCAGATATTTCGCGGCGGATGATTAAGCTGTTACGCTTTTCTGTTCATCAACGTATTTCTTAATCTCCGATGCGCGCACATACTTGGTTATTGTCCCGTTATTATCCACAACAAGTGTGGGTGCCATCTGAACTCCGTATTTTGTTGCAAGTTCTCTCTGTTCAAGAGCATCAATCAGTCTGTAAGGAAGGTTTCCGAGATACTCCTTTGCTATTGCACAGTTAGGACAGGTTTTTGTAGTAAAAAGCATAACATTATCTTTTGTCTGTGAAGGCTGTGATGCTGCGCTGTCTTTTATCTGTTCACTTACCGGAGCAGAGAAAAGTTTCTCATAAGCTTTATTTGGGTCATTGGCAGCTGTCGGTGCATTGACTACTTCGGGTTTAACATCGGAAACGGGCTCCGATACCGTAACGCTTACGGGAACGGTATTATTGCTTTTCTTTCCGAGAGTATCCGATTTGGAAAGAGAAAGGTTAATATCATATTCTTTACGGTTCTTGAATTCCTGAAGTTTTCCGTCATTCCAGTTCTGAACCGGTCTGTAATATCCTGTAATACGACTGTAAATTTCAGTCTTGCATCCGCAGTCGGGACATGTTTCCTGCTCACCTGCAAGATATCCGTGGTTCTTACAGATTGAATATGTAGGAGACATTGTATAGTAAGGAAGTTTGTAATTTTCAGCAATGGTACGTACAAGCTTTGCTGCTGCCTTCCAGTCGGGAAGTTTCTCGCCAAGGAATGCATGGAATACCGTACCGGATGTATAAAGAGTCTGAAGTTCGTCCTGAATATCAAGAGCATCAAATACATCTTCTGAGAAGTCAACGGGAAGATGTGATGAGTTTGTATAGTAAGGAACATCGCCTTCCTTGCCTGCTGTCTTGATGTCGGGCCACTGTTTTCTGTCATGCTTTGCAAGACGGTATGATGTGGATTCTGCGGGAGTTGCTTCAAGGTTGTAAAGATCACCGTACTGTTCCTGATAATCGGAAAGTCTGTTACGCATGTGATTTAGTACTTCCTTTGTGAATTCCTGAGTATCCTTGTTTGTCATATCATGGCCGAGCCATTTTGCATTAAGACCTACTTCATTCATACCTACAAGACCGATTGTAGAGAAGTGATTGTCGAAGTTTCCGAGATATCTCTTTGTGTAAGGATAAAGTCCCTCCTCGAGAAGTCTGGAAATAACTCCACGCTTAATCTTGATCGATCTTGCTGCGATATCCATAACTTTGTCGAGTCTCTTGTAGAAATCTTCGGGATCTGTTGCAAGATAAGCGATTTTGGGCATGTTGATCGTAACAACGCCTACCGAACCTGTTGATTCGCCGGATCCGAAGAAACCGCCTGTTTTCTTACGAAGTTCTCTTAAGTCAAGACGAAGTCTGCAGCACATGGAACGAACGTCCGAAGGCTTCATGTCCGAGTTAATATAGTTTGAGAAATACGGTGTTCCGTATTTGGATGTCATATCAAAAAGAAGTTTGTTATTAAGTGTTTCGGACCAGTCAAAATCCTCTGTGATCGAATATGTGGGGATTGGATACTGGAATCCTCTTCCGTTTGCATCGCCTTCGATCATTGTCTCAAGGAATGCACGGTTGATCATATCCATCTCTGTCTTGCAGTCGGCATATGTGAAATCCATTTCCTTTCCGCCTACAATTGCTTTTTCGTTTGCAAGATCGGCAGGAACATTCCAGTCAAGCGTAATGTTCGTGAAAGGTGCCTGTGTTCCCCATCTTGAAGGTGTATTTACACCGTAAATAAATGATTCAATACACTTTTTAACTTCATCGTAGCTGAGGTTGTCTGCCTTTACGAAAGGAGCAAGGTAGGTATCAAATGATGAGAATGCCTGAGCGCCTGCCCATTCGTTCTGCATGATACCGAGGAAGTTAACCATCTGGTTGCAGAGAACCGAAAGGTGAGCAGCGGGTGCGGAAGTGATCTTTCCGGAAATACCGCCAAGTCCTTCTTTAATAAGCTGCTTGAGTGACCATCCTGCACAGTATCCTGTAAGCATCGAAAGGTCATGAATATGAATATCACAGTTTCTGTGTGCTTCAGCTATCTCTTCATCGTAGATTTCGGAAAGCCAGTAGTTAGCTGTTACAGCACCTGAGTTTGAAAGGATGAGACCACCTACGGAGTACGTAACTGTTGCATTTTCCTTTACTCTCCAGTCCTCAACCTTTACATATGAGTTAACCACGTCCTTGTAATCGAGAATTGTGGACTTCATGTTACGCATTTTTTCACGCTGTTTACGATAAAGGATGAATGCCTTTGCAGCTTCTGCGTATCCGGCCTGTTCGAGGATCTTCTCTACAGAGTCCTGAATATCTTCCACATGAACGTAGCCCTCTTTTATCTTAGCCTGGAAATCTGCGGTTACACGAAGAGCCAGCAAATCGATAATATCCTCGCTATACTGCACATTTGTAGCATCAAATGCCTTCTTGATAGCGTCATTAATCTTCACCAGATTGAAATCAGATTTTTCTCCGTCTCTTTTAATTACACCAAACATTTTCCATTCCTCCAACACAATTTCTTTGGCTTTACGCCGATTGTCTCTATTGTAGCATCGGACCTTTTGCTTGTCAACGAAAAATAACAAGATATTGTGTCAAAATTTTAACACTTGCACTATATATTGTTGAATTGTGGTTTGCATAATTTTGAGCAAATAAATAAGTGCATTCCCCTAATTAAAGGGAATGCACTCGTCTGTTATGGTTTACATAATTATCGTGTTTTTAAGAAATTATACTCTCTCGCCATGTTCTCATCCGAAGGGTAATCCACAAGATATTGTGCACACAAGTCCTTGGCCTTCTCAAAATCCCCAAGATATTCATATGCCACAATTCTGTTGTAAAGAAGCTCCTGACGGCATTCGTTGGAATCAAGCTCAAGTCCGTTTACTATTGCTTCAAGCGCTTCGTCATATCTGCCCTCGTCGATCAGTGAAACGGAGAGCTGATTGTATACGCCTGCATCCTGATTGCTCTCAAGATACTTGTTGTAAATATTTATCGCAAATGCAGTATCATCAAGTTCCTCATAGCATTTTCCGAGAAGCAGAAGGACCTCAACATTTTTGTTTCCGCCCGTTCTCGCCTGCTCGAGGTAGTTTTTGGCCGTGGAATAATTTCCGAGGCAGTAGTTAATATATCCTTTGTCGTAATCGGACATATTTCTGTCGTACTTATTAAGCGCATCGGTAAGATATTCCTCGCCATAGGGCTGGAATCCTGTTTCCGAAAGCATGTTGTAAATATCTATATACAGTGTATAATCCTTTTTCTTTAACGAAAGAGCTTTGTCAAAATCGGTGCACGCCGAGTCGACATCCTTAAGATAAAGGTATTCGGCGCCTCTTTGCATATACGCATCAACTTCTCTGGGTCGAAGAGCTATTATGGCATCAAATCTTTCCTTGGCTGCCTCATAATCACCCATCTTGTGATAGCAGACTCCGAGATAATAATTGATATCATAATCCACTTTGTCAGGCATCGCTCCGGATTCCGAAAGTGCTTTTTTGAAAGCATCGGCGGCGCTTGAGAAATCCCCCTGATTCATATAACAGATGCCGATTCCCCTGTATGCCATAGTCAGATCCTTCCCAAGTTCCACAGCCTCCTCAAAACTGGCTTTTGCGCCGGCATTGTCGGGAACCTCGAGAAGTTCATATCCGTTTTTGACCAGTTCTGCTCCTTCTTTTTTGCCGCATGCGCTTAACGCACATACAAGCAAAAGAAAAGGAATCAGTAATCTTAATTTCTTCATATTTCTTAATTAATGGTGGAAAAGTCTCATCTTTGTAAAGCACATAACCATTCCGTACTTGTCGGCACATTCGATAACAAGATCGTCTCTTACCGATCCGCCGGGTTCCGCAATGTATTTAACACCGCTCTTCTTTGCTCTCTCAATATTGTCAGAGAACGGGAAGAATGCGTCCGAGCCGAGCGCAACATCAGTCATCTTGTCAAGCCATGCTCTCTTTTCTTCCTTTGTAAATACTTCGGGTTTAACCTTGAATATCTTCTGCCAGTTTCCTTCTGCAAGACAGTCAAGTTCATCACCGATGTAGTTGTCGATGGCATTGTCTCTGTCGGCACGTCCGAGGCCGTCTGCAAACTGAAGTTCAAGAACCTTCGGACACTGACGGAGCATCCAGTTGTCAGCCTTGCTTCCGGCAAGTCTTGTACAGTGTACTCTGGACTGCTGACCGGCACCGATACCGATTGCCTGTCCACCTTTTGCAAAACAAACGGAATTGGACTGTGTGTATTTAAGTGTAATAAGAGAAATGATAAGGTCAATCTTTGCAAGATCGGGAAGTTCCTTATTCTTTGTAACGATATCACTTAAAAGATCTCTGTCGATTTTGAATTCGTTTCTTCCCTGCTCGAATGTAATACCGAAAACATCCTTATGCTCGATGGGTTCGGGCTTGTAAGCGGGATCGATCTGAATCACGTTATAGTTACCGCCCTTTTTTGCCTTTAAGATTTCAAGAGCTTCGGGTTCGTATCCGGGAGCAATAACACCGTCGGAAACTTCTCTCTTTATGATCTTTGCCGTTGAAACGTCGCATACATCGGAAAGTGAAATGAAATCACCGAAGCTTGACATTCTGTCAGCGCCTCTTGCTCTTGCATAAGCGCAGGCTAAAGGTGAAAGTTCACCGAGATCGTCCACCCAGTAAATCTTAGCGAGTACATCATCGAGAGGAAGGCCTACCGCCGCACCTGCGGGTGAAACATGCTTGAAGCTTGTAGCCGCAGGAAGTCCTGTTGCTTCCTTTAATTCCTTGACAAGCTGCCAGCCGTTGAAAGCATCCATAAAGTTGATATATCCGGGTTTTCCGTTAAGAACCGTAATGGGAAGTTCGCTTCCGTTGTTTACGAAAATCTTACTGGGTTTCTGGTTGGGGTTACAACCGTATTTAAGTTCCAATTCTTTCATGATTCTCTCCTAATACATAAAATAAAATTTCTTCCAAACCGGAACGGTTTATTTGTTCTTATTGATGATTCTTGATTCGAAGTTTCCTGTGGCAATATCGATGTATCTTACAAAAAGAGATACCTTGTTGTCTTCGTTTAAAGAATTCCATACTTCATTTGCGAAAGTATCGATATCTCCGGAAATGCCAACCCATGTGGGTTCGCCTTCAAATGAAGGAAGGGGATTTCCGTCGCTTTCGTATGTATGAATGAAATGGCCTTCGCCTGCGAAAGGATTCTCATAGGCGAAAGTATAACGGTTATGAGCACCTTCACGTCCGTTGTTGCTCTTTAAAATGGATAAAGCATAATTGTATTTGCCGTTTTCAACATGCATGATACCTGAAATTCTCGGTGTAAGGTTGGGAGCATCGGGCTCATAGCAGCGTGAGCGAAGCGACTGTTCGAAAGTCATCTGCTTATCCATTCCTTCATAAATCGTATCTGTCTGATCGCCGTTTGTAACGATCGTCTTGTTTCCGAGTACTCTCACGGGAGCATAAATAATAAGGCTCGGATCCTCCAGTTTTGATTCATCAAATGCCTGGGTTCTGATTCCGTTTCCGTCTTCCACAAATACACGGTTACGGCTGTTGGTACTTCTGCCCATGATAAAATATGCGGTTACGGCATATTTTCCGTCAGCACTCTTTCCGATTACTATACCTCTTCCGGGGTAAGAATTGCTTTTTAAAATTTCGCTTAAATTCTGCTTTTCCATAATGCTCCTCTCTGATAATTTATTTATATTTCATTTTACCTTTGCAATACTTCTCACAATTAAACAGTTTACTATAAAACGCAAATAAAAGGAAGTGAATTTAATGTATAATATGTTTTTTTATGTTATAATCTTTGAAGTGAAAAGCCCCTGCAAATTCGCCCAAAAAAGCAGATTTGCGGCATTTCCTCTCACGGATTTTCCGGGAAAAATCAAAAAGTACACAAACTTATCATTTTTTGTCAAAAGCCATGGATAATAAACAAAAAGACCTAAAACTGTATATTTTCACCGCTGCGGGACTTGTAGTGCTTATTATCCTTCAGTTTGTTCTTCACCGCGTCACACCCTTCATCAAAGACGACCTCTGGTACGCCACCAATATAGCGACAGGCGGTGACCTTACCTCGCCCGTCGATATTATTGAAAGCCAGTTCTGGCATTATTTCAACTGGGGCGGACGTGTGATTAACCATGCGCTTTTACAGAGTGTCATCGCAACAGGAGAACTCGGCGCGGATATTCTAAATATTCTGGCAACTCTTATTCTGGGCTTCATGATCTGCCTTGTTGCGGGAGTTAAGAATCCTCTTTTCTACCTTCTTTCCGAAGCACTGATAGTATCATTTAACGCAAGCATTCATTTTTCCATGTACTGGGAAGCAGGAAGTGTAAATTATCTTTATTCCACCTCATGGATTCTTCTTTATGTTTTCTTCATCCTTCGAAGTCTCGACGAAAACAAGGAAAAAATCAAAGCAATCGAAATCTTTATTATTCCTCTCGCACTTATTGCGGGCTGGAGTACAGAAAACATGGGACCGACCTGCTTTGTGCTGACTGTTTTCGTTATTATATATAAGTTCATCAGAAAAGAAAAAGTTTATACTTACCTTTACGAAGGTGCTTTCCTTACCCTTCTCGGAAGTGCGCTTTTAATTCTCGCACCCGGTAATTTCGTAAGAAATCAGTTTGTCGAAAAAACAACGCTCTCTCAGTTAATCCATAACCGTATCGACAACTTCCTTCTCTCGAGCTGCGATTTTCTCTTCCCGACTCTGCTTTTCGCTTTTTCGGCATTCGTAATCGAGATTTTCGTTTTGAAAAAAATAAGCGTTCGAAACGTTTCGCTTTTCGCCTTCGCACTTATTGCACAGGCAGCAATGTTCCTCTCCCCCGCTTATCCTCAGCGCGCATCATTTGGTATAATGTGCGTTCTGATTGCATATATAATTACGGTTCTGAACCGAATGAACACAGACTCAAAACCGTCTAAAACAGTTTTGGTTCTGTTTACCGTTTCAGTATATATACATGCCTTAATTACGGTATGCAGAGATTTAATATTTATTCCGTTTTAAACATAACAATTTACAACCGGCATTCAAACCGTTTTAAGTTAAAAAATGATATGGTTTTAAATCCCATAAATAAACAATTTGAACTTTTAAAGAAAACATAATGAGGCAGTATGAAAAACAAACCCGATGCCAAAAAAATAATATCGATTATCCTTTCATTGCTTTTGTCGGCAGTTCTGCTTTTACTGTATTTTAATTCCTGCAAAAGTCCGGCAAGGCTTGTTCTTCTGATTGCAATGACTTTCTTAACTTTCATCTTACCGAAAAAAATAAGTTTTGAAGGATTTTTCAGAAGCCTTGCCCTCTTAACCGCAATCCTTCCGAATGTTTCATTTCATGTAAACCTGCATGAAAACCCTTTCGGCTTTACCGGATTCAAGGCATTCTCGCAGGTCGTTATTCTTTATTCGGGTGTATTTCGAATTCTTGTTCCCGCTGCCTTACTTTTGATACTGGCATGGTACGTGAAGCTTTACAGTTCAAAAGGAAAGATCGAAGAATCCGATACCTCTGCCTTAAAGTTCCAAAGATACATACCCATCGGAACTTTAATGCTTATTCTTTTTACCATATCATGCGTAATCAATCCGCTCTCCGACCTTTGTCTGTTCGCATTTGATTTTCTTGCAGCACTGGCTATATGCGATATTGCGGAAAGACTTGTATACAGCGATTCGCATAATTTCCTCGCGAATCTGCCATATCTCTTCCTGGCTTTGACGGCATATTTCAGATTTCGATAAATAAACTATTTAATAAACAATATGAAAAACAGCAAATCAAAAAAAATCGCAAAAATCATATTTGTAATACTCACGGTTATCACACTTGCAGTTATCTGGGGACATTCCATGGTGCCTCCCGAAGGCTCGACGGAAGAAAGCATGTTCTTTAAGGGAATCTTCGACGGGATGCTTCACAATGTCAGCGGAAACTCCTCGTTTTCAATACCGGAAGTGTTAATAAGAAAGAGCGCACATTTCAGCGAATATGCACTTCTTGGTGCAGAGTTCTGTATACTGTATCTCCTTTTCTTTTCAAAGCCGGAGCATATAAGGTTGTTCCCTCTTTACCTTAATATGATACTCGCTTCACTCCTTGTTGCCATGACGGATGAAACGATACAGTACTTTTCGGGAAGATACAGCAGTGTTTTCGATGTATGGCTTGACTGCCTGGGTGCAGCGGTCGCAATTCCTTTAGTATATCTTTTGGTGCGACGTTTTTTCATTTCAGATAAAAAGAAATAAATTAGCAAAATATCAGCTTTTACTGTATAATGTTGTAGTGAATTTAAAAATCTTTATCTAAAAATAAAGGCAGGATTAAATAGATGGAAAAGAATTCAAAAATATATGTTGCCGGTCACAACGGAATGGTAGGCTCGGCAATTGTCAGAGAACTTAAGAAGCAGGGATACGAAAATATTATTACAAGAACCCATGCGGAACTTGATCTCTGTCGTCAGGCTGCAGTTGAAGAGTTTTTCGCAAAAGAAAAGCCCGAATATGTTTTCCTCGCAGCAGCAAAAGTCGGCGGCATTTACGCCAATCAGAACGCACTTGCGGATTTCATGTACTACAACATGACTCTTGAAATGAATGTAATTCATTCAGCATGGGAAAACGGATGCAAAAAACTCGAATTCCTCGGTTCCTCATGCATTTATCCCAGACTTGCGCCGCAGCCCATGAAAGAGGACTGCCTTTTAACTTCAGAACTCGAAAAGACAAACGAGGCTTATGCCCTTGCTAAAATATCCGGATTAAAGTACTGCGAATTCTTAAACAAGCAGTATAACACGGATTACATCTCGGTAATGCCCACAAACCTTTACGGTCCGAACGATAATTACCATCCTATGCATTCACATGTTCTTCCCGCACTTATAAGACGTTTCCACGAAGCAAAGGAAAACGACGAAAAGCAGGTAACCTGCTGGGGCGACGGTTCACCGCTTCGCGAGTTCTTATATGTTGACGATCTTGCAGACCTCTGCGTATTCTTAATGAATAATTATTCGGGAGACGAAACGGTAAATGCCGGAACCGGCAAAGAAATCACAATTAAGGAACTCACGGCACTTGTTGCCAAAGTTATCGGTTATACAGGAGAAATTCTCTGGGATCCCTCAAAGCCCAACGGAACTCCGAGAAAACTCCTTGATGTTTCAAAGGCCGCAGCGCTCGGCTGGACATACAAAACGGAACTCGAAGACGGAATCAAACTTGCTTACGAAGACTTCCTCAACAATCCGATGCGCGCTGAGAGATAAGCAAAATTTTCCGACAATCCTATGCGTGCCGAAAGATAAGCAGACTTTCTTAACAATCCGACGCATGCAGAAAGATAAATAGAATTCCACAACAATCCTATGCGTGCCGGAAGAAAAAACAAGATAAAATAAAACGGACGAAGATAAATCTTCGTCCTTATTTTTTTCTATTCATCTTTTTTGCTTTTCTCTGATAACGCTCCCGTACCGCCTTCGACAACACCTTCGTGTTTAAATACCGCTCCGATGGTTTTGAAGAAACATTTTACATCAAATGCAAAAGATAACGATTTCACATAATCACCGTCAAGCTTTGCTTTGACAGGTATCTCAAGTTCATCTCTTCCGTTAACCTGTGCCCATCCGGTTAGACCGGGAAGAACATCGTTGGCTCCGTATTTATCCCTTTCTTCAATCAGATCGAACTGATTCCATAATGCAGGTCTCGGTCCGATAATGCTCATCTGTCCGGCAAGTATATTAAATAACTGAGGTAATTCATCAAGGCTGTATTTTCTTAAAAACTTTCCGCTTTTAAGAATGTACTGTTCGGGATTTTCCAAAAGATGCGTAGGTGTATCATGAGGGGTATCCATCTTCATGCTTCTGAATTTGATCAGCATGAAATGTTTTTTATGGATACCCACTCTCTTTTGTTTGAAAAATACCGGTCCCGGATCTTCCGCCTTAATTGCTATGGCTATTATGACCATGGGGATTCCAAGAAATATGATCCCCAATAACGAACATACAATATCAATTAAACGTTTTATTACATTTTTGTACATTTTGTAATTCCGCCGAATTCAATCTGTAAAGCCCGTCTTTAAACAATTCTAAGGTACACGTACAAATCCGTAGGATTCCATAAGTTTAATAAACTCTGTTGAGTTGCCGAAGCCTTCTTCAAGCATGGTTCTTCTGGGCATACCGTTCTTAAGCTGAGTTTTCCAGTGCTTTAATCCTTCAGCGTCAGCATCTCTTCCGAACATAGCCTTGTAAGCATCTTTGATGAATGCTTCATCAGATTTCTTCTTCTTGGTATATTCAGGTGATTCAAAGAATCCGCGGCTTGCTACCTGAGCTGCATTATACTTGTTGCCGTTAGCATCTTTACCGTTCTTGATTGTCTTTGTCCAGGAATTAACTTCTGCTGTGCTGGGAGTTCTGCCAAGTGCTACGGTATATAATCTCTTAACATATGCTTTAATCTTTGCATCACTTGCCTTTGAAGCATTCCAGTTGCTCAAAGGAGGAAGCTTTGTATAATCAAGATAACCCTGTCTGATTCCGTAAGATGTACAAAGTTTCTTGAATTCTGCAGAGTTAACAAATCCTGCAAGAACCTGTTCTCTGGATGCACCCTTCTTAAGCTGGTTTGTCCAATCCTTATATCCTGCATCATCAGCAGCTCTGTTAAAGAATGCTTTGTATAACTTCTTAACATATGTTCCGTTGGATGTCTGCTTTAAGAGAAATTCTTCACTTCTTATGAATCCTAAAGCAACATCACATCCTGTCATTTTTCCGTTGCAAAGTGCATCTGTCCAGGATTTAAGTCCGGCTTTCTCCGGATCTCTGCCAAGAATGATCGTATAGAATCTGCTTACAAACTTCTCAACTTTTGCTCTGTCTACTTTACCCTTCTTAACCGTTACTGTAATGCTCTGAGATTTGGTTGTACCATCTGTATCTTTTGCGGTGAACTTAATTGTGTAAGTTCCTGCTGAATAGAAAGTTAATTTAATTATATTATCTTTCTGATATTTGGTCGAATAGTCTCCGGCCATTGTTGCGTTTCCGTTAGCATCTTTAATCGAAGCAACCTTGAACTTGGTGTTGTCTGATCCGCCTTCTCTTATAACCGTAAATGGAATGCTTTTATTTGAAAGGATATCAAGATCGTAATTTACGTAAATATTTGAAAGTTTGCCGCTTGATTTCTTACCGATAGTAAGCTGTTTTGTTGTGTATAAAGCAAGGGTATCCTCATCATATTCGTATCTTGCGCTAGCTGAACCCATCTTGAAAGTATAACCGCTTGCAACAGATCCGCTTGTAGGAGTTGCAAAGAACAGATCAGGGGGATTTCCGCCGTCAACGTTTGTAACATCAACAAGATAATTCTTATTGTTATTCCAGTGAATAATATTCCACATATGCGGACCGTGGTTTGAAGGGAAATAAACCTCTCCGCTTACAGTGTAACATGCTATTTCCGAATCGCTGAAGTTTGTTTTTTCGCAAAGATACATAAAAGCTTTACTGTATCCTTCACAAACAACATTTGTATTGGGATCTCCGTCAAATACATAAACAAGCTGCCAGGGATTGCCGTACATGCTTGAAGGCCAGTTTACTACTGCATGGTTATATGTATTGAGTGCACAAATCTGATCCTTGTAATACGTAATCTTCTGTAAGTCAGTTTTGCTTTTAGCATCTTTAACTATGGTATTTGCTTTAGAAATTGCAGAATTTACAGCCTTTGTTTTGCTGGTATCCACAGTAAAGGATTCTGAACCTGCGAAATCTCTCGAAGGAGTCATCTTAATTCCAAGTTCAGTACCAAAGTCTAAATAAATATAATTTTTGTCAGAAGTAACTCTGTAGTAAACTCCGCTTAAACCTACATAATTCCAGGAAAGTCCCATCCAGTATCTCTCGTAAGGACAATCTTCCATTACGGCCAATACTATATTTCTGGGATTAAATTTGTCGAATCCGATTTTCTTATCGAGAGCTCTCATGGCTTCCTCAGAAACCGAATATCCCGAAATCAGACTTGAAACGCCAAGTTCTGCAGCAGTATACTTCCTATTCCAGCCCAGAGCCTGAGGATTAATTGTCGCTGTTGTGCTGGACCTTTTTCCTTTGGCGATATCTGATGTTGCCTGCTTAAATGCATTGTAAAGAGGTTTGCTGGAAGCCGGAAGTCTGTCTCCGACAAGTGAGGATGCATAGCGAGGATCTACTGAATCTTCGTCAGAAATATTGGCATCAATATAACTGTACAAAAGTTCATCCGCATCAATTTCTTCTCCGTCAAAAAAGTCTTCTTCGGAAGAAATAAAATGTGCTTCTGCAGAAAATCCAAGACCTGCATCAATTCCGTCTTCTTCTTCAGTAACAAATACTTTTTCAGAAGAAATCTCGGGTTCTGCTTCGATGTCTTCATCAACATCTGCGTTTTCGTCAACGTCTGCTTCGACATCTTCGTCAACGTCTGCTTCGACATCTTCGTCAACATCTGCATCAACGTTTTCATCAACGTCTGCGTCGACATCTTCGTCAACATCTGCGTCGACATCTTCGTCAACATCTGCGTCGATGTCTTCTTCAACATCTGCATCGATGTCTTCTTCAGCATCAACGTCGACATCAACAGTGTCTTCGTCTTCAACAATTACAGCATCGTCATCAATACCCTTTGCAAGTACGGGCAAGTCCATACCGAAAGTACTGAAAACAACAATTGCCGTCAAAAGGAGCGTTGTAATTGTCTGCAATGTTTTTTTCATTCTCTTTTTGCTCATGAATGTTCCCCTCTCCGACAGTTTTTTAACTGTCTGAATAGTATTATTTTTATGCTTTTAAAACCTTTTGATTTTAAAGTGCATTCTTTTTATATTATAACCCAAACCTCTTGTAAAATTCCATATAAAATTAAAAAATTCACACTTTTTATCGTGTCTTTGCGTTATGTAACCCTCCGAAACACTAAATTCAGACAATTAAAATCGGCTGCTGCAGCGAAATCTTACCGTGCCATGCACAGAGTCTTTCCCGCTGCAGCCGGCAAAATGCATTTCAAGCCCCGTACATAAGAAAACCGCAGGGCCGTTAAGTCCCGCGGTTAATCATATGATATTTCATTATTAACGTATTTTGACAAATCCGTATGACTCGAGAAGTTCACAAAACTCTATTGAATCTCCGAAACCTTCCTCTATGACTCTCTTTCTGTCATAAGCGCCGATATTCAGATTATACAGCCAGTGTTCCATTCCCGGAGCGTCCGGTTCTCTGTCAAAGAATGCGGCATAAGCATCATGAAGGAATTCTTCATTCGTTCTTTCTCTTTGCACATACTCTTCGGAGGTAAAGAATCCGACACCCGCTACCTTAGCCGCATCGTACTCTGTTCCCCAGTCATCGTAGCCGTTCTTGATAACTTCCATCCAACTCGCTGCACCCGCTTCGTCTGCCGGTCTTCCGAGTGTGTAAATATAAAGTCTGTCTATATATTCTCTGAGTTTGGCATCGTCAACATTGCTTGCATCCCATTTGGGAGTGGGTGCGGGCGGATCCGGTTCGTTAACATCGGGAAGGGATCCGGGATTGATCCCAAAACTGTCACACAGATTCTGGAATTCTACGGAATTGGTAAATCCTACAAGTATGCGTTCTCTGCTCGCACCTCTGTTAAGAAGTGAAAGCCAGTCGTTATATCCATCCGCATCCGGTTCTCTGTCAAAGAATGCCTTGTAATATTTCTTAAGAAAATCAGCGTTTGAAGTATTCTGTCCCGTAAATTCGGTGCTTCTTGCAAAACCTGCAGCAACCTCGGCCCCCGTCAGTTCTTTTGTAAGAAGTTTGTTTGTCCAGTCGTTGATACCCGCTTCTTCCGAAGGTCTTCCGAGGATTATATTATAGAAACGTTCGACAAACGCCTTAACCTGTTTGACCTGTTCATCGGTATACATGTAATCATTAATATCGAAAAAATCAACCGTGTAATTAAGCTGTTTCGTTATACCGCCACTGATCGTATACAAAGCGCTGACTTCGTATGAATATCCCTTATCGGTCTTGATCCCCGAAGGAATAAATATTATGCAGCCTTTCTGTCCGTATCCCTGATTATTGTAATTAAAATATCCCGTATTGGTAGCACCGAGTGTGTCGAAACTCCAGGTTTTCCCGTCATTCACACATTTTACCGTAACCTTTGCAGCGGAAATAGCGTCACCTGTGGAAATCGTCCAGGGATAACTTGAATTAAAATAATCATAGGGAGTATTCTGTGCAGGCCATGCTACATTATAATAATTGGAGCCTTCACTGTTATTCTGATCAAAAACATACATTGCGGTATGCTTAGCTCCGGGCGATACTCCGAATCCGGTCTTGGACATTTTGGGATTAAGCACCCATCTTCTGTGTCCGACCATGCTTCTGTTGCCAGAATCGGAATCATTCATCCATCCTGCCGAAATAACATGTGCAAGATTTGAATAATTATATCCGAGATTTGAGCTTCCGGCACCCGTATAACCGAGTCCGAACAATTCATCCGACATTCCGGTGGGATGTTCCGGCTTATGCGACATTCTGCCGTTTGCCGCATTTACGATCGTCGCAGCCTGCGCTTTTTCGGTATAACCCGCATCAAGCGTTACATTTGCGGGGATTCCGGCAATATATCTGTAAATATTTACATACGTGAGTGCATCATTTAATACGGAATCGGAAACTTTTCCGAGTGCATACGGCTGTGAAGTATTAGGCATTATATCAAAGTTTACAAGTTTCGCATTATCATAAGGATGCTGTGAAATATACTGCGCTATTTCTCTTTTCGTATGATAAGTAACCTTTAGATCAGCACTTCCTGTATCTTCGTTTTTAGCCGAAACGGTTACAGGTGCGGCAAAAGCAGCAGTCAAAACCAGCAATAATGAACTGATTGCGCTGACCGCTCTTATTTTTCCTTTCTTCAACAAACTCATTCTGAATCCCTCCGTTTTGTCATTTCCTCAGCTTACACTGCCTGTTTTCAAATGCCGGCCGATAAGGTAAGCAATGAGTACTCTGTTTTTTCGAAAAATGTTCGAATCATGATTTATTTATCCGAAACATTCATATTTGAAATAATAATGTTTTTTCTCTTTGAAACATAGGAAGTATCTGCTGCTTTTACGCCTTCAAGCCGATAGGGTATTCCCAGGGCTTCATATTTTTTTACACCCATGGTATGGTACGGCAGCACATCCAGTGCTTCAAGAGTTTTAAGTCCGGCCAGAAACTTCCCGTATCTTTTAAGTTCTTCCTCGTCATCCGTCACCTGCGGTACGCAGACGAAACGAACCCAGATTTTCTTTCCCTTATCCGAAAGATACTTTGCAAAAGCAAGGATCCCTTCATTCCTTTTCCCTGTAAGGTTTATATGTTTTTGGACGTCTATCTGTTTGATATCGAGCATAATGAGATCCGTGACCTCAAGGAGTCTGTCTACTTTGCTCATATCCAATATATTATAACAGTTATACTCTTCATTTTTCAACTTGTAAATGCTTTCGCCTTGCGGAAACATGATCCCCGAAGTGTCAAGACATGTGTGAATTCCCTCATTGTGAAAGCGTTCAAAAAGTTCTGTCAGGAAATCGATCTGCATCATGGGTTCTCCGCCCGAAGCGGTTATTCCGCCATTTTTGTAAAAAGCCCTGTTTCTGTCGAACTTCTCATAAATTTCTTCAACGCTCATTTCTGTTCCGCCATTAACATCCCAGGTATCGGGATTATGGCAGTAAGCGCATCGCATGGGGCACCCCTGAAAGAAAACAACAAACCTTACACCGGGTCCGTCAACCGCTCCGAAAGTTTCTATTGAATGAACTCTTCCCTCCAAATCCTGCTCCTTAATATGTCAAATCGCGACAAGATTCCTTCCTGTCGCGATCGTTTTCAGTTACTCATAATACAGATTACATTGATTCATGGAATGTACGTGAAATAACATCAAGCTGCTGTTCTTTGGTCAGTTTGATAAAGTTTACGGCATAGCCTGATACACGGATCGTAAGCTGAGGATATTTCTCGGGATTCTCCATGGCATCAAGAAGTGTCTCTCTGTTAAGTACGTTAACATTAAGATGATGACCGCCTTTTGTTGCATAGCCGTCAATAAGCGAAATAAGATTTTCAATCTGTGATTCGCTTGCATCGGGTGCGACATAAACCTTATCAATATCTTCATTGATGCATCCTTCTCCGGCAACTTTGTTTGCTGTTTCAGAGAGTGTAATGCTTTCATCCTCGCTGACAGCACCCGTCACGATTCCGGCGCCCTTTTCGCTGTCTATTTTCACGAAGTTCTCATCACCCTTGCCCAAAGCGGAAGGAATGATCGAGAATGTGTTCGAGATACCGTCCTGTGCATCCTTAAAAGGCAGTTTTGCCACGGAAGCAAGCGAAGCAACCGCACCTGAGGAATCTCTTCCGTACATGGGGTTTGCACCGGGTGCGAAAGGAGCACCCTTGGGACGCCCGTCAGGCGTTGCGCCTGTATTCTTTCCGTAAACAACATTGGAAGTAATGGTAAGAACCGATGTTGTGGGAACGGAATTTCTGTATGTCTGGTGCGAACGAACCATGTTCATAAACATTGAAACGATTTCTTTCGCAATATTGTCAACTCTGTCATCATCATTTCCGTACTTGGGATAATCTCCCGTAATCTTGAAATCAACAATGATATCGTCATCGTCACGGATCGGTTCAACCTTTGCATACTTAATTGCGGAAAGCGAATCGGTAACAACAGAAAGTCCTGCGATTCCCGTTGCAAAGAATCTCGTTACGTCTCTGTCATGAAGTGCCATCTGTGCACGTTCGTAGTTGTATTTATCATGCATGTAATGAATGATGTTAAGCGTATTTACATAGATTCCCGCAAGCCACTCCATCATGAATGTGAAGCTGTCCATAACGGTATCGTAATCAAGCACATCTCCCTGATAACGGCGAAGAGCAATGGGGCCGACCTGTTTTTTCGTAATCTCGTCGACACCGCCGTTCAATGAGTAAAGAAGGCATTTTGCAAGGTTTGCTCTCGCTCCGAAAAACTGCATTTCCTTGCCTATTCTCATGGATGATACGCAGCATGCGATTGCATAATCATCGCCTCTTGTTACACGCATTAAGTCATCGTTTTCATACTGGATCGCGGAAGTCTTGATTGACATCTTTGCGCAGTATTTCTTGAAAGCCTCGGGCAATCTCGTGGACCAGAGGATTGTAAGGTTGGGTTCCGGTGCCGGTCCCAGGTTTTCAAGCGTATGAAGATATCTGTAAGACATCTTTGTTACCATATGACGTCCGTCAATCCCGACACCGCCGATCGATTCGGTTGCCCAGATGGGATCGCCCGAGAAAAGATCGTTGTACTTGGGTGTTCTTGCAAATTTGACAATACGGAGTTTCATGATGAAATGATCCACAAACTCCTGGATCTGTCTTTCGGAGAATGTTCCGTTTGCAAGGTCTCTTGAAGCGTAAATATCAAGGAATGTCGTTGTTCTTCCGACACTCATTGCAGCACCGTTCTGCTCCTTGATCGCCGAAAGGTATCCGAAGTAAATAGCCTGAATGGCTTCCTTGACATTGGTTGCGGGACGTGAAATGTCACATCCGTAAGAAGCCGCAAGTTCCTTCATTAATTCAAGTGCTCTTACCTGTTCGGTAAGTTCTTCTCTTGTTCTTATCACCTCATCATTCATTACTTTGCCGCATGTATGTTTCTGACGAAGTTTGTCTTCTATAAGTATATCTATTCCGTAAAGCGCAATTCTTCTGTAATCGCCGATGATACGTCCTCTTCCGTATGCATCGGGAAGACCTGTAATGATATGGGATGAACGGCATGCTCTCATTTCTGTGGTGTATGCATCGAAACATCCTGCATTATGTGTTTTTCTGTAATATGTGAAGAAATCTTTGATCTCGGGATCCACTTCGTAACCGTGATCCGCACAAGCCTGCTCAGCCATTCTGATACCGCCGAAAGGATGAAGCGGTCTTTTGAAAGGTTCATCAGTCTGAAGTCCGACGATCTGTTCTTTTTCCTTATCAAGATATCCGGGGCCGTGAGAAGTGATCATCGAAACGGTCCTTGTATCCATATTAAGTGCGCCGCCCTTTGCTCTTTCCTGTTTTGACAAGTCGAGTACCTGGTCCCATAAAGCAAGCGTATTCTTTGTTGCAGGCTCAAGGAAAGTTTCGTCTCCGTCATACGGAACATAATTTTCCTGGATAAAATCCCTGACATTAATTTCTGTCTGCCATTTGTTTCCTTTAAAATCTCTCCACTGCGGAATCATTGCGCTCCTCCGTATTCTTTACCAACCATCCGAAAACTGTTCGAAATAATTTGTCCCAATACCCAGGACATGTCCGAGATCCTTAAAAGTCCCGAAAATACCCTCAAAAAGAATCTCTTCCCGATTCTTACAATATATCATTATATAAATTTTATTTTATAAATCAAGTCCTATATTCTTCAAAATACACAATATGATGTGTTTTTTGGAAATCATACCACAATTTAATGTATTTTTGTCAGTTTTTACACTTTACGCGTTCTTTTGTGAAATTAATTATGCAATTATTATAAAGAAAAAGCCCATTTTAATATATTTCGGCGAAAACACCTGCGTTTTCAAAAAAATTAACGTTTATTTTATACCTTTTTTATTTTATTTAAGGCTGTTTTATATTAAAATGTGAAATAGACAAGAAAGATTATACAGTACATAAAAGTATTGAGAAGGAGTTGCAAAATGAAGAAAAGACTGTTGCCGCTGATCCTTGCAGGTCTCCTGTCATTTACACTGACAGCCTGTCACGGTAATCAACCGAACCCCGAACCCGCTCCGGTCATCCCCGACGATCCGGCTCCGATAACCGCAGAGGTTCCTACAGAGGATCCGATTGTGACTGAAACCCATGAAGAAGACCCTCTGGCAGAGGGAGTCGTGATCGATGACAATTTCGACAATGATAAAGACCTGGCGTGGTCGACATATTCCAACGAAGGTGATTTCAGCCTTAAAAAATCATCAGGCGAAATGGTGGTTGAAATAAGAAGAACAGGTTCACTCGATTATTCCTGTCAGGTATATCGTGACGGATTTGAACTTCTCCAGGGCGGCGTTTACGAAATATCTTTTGACATACGTTCCGATATAGAACGTCCCTACCAGTGGAGATTCCAGTTAAACGGCGGCGACTATCATGCATATTACATGGAAGAAGACAAGCCTATAACAACCGAACCTCAGACTGTCAAGGCAACTTTCACAATGGACGAAGCCTCCGATCCGGCTCCGAGATTCTGTTTCAATTTAGGATATTTTGACGGTATGGACAAAGAAGCAAAACACAATATTTATATAGACAATTTCAAAGTTACTCTCGCCGATGCAAGCAATGCTACCGCAACGGAAGGTCTTCCCGAAGCAATAGCGCTCAAGGTTAACCAGATCGGATACAAGCCCGGCGATAACAAAAAGGTCGTTGCCACAACCGATAAAGCGGTAAGTAAATTCGAGATCAAAAATGTTTCCGATGATTCGGTCGCATATTCCGGAACCTTTGCATCCGAGGCAGTCGAATCCCCGAGCGGAGACGGTATGACTTATACAGGTGATTTCACGGATTTTAAGGAGCCCGGAACATATTACATTTCAACAGACGGTCTTGATGATTCTTATCAGTTCACTATTGCCGAAGATGTGTTTGACGCTCCTGCGAAAAAAATCGTAAGAATGCTTTATCTTCAGCGCTGCGGCTGCGAGCTTACAAGCGACCTTGCAGGCGATTACGCTCACCCCGTATGTCACAACTCGACAGCAAAGATTTACGCTTCCAAAAATACAATTGACGTAAGCGGCGGATGGCATGACGCAGGTGATTACGGAAGATACATCGTAGCAGGTGCCAAAACCGTAGCCGATCTCTTCTTAACATTTGAAGAAAGCGAAGCTTCAAGAGGCGACGATTACGATATTCCCGAAAGCGGAAACGGCATTCCCGATATTCTTGACGAAGCAAGATACGAACTCGAATTCATGTTAAAGATGCAGGCCGAAAGCGGCGGCGTTTATCACAAAGTGACATGTGCCGTATTCCCCGGAACAGTAATGCCAGAGGAAGAAACCGCTGAACTGATCGTATGTCCCATTTCGAAAACGGCAACCGGCGATTTCTCAGCCATAATGGCAAAAGCAAGCGTATTATATGAATCATATGATGCAGCATTCGCTTCAAAATGCCTCGAAGCATCCAAAAAAGCTTATGCATACATGGAAGCAAATGCCGCTTCCGACAAAACGGGATTCAAAAATCCCAACTCAATTTCAACCGGCGAATATCCCGATGCTTACAACTCCGATGAATTCATTTGGGCCGCTGTTGAACTTTTCCTTGCAACAGGCGACAATGCATATCAGGCCAAGGCATCAGAGCTTGCAAACGAAGATTTCAAAATGGGTCTCGGATGGGCCGATATGGGTACATACGCTGCATACGATTTCCTTAAAGGCGAAAATGCCGATAAGGATTCAGCACTCACAAAACGCTTTACGGACCTGATCACACAGGCTGCCGAAGAAGCACTTCAGAATGCAAAGACGGATCCTTATTTCTCCACACTCCGCGATTATCCTTGGGGAAGTAACATGACCATTGCAAATAACGGTATGCTTTTCAATATGATGTACAAGCTTACAGGCAATAAGGAATATGATGATTATGCGCGTTACCAGCTCGATTATCTCTTCGGTATCAACCCCGTGGGATACTGCTATGTAACAGGTGAAGGAACCCTTTCACCGGAGCATCCTCACCACAGACCTTCACAGGCCAAAGGAAAAGCAGTTCCCGGAATGCTCGTCGGCGGACCGAACTCCGAACCTGCCGATCCTTACGCGATCAAAGTACTCGAAGGCAGACAGGGCGGCGCATGCTACGTTGATAACGATACGGCATATTCCATCAATGAAATTACGATTTACTGGAATTCACCGCTCATCTATCTCATCGAGATGTACAAATAGTTTTTAAAACTGATAAAGACAAAACAAAAAACTCTCTTTACCGGATATAAAACACCGGCGAAGAGAGTTTTTTAATGATTAAATATTCTGTTTTAATTTTTTTATATTCCGGCTTCCTTCTTAAAGCTGCCCGGAGTTTATGTATGGATTTGCTTTTTATTGTTCTTTCTTCTTTTTAATGCAGGTGGTAAGATAAAGCCCCGTTGCCGCTATCGTTATAAGACTTATCGTATCACCTATTCTCCAGTAACCTTTTCCGGTATATTTAACCTCGAAATTACCCGAATATCCCGGAGGAATTATCACTCTTATATCGCATCTGTCTCCGAAGATGCAGTTCATTGTCTCTCCCGTACCGAGATCCTTTGCGGAGTATCCTATGTAAAAAAGCATCGGAAGGTCCACAAAGCCGTTTTCATCGCTCGTATTCTCGCATCCCACTACAACATCAAGCCCGTCTTTTGAATATACCGAAATATTCACGTTGTCACTCGGAGCAGCATCCCTGTATGTAAGGATATCGTTGTAATTGCTCTTTATGTCATTGAAAATATATTCGCTTCCCGAGGTAAATCCGGTTCCGAATTCGGCCACATCATAAAGTTTGTAAGGCGTTGCATTATTAAGAAGTTCGCTGCTGTAATAAAGCGCACCCGCCACACATAAAAGCATCGTCACACCGGCAAAAATATCTGCCCTTTTTTCGTTCTTCCTTAAAAGAAGGAATGCTGCCATCGAAACCACGGTCAGAAAAATGCCTGCGAATATTATAAGTCTCGAAGGGAACTGAAGACTTGATATTAACATCTTAAATACCGCATTTCTCTGCTGAAGGAAATCCCAGGGAAAGAAAAGCGTACACATCCATGAAAGCAGAACCGAAGAGACCACAAAAACAATTCCCGTTTTTATGTTCTTTTTATCCTGTTCTTCTTTTTTGCCAAAAAGAACAAGCATAAAAATGAAAAGTCCGAAAAGAAGCGCAAATCCGTATGTCAGATTAAGTGCTCCCTGAAGTCCTTCGTAACCGTACATCGTACTGTTTGTATCCTGCGAAACGAAAAGAGCGAAAAACTGAGCCGGATGAATTCCCCTGTTCTGAATCGTTCTTTCGTAAACATTCTTTATCTGCAGGTCCTGATTAATATAATTGTCAAGAAAAGGAATGATATACCAGAGGCTCGCCAGAAACGATGAAACCGCACTCAAAAGAAGCTGTACGAATCTTCGTATTCTGAAAGTTCTTTTTATGAAAACGATGCAGAAAAAGATAATAAGGAGCCCGGTTATTTCCGTGCTTAAAACATGATTCCAGAGGATTCCGCAGATACCCGCCGAAGTTATGATCCAGTTGTACTTAAAGCTTTTTTCTTTTTCATCCTGAGTAAAAATCTTGTACATTCCAAGAAGGACCACCGGAAAGAAAACGGCTGCGCAGAAAATTCCGACTCTTGAAAGATTATAAAGAGCCGAATATCTGTAAGGCATGAGCACGAAAAGATATGTTCCAAGCAGAGCCGCTTTTCTGTCACCGGTCATTTTCTTAAAGCATACATAGGAACTCATGACCGTCAGAATGTTAATTACGACAACAAACATTTTATACGAAGCGGTGACATCAAATCCGATCAGTCTGAACAAAGCCGGAATATAAAGAAAGAAATTACCGTACATTACGGCATCAATATATCCGTATCCGTACACCCATTCGGGATAAATCCTGACAGGAAAGCAGCCTGCAAGAATTCCGTCCTTTACACCTTCTATTCTCAAAAGATGATAAATGTAATCGCTGCCTGACATCATATAATCCGTCATAAGCGGAATGCATGAAACAGAAACGCATCCCGAAAGGAGCAGAATCCTGATATTTCTTTCCCTGTCAAAAAATCCTTTGTTATAAAGGACCCAGGCAACATCGATTATGACAAACAAAACAAGCAGCGTAAAAATAAATTCCCTCGCAAAAATATTGGTCTTTTTTATTATCGCTCCGTATACTTCAATACTGCCCTCACCGGAATAATGAATGTCGAAACTTAAATCATTGTTTTTTTCAGTTATATAGCAAAGATAATCCGTCTGATTCTTTCCGCTGTACAAAACAACGGGATTTGTTCTGACGGAATTATAAGAAGCCTGTCCTGCCGTCACTTTAACGGTATTTTTCTGATCTGCGTCGGTTTTGTAATTAAGCGCGATTCTGTAAACACCTCTTGGCAGGGCAAATGTTTTCGAAACAATATCGCACTCATTACCGTTTCCGGCATATACGCTGTTTTCGTTAAGTTCCCCGCCTCCCGAAAGAAAATCGGACGCATTGAAATTATATATATCATTTTTAAAAAACAGAAAAGGAATCGAAGCAAGAATTAAAAGCGCTTCGCAGATAAGAATTATTAAAGATATCTTTTTTGTCTTTGAATTTTTTTCCATTTTTATCACCCTGACCGGCTTTTTGCCCGCTCTGTAAATTTTATTAGAATTTATATCAAAAAGCAATAGCGACACTTTTGTGTTATAATCACATAAAACACAAGTAAGTTTTTACAGACGAAATCCATCGGGATCATCATTCGGAAAGATTTTTCACGATTTCGATTTCGTATCTGCACACTGATCAACATCGGGAGAAATCATGATCTGTAATATCTGCCCCAGAAAATGTAATATCGACAGAAGTTCTCACAAAGGCTTCTGCTCAGAATACGAGCGTATAAGCATCGCAAGAGCCGCCCTGCACTTTTACGAAGAGCCGTCAATAAGCGGCAAAGAAGGAAGCGGTGCCGTGTTTTTCTCAGGCTGCAATCTTAAATGCGTTTTCTGTCAGAATTCGGATATTTCCACGGGCAGGATCGGTAAAGAAGTCAGCGTTGAAAGACTGTCCGACATTTTCATCGAACTTATGGAACAGGGTGCCAACAACATAAATCTGGTCACGCCTTCCCACTATATTTATCCCATAAAAGAAGCTCTTATAATTGCCAAAAACAAAGGGCTTGACATTCCTGTGGTCTATAACACCTCGGCCTATGAACTTCCGGAAACTCTCGCAGTCCTTGAGGGACTTGTGGATATTTATCTCCCTGATTTTAAATACATGGATAATACTCTCGCAAAAAACTATTCGGGTGTTACAGACTATTCGTATCATGCAAAAAGAGCCATAGCCGAAATGTTCAGGCAGACAGGTCCGAACGTGTTTGACGAAAGAGGCATGATGAAAAAAGGTATTATTGTACGTCACCTTCTTCTTCCGCTCGGAGTAAAAAACGCGAAGCAGGTTGTTTCCTATATCCACGAAACATACGGCGATGACGTTTATCTGTCGATAATGAACCAGTATACTCCGGTCGGTTCCGACTCTTTGAAAAAAGCCGGAGAAAAATATCCCGAGCTTTTGCGAAAAGTAACAAAAAGAGAATACGACCGACTTCTCGATTACGTATTCTCTCTTAATATCGTAAATGCTTATTTTCAGGAAGGCGAAACAGCCGAAGAATCATTTATTCCGGCCTTCGATTACACAGGAGTTTAAAACGCTTTCTTCATAGTTTCCAAAATCAATTCCGAAAATCGTTTTCCGATTCAGTCTATTCGGAATCATATTATTATCTCCTGATACATATGTGGATACTAACGTGTTCCCGTAGAACCGAACCCTTTCTCTCCGCGATCCGTTTCATCCAGATTTTCTGTTAATTCAAAATCCGCTTTTATATACGGAGCGATAACTATCTGAGCTATTCTCTCGCCATTTTCAACCGGTATCGCATCTCCCGAAATATTGTGATTATGAAGGGCAACTTTGATCTCGCCTCTGTAATCACTGTCTATTACCCCGACTTTATTGGCGGGTGCGAGTCCCTTTTTGCAGGAAAGTCCCGAACGCGCATATACAAGTCCGACATATCCTTCGGGTATTTCCAGCGCAACTCCGGTTCCTATCATTTCGGTTTTTCCGTTTTCAACCGAAACCGTATTTTCAAGACATGCATACAGATCGGCTCCGGCCGCATAATCGGTTCCGTATGTGGGAATTATTGCTTTTTCGCTGAGTTTTTTGATTCTTACTTTCATTTATTTTATATACGCTTTCAGTGCTTCTGCCTTGTCAGTCTTCTCCCAGGGAAGATTAAGATCGTTTCTTCCGAAATGGCCGTAAGCTGCCGTAGGTCTGTAAATAGGTCTTCTTAAATCAAGCATTTTGATTATTCCCGCAGGACGAAGGTCGAAATTCTCTCTTACTATTTCAACGATCTTTTCATCATCAATTTTTCCGGTACCGAATGTGTCAACCATGATTGATGTGGGCTTTGCAACACCGATCGCATAAGAAAGCTGAATCTCGCATTTCTCTGCAAGTCCGGATGCTACAATGTTCTTGGCAACATATCTTGCCGCATAAGCTGCGGAACGGTCAACCTTTGTACAGTCTTTTCCGGAGAATGCTCCGCCGCCGTGACGAGCGTATCCGCCGTAAGTATCAACGATAATCTTACGTCCTGTAAGTCCTGCATCACCGTGAGGTCCGCCGATTACGAAACGTCCTGTGGGATTGATGAAATATTTTGTATTCTCATCCACCATATCCTTGGGAAGAATTTCGTCGAAAACATATTTCTTAATATCTGCATGAATCTGTTCCTGGGTAACATCCTCATCATGCTGTGTAGAAAGAACAACCGCATCAAAACGAACAGGCTTTCCGTTATCATCATATTCTACCGAAACCTGGCTCTTTCCGTCGGGACGAAGGTACTTGAGAGTTCCGTCCTTACGAACCTTTGTAAGCTGACGGCAAAGCTTGTGTGCATAGTAAATAGGATAGGGCATGTAATCTTCGGTCTCGTTTGTTGCATATCCGAACATCATACCCTGATCGCCTGCACCGATTGCTTCGATTTCCGCATCGCTCATTTCGTTGTTTCTTGCTTCAAGAGCCTTGTCAACGCCCATAGCAATATCAGCAGACTGTGTGTCCATGGCAACGAATACAGCGCAAGTATTTCCGTCAAAACCGGTCTTTGCATCATTATATCCGATTTCATTAACTGTTTCGCGAACAATCTTCTGGTAGTCAAGATGTGCCTTTGTGGTGATTTCACCTGTTACAAGCACAAAACCTGTACAACATGCCGTTTCGCATGCTACACGGCTCATAGGATCCTCTTTCATGCAGGCATCAAGTATTGCATCCGATACGGCATCGCAGACTTTGTCAGGATGTCCTTCTGTTACCGATTCAGAGGTGAATATTTTTCTTTCCATATTTTACTCCTTATTTTTTATATAAACGATACACTGTTTCCCAATAAAAAAACCGCTCCTAAAAGGACCGGCAGCATTTTTCATATACTCAGTCCTCTTATTGTTCGAATATTTCGCTCAGGTTGGCACCTTCCGTTTTAAGGGGTTGCCGTGGCTTCGCAGGTCCTATGTACCTCCACCACTCTGAATAAGAGACGTATTTTTTTATCAAATTAAACATACACTCTATCGGTTTGCGTGTCAATACATATAATTGACTTTTACCCTTGTTTTTTTTATAATTTTGATATAACTTTTAATCGGTTAGGCTGTGGAAATCAGGTATATGCCATGAAAAGAGTAAAAACCAAGGACCTTCTTCCAGGCTACGTTTTGGCTGAAGACGTCTATAATTACAACGGACAGATGATCCTTACAAAGGGTCTGGTCCTTACAGATAAAATCATTACAAGGCTTGAATTTTATTCAATCCTGTCAGTACGTGTCGAGGATGACATTCAGGAGGTTCCGGAGGAAGAAACTCTTCCCATTCCCGAGCTCAAAGAACTTCCTCATTCTGCCATTATCAAGCAGAGTAAGGAATACACTGAGTTCAAGCAGTCATTCGATGAAACGATTAACGGTTTCAGAAGCAGTATCAATAATATTGTCGAGCTAAACTCTCCCATTAATACGAATGAACTTCTCGATAATACAAAATCACTGATTGCTCAGGCCAAGAATTCATCTTTCAGTACAATGGACATGCTGCATAACATGCGTCAGTACGACGATCTTACATTCGCGCACTCAATGAATGTCGCCCTTATCTGCAATGTTTTTGCAGGCTGGCTTAAAATGAGCCCCGAAGAAACGGATCTGCTTACTCTTTGCGGAATGCTCCATGATCTCGGAAAGCTGAAAATACCCGATACGATCATCAAAAAACCGGACAAGCTTACAACCGACGAGTATCAGATCGTTAAAACACATACCGTGGAAGGTTATCATATACTCAAAGCTCAGGGCGTAAACAATCACATTTCCAATTCGGCATTAATGCATCACGAAAAATGTGACGGTTCAGGTTATCCTCTGGGACTTACAGCGGATCGAATTGACAGTTACGCAAAAATCGTGGCAATAGTCGATGTATATGATGCGATGACATCCGCGAGAATCTACCGAGGACCCATGTGTCCTTTCAGAGTTATCGAACTCTACGAAAGCGAAGGTCTTCAGAAATATGACACTCACTTCATTCTCACTTTCCTTGAGAATGTAAGTAACACATATCTTCATTATACGGTTCAGTTAAGCGACGGTCGTGTGGGAAAGATCGTATTCATTAACAAAAATGCACCTTCAAAACCCATCGTACAATGCGGAGAGGATATGGTCGATCTGTCCAAGAACAAAGAACTTCACATAGACAAAATATTATGATCGAATATTTTCGAATAAAAAAAGCAAGGAAAACCAAATCGTTTTCCTTGCTTTTTTTAATTTCTTTTTATTTTATTATTCATTATTTATCCTCCCCGATAAAATAATAAAAAATATTTGCTATACCAGCTTTCTTTGTTCCAAAAACTATTCCTTTGTAAATATTTCATTTCTCTCGTGTGCAGCAAGAACCGTATTGCCGTCATCAACCGAATGTGTGAGCCATACATTACCGCCGATTACACAGTTATCGCCAATCTTCGTGCTTCCGCCGAGAATAGTGGCTCCCGCATAAATAACAACATTGTTTCCAATATCGGGATGACGCTTAATTCCCTTAACCAGAGTACCATCCGGATTTGCCGCGAAACTCTTTGCACCCAGTGTTACACCCTGATAAAGCTTTACGTGTTCCCCGATTGTGGTTGTCTCACCGATAACAACTCCCGTTCCGTGATCGATAAAGAAGTACGGCCCGATTGTCGCACCGGGATGAATGTCGATTCCTGTATTTTTGTGAGCATATTCGGTCATCATTCGTGAAAGAATGGGCACTCCCTGAATGTAAAACTCATGCGCGATCCTGAAAATGCTGATAGCTTCGAAAGCGGGATATGCAAGCATTACTTCTTTTGTCGACTTTGCCGCAGGGTCACCTTCATAAGCCGCCTGGACATCTGTATCCACTATTCTTCTTATATTCGGTATTTCCTGAAAAATTTTATCGGCAACAGACTTATAATCAGCCTCCTCTTCATATACCATGGAAAGCATTTCGACAAGCATAGAGTAAGCATCTGCCTTAAGCGCTTCCGACGATTTGTATCCCATTTCTCCGAAGATTTCAGGATACATCATGCTTCTTATATAGTTTAAAAGTTCAGCAACCTGCTGTTTTAAATTAACGTAATTTGTGTTTATCATATTTAACTCCGAATCACATATTTTCCTGCCGTTTTATTTCCAGTCCGGAACATATGCGGGCATTACTTCAAGTTTGAAAAGATTCATCTGATGCTTTCTGTCTATCAATGCTTTCTTTTCTTCATCGTCTATCTCACCCGTTCTTATATATCTGTCAAGTTCAGAATATGTAAATCCAAGATTGTCTTCGTCGGTTTTTCCGCAAAGACCGTCGCTGGGTGCTTTGTCCACAAGTTCTCTGGGAAGCCCGAGAATTCTTCCTATCTCCTTCATCTCCTGAACCGTAAAATGCGAAACCGGGGAGAAATCGCCGACGGAATCACCGTATCTCGTCGAATAGCCGACCCAGTCTTCCGAAAGGTTGCACGTATTGGCAACACGTCCGTTCACGCTCTGTGAAACCGCATAAACGGTACTCATTCTGATCCTCGGTGCAAGATTGATCCGCGACTGATTTGACATCTCAAGATCTTCGGGAAAAGCGCTTATTATTCCATCCATCGCATCCTTTATGTTAATAACGTAATATTTGATACCAAGATGCTTCACAAGAAGATACGCCATATCGATATCCGCCTGATCGCCGTTTGGCATAAGCACACCGATCACTCTGTCTTTTCCGAGTGCTTCCACACATAAAGCCGCAACGATGGATGAATCCTTTCCGCCGGATATTCCGAGAACCGCATTGCAGCCTTTTCCGTTTTTCTCAAAAAAATCCCTTATCCATTCGATGCATCCGTTCATGGCTTTGGTAAGTTTTTCTCTGTCGAGAGTGTCCGCTATTTTTTCCATGGTACTGACTTCTCCTTTAATTTTTTATGAAACCTGAATTATCAAAATTTCCGGTAATAATCAATCCTTAAACTCATAAAACAATTACTGATATTCAATCTTTAAACACTTCCCTGAAGGCAGTGATATTTCTTCCGTCCTCTTTGCCGTAAATGGCGAAGCATATCTCATCAAAGAAGTATCCGAGTTTGTCATCCATAATCGCTTTCCTGAAATATTTTGCCACATCACCGGGTTTGTTTCCGAAAGCTCCGCAGCCCCAGGCCCCTAGAACAAGCTGTCTGTAGCCGAGTTTTGCGGCTTCTTTTAGCATTATTGCTATTCTTCTTTCGAAAGTATACTTTATCTTTTCAGAAGATGCGAGAGCTGCGGCTCCGTATCTGTTCGGTGCCGGGATCGTCACAACCGCAGTTTTAAAAGGCTCCTCAAGCAAAGTTAAATGTTCATCCCTGAATACCAGCACATCTTTCGAAAACAGCATATAATCGGATTCTACACTGCTTACATGTGTATTGTTGTAGACGTACATCTGCGCTGCGGTCTTTGATGTGATGGAGGCATAAAGCGTACTGCAGCGGCACAATGCTTCTTCCTGCGCCGTCGCACCCATTCTGAATCCTCCTCCCGGATTGTGTGCGTTCGCAAAATTCATTACAAGTCCCTTGTCGAATCTTCGGGCTGCAGCAAAAGAATCGCTGTTAATGACACTTATTTTGCACATGGAAGGATTTGCGGGAATAATTAAATCTTCCTTAAGCACCTCTTCACCCATTTCCGGCGAAAAAACGAATACTCCGCTGTAATCTCCTTCCGGAAAGAAAACCTTTTTCCCGTTTACTTCATATTCGCCTTTTTCATATATTCTGATCGTTTCGTTTGCAATCGAAATCAAATTCATATTATTCCCAATATCTTTTCTTTCCGACAAAATGTTTTATAGCCGGGGTTTCCCGATCTCATTTAAGTCTTTTCACATTCAGCGGAATAATCGTTTTAAAAAATAAATTTAATCGCCAGTTCCACAATAAGCACGGCAACGCAGGATGACAAAGCCACAACAAGGAGTCCTTTTTCAAAGAAAGCCACCGCTATTCCGACTATCATTCCCGCCAAAGCACTGTATATGTTTCCCGTAGCGGATAAGATTGCCGGGAAAGTCATTGCGGCAAGTACCGTATAAGGAACGTAGGAAAGAAATGACTTAAAGAACCTGCTCTTCACTTCTTTTCTCATGAAAACATACGGAAGAACCCTGATCAGATATGTTACGCCGGCCATTAATAAAAGATACTTTAAAAACACTAACCAGTTCATTCGGTACCTCCTTCAAAGGGGCGTTTATCCTTCCCTTTGTCCTTTTCGTCATTTTCGTCTTTAACGGGAAAAACGATTGCTCCGAAAACAGAAGCTGTAACCGCACAGATTATGATGGCAAAACCTGCCGAAACATTTTTAAGGAAAGGCACATATGCAAAGCATAAAGACAGCACAACAGCAAGTGCCACCACGATACTCACCTTCCACGAATGTTTCATGGGAGGAACGATGATCGCAATAAACATTCCGTAAAGCGCAACTCCGAGTGCATTTGTTACCATTGCGGGAAGTATTTCGCCGCATACCGCACCCAGAAATGTTCCCAAAGACCATCCTATATAAGGAGCTATAATAACTCCGAGAAAATATTTATGTCCGAGTTTTTCCGGTCTGCCCATTCCGACAGCAAATATTTCATCGGTATGAAATTCTCCGAAAAAGAGTTTTCTCGGAAGGTTCATTGATCCATCTATATGCTGTGACATTGATATGGACATTAACGAATATCTTAAATTTATAACAATCTGCGAAACGATCATCTCAATAACGCTTCCTCCGGAAAGCATTATCGTAAGTCCGGCAAACTGTCCCGCGCTTGTAAGATTCGTCATCGAAATAAGCGTCGCCTGCCAGACATTTAATCCACCCGCAACTGCCAGTATTCCGAAAGAAAAAGATACCGCAAGGTATCCGAGACCGATCGGTAATCCGTCAGTTAACCCTTTTCTGAAGCTGCTCATAAATTCACTCTGCCAAATATTAATCAATATGGCATCATTATAACACAAAACAGGATCATTTATAAAACTCTTTATATTTCATATCCTTTTTAGCAAAGACATTCGGATAAAAAAATCAAAGAATCGTTTCCGATCCTTTGATTTATGAAAGGGGAGTTTTATGAAAAACATAGGTGAAGCTATGTAATCATCTGTGTCTCAAAGCCTCGATAGGGCTTAATTTTGCGGCTTTTCTTGCGGGATAAATACCGAAGAAAATACCGATCGATACTGAAAACAATGCAATTGCGAGAATGAAAACAGGATTAAAATCCGCTGTCATCGACGTATCTCCGAAAAGGGAGATCATAAAGCATACAAATTCCGCTCCCAAAAGTCCCAGAACCGTACCGATAACACCTCCGAGAAGTGAGATCGATGCCGATTCGACAAGAAACTGAGTCAGAATTGAACTTGTTCTTGCACCGAGTGCTTTTCTGATTCCTATTTCCCTGGTTCTCTCTGTTACGGATACGAGCATTATATTCATTACACCGATACCGCCGACAAAAAGTGAAATGGCGGCAACAAGCATTATAAGAAGCGTAACCATTGTAAGAGACGAATCCACTATGGAAAGAATCTGATTGTAATCCAAAGCTATGATCGCCTGCTGGTCTCTGACATCATGTCTCGCTTCAAGGATAGCCGTAGCGTGTGCTGTTACCTGTTCAGCATACTCAGCATCATCCAAAAGCATGACCATATCCGTATAGCCGTCTATATATCCCGAAAGGCCGATGGCATCAATAAATGAATTCACGGGGCATTCCGCTTTTATATCATAGCTGCCGCTGCCCATAAATAAATCAGCCATCACGGAACTGTTATCATCTCTTATTCCGATAATTCTGAATGTGCCTCCTCGTCCTTGGGAACCGTAATAAAAATCTATTGTCATTCCGACTGCATTTTCCGTACCAAAAAGTTTTCTGGCGGAACTCTTATCCATTACGCAAACCTTCTCGCAATATTCACATTCTTCTTTGGTGAAATATCTTCCATACAGAAGATCGTATTTTGAAGTCTCATCAAGGATTTCATTACCGCATTTCAACAATCCGCTGTATGATTTCATATTCTTGTAATTGGCTTCGACCGGAACCTGGATGACCGGAGTAATTCCCTTTATATGCTTTTCTTTTTCGATCAAAGCTTCTATGTCTTCATCGTTGAATTCCACATCGCCTGAATAAGCCATCATCTCGATCGTATTTCCGGCAAGGCTGGCAAGTTCATCGTTGATCGTCTTCTTGAATCCCGTTCCGAGACTGACAATGGCTACAACCGAAGATATACCGATAATTATTCCGAGCATTGTCAAAAGCGCTCTTACTTTATTCGATTTGATGTTAAAAAACGCAATCTTGCAATATTCTAAAAATTTTCCCATTTCTATTCCTGTCTTAATGCTTCAATCGGGCTTAAATCTGCTGCTTTCTTAGCCGGGAAGATTCCGAAGAAAATTCCTATAGCCGCCGAGAAAAATGCAGCGCCCAAAGCTATAAATATATTGATCGATACATGCACGGGTATTTTTGCCACCTTACCGACTATGAAGCAAAGCAGTTCCGCACCGCCGTATCCTAAAAGTACCCCGAAGATTCCGCCCACAAAAGTTATCATTGCCGATTCGGCAAGAAACTGTGTCATTATCGATCCCGTTCTGGCACCGAGAGCTTTTCTTATTCCTATTTCCGAGGTTCTCTCAGTAACGGATACCAGCATTATATTCATAACTCCTACTCCGCCTACAAGAAGCGAAATAGCCGAAACAAAGCCGATGAATAACGTAATGTAGCCGATAATCTGATTGATCTGCTCGAGGTAAGAATCAAACGAATCAATATAAAATGCTTCTTCGCCTCTCACATCATGTCTGACTTCAAGAATGTTAACTATTCTTTTAAGCGTATCGTTTATTTCCGGTGAATTCGATGAAAGAAGCATTGAATACAGAGAATCGATAACCCAGGTTTCACCCGTCACCTTGTAATAATGGCTGTAAGGAACTTCAAGCGTAAGTTTTTTTACCTCTCCGTTAAGCGAATCAGAAAGATCCATGATCGCATTCTGTTTTGCTTTTCTTACACCCACTATTCTGTATTCAAGTGTTATGTCATAAAGATCAACGTATATCGTCTGACCGACTGCATCGGTGCTTCCGAAATAAGCTTGGGCGCCCTTTTCGTCAATAACCGCAACGTTATCGCCTCTTTCCACTTCTTCGTCAGTGAAATATCTTCCTTTTAACATTCCTTCGCTAGCATAGAATTCGTATGTCTCGTTTGCCATTATATATTCAACATCGAACATTCCCTTAACCGACTGTGAGGAACCGTACATCTTTTCTTCGGGCGTACACATTACGAGATCTTTTACATTTTCTTTAATATAATCTATATCATCGATCGTAATATATTCATCGCTGTTCGTATAGATATAAGTCTGTCCTCTGAACAGATCTCCAAGTGAACCGTCAAGTGCATTCTTTACACCGCTTCCGAGACCGGTAATCATAATAACCGATGCAATACCGATTATGATACCGAGCATCGTAAGAAACGTACGTCCCTTGTTTGATACGATGCTCTTATATGCTATTTTTACATATTCTAAAAACTGTCCCATTTTGTTCTTCTTGCTGTTTCCTTAAATTAATTCATCTGAACCGTTACTCCTAAATCAGGTCCTCCGGTAACGCCGCCCATAATTCCGCCTGCTTCTTCGTCAACAGGTACGACTATCGCACCTTCTTTAACTACGGAAGTTACGTATGACACTACTTTGTCATTCTCGCCGATACCGCTTAAGATCTGTGATTTGTCCTCTGTTGTAATACCCACTTCAACCGGCTTTTTCTCAACCATGTTCATGTCATTTACCGTATAAACGAAATATCCGTCCGCATCAACATTTATCGATTCTGAAGAAAGAGTCATGCAGTTATCTTCATGTGCAGTGGTAATAACATTCTTTGCTTCAATTCCGAGGAAAATGCTTTCGTCGGGATCAAGGATCTTGATAAGTGTCGAAACACTTGTTGTTCCGCCGTTTCCTGCTATAGCCACTCTGGCAATCTTTGATACTTCGCCTTCGTAATCCTTATCAAGGATCGTTACCTTAACCTTCTGGCCTTCTTTGATCTTGTTTAAATCCTTTTTACCGATTGACACAGCAACACTGACTTCTTCAATGCTTGAGAACTCTATCATTTCGGAGCCTGTAACGGATGTAGTCATTCCTTCGCTTACATAAGACTTGGTAATGATCCCGTCAAAAGGAGCTAAAAGACATCCGTCCTTGTATTTCTGAAGTTCTTCATATTCGCTGCCTGATTTTAAGGTATTCAACTCACCCTGAAGCTGAAGATTTTCTCTGTCATAACCGTTCCCGCTTGTTGCTTTATAAGATTCAACCTGAGCCTTGGCGGTTTCAAGTTTTGATTTTGCTTCCGCAAGATTTGTCTTTGCCTCGGTAAGACTTTCAGTCTTATCGTTGATCAATCCCCTGACATTTTTGATTACCTGATTTGAATAATTGATCTTCTCACGTAATTCAATAACATCAGCGCGCGCTTCAAAATTCTTCTGTGCCTGCTCAGCTTCGCCCTGGCTCAGTGTGTCATATCCGATCTCAATTTTGTATGCTACCCAGAGATTGTCAATTTCGCCTTCACAGTAAGCAATTGTTCCTTCTTCCATTGCAATCTGAGTCATAACGTCTTTCTGAAGTTTGTCAAATGAGTTGTTTGAATCATACTCATCAACCTTTTTCTGCTTTTCATCCACTTCAGCCTGATACTTTGCCACGTCTGCCTGTGCCTGGGCAAGTTTTCCTATATTTGTATTGTTGTCTGCAACAGAACTCTGATAATTATTTTCCGTGATCTTGTCGGTAAGTTCCAGCTGCTTGAGTGCAAGGTCATAAGATTCCCTGTCAAATTTGATGATCGGCTCGCCTTTTTTGACATATGTTCCGACTTCCGCAACGCTCTCGACTTTAAGTGCGGAAGGTGCGAAGAAATGCTGAACATTGTCGCTTTGAACGGTTCCGCTCATTTTAACTTCCTGTGTAAGTTCTCCGTTTTCGACATGGGTAACATTTACCATCTGTTCCATGGATTTCTTACTCATTATTACGCCGAGTATTCCGGCTCCGATTGCGAGTAATACTACCAGAACAATTGCGATTACCACTACTCTGATAATGATTTTCTTTCTTTTTGCTTTCTTTCTTTTCTGTGCTGCCGCTTCAAGCTGTGCGTCAAGATTTTCTCTGTCGAGTGAAAGCTGTGCCTGTTGTTTCCTGCTCATCCTAATTCTCTCCATTCAAATGTAAATCTATATTGTTTTCAGTATCTTCTACCTGTGCATCCGGGATGTCATAATCATCTTCCTTCTGCACTTCATTTGTATCCGCCTCATCCGTATAAGTCATTTCTTCGTTTATTTCGAAAGCTTTTGTTTCAGCTTCCGTTTCGGAGTCCTCATAGTCCGTGGCTACATTTGCGAAATCGGACTGTGAAGTTCCGGCCTTGATTTCCCTGTCGATGTCTTCTCTGCTAAGATTGCCGCTGTTTGCCGAATCCGAAGTGATCTTTCCGTCCTCTATATGAACAATTCTGTCGGCGTTTGCGGCTATGTCATTGTCATGTGTAATGATGATAACCGTTCTGCCTTCGGAATGAAGCGTCTTTAAGATATTCATTATTTCTTTGGTTGAATGTGAATCCAGGTTACCCGTAGGTTCATCCGCAAGTATAACCGGAGGTGCCTGTGCAATGGCTCTCGCGATTGCAACTCTCTGCTGCTGACCGCCGGACATTTCCGAAGGCTTGTGATCCATTCGGTTTTCAAGTCCTACTTTTCTCAAAGCTTCTTTCGCAAGACTGCTTCGCTCTCTTTTGGATATTCCTCTGTAAATAAGAGGAAGTTCAACGTTTTCGTAAGCTGTCAGATTTGCTATAAGGTTAAATCCCTGGAAGATAAATCCTATTTCCTTGTTTCTGATATCCGACAGTTCATCATCCGTCATAAGCGATACATCCGACCCGTGCAAGAGATAAATTCCGCTGGTCGGTACATCCAGGCATCCAAGCATGTTCATCAGCGTGGATTTACCGGATCCGGAATGTCCGATTATGGCTACAAATTCATTTTTGCCTATGGACAGGGATACGTGGTCGAGCGCTCTAACTTCATTTTCGCCCGGATTGTAGATCTTGCACATATTCCTGATTTCAATTAGTGAAGCCATTTGTTCTCCTTAATTTATTTATGTTATTTTTTTCACAAACACTAATACTATATCAAATAAAAGTTGACATTTCAACAAGTTTTAAAACTGCATTTTCTTTACTATTCCGATACTGAGAGCAAGCGAAGCTGCAAATGCTACCGCCGAGCCGATTATTCCGGCAGTCATTATCTGAAGGTAATTTAACGACTGAGAAAAGCGATTGAAAAGGTCTAACTGAACCACCTCTTCTTCCTCTACTACCGAAACAGCCACACCGTCAAAAAACGAAAGTCCCGTTACTATCGCTATCACAAATCCCATTACGATGAACAAAACGATCCTGCTCCTTGCATGTCCGAATTTAAGCGAAATCGGTATCATTACCGCCGGTGCCAGAAATACGGGAATCAGAAATCCTGCTGCTCCGAGAAGGAAATTCTGAATCGAATCGTATTTCATTATTACGTTTAACACAAGACCGATTACCGTCGTTGCCGCAAGCGTTACCATTCCGAGCCCGAAAGCGAAAACATATTTTGAAACCGCATATTTTTCTCTCGAATAAGGAAGCGTAAATATGTATGCTCTTCCGTTGTTCATTTCATCATATGCAACCGTAACAGCTCCCATGCATGATGCCATGATCGTAAGATAACCGATAATAAAGGAAGGATCTTTTAAAGTGAATATGCATAAAAAAGCGCAGACCAGACCGATAAAGATCAGCACTTTCTGATCAAGGAAAAGTCTTAAGTCCTTAACTATCAATCCTTTCATAACTGTTCTCCTTTTATCATTATCATCATCATTTCATCGATGCCCGTTTTCTCAATCACCATCGAAGGATAATTCTCGGAATAGAAGTCCTTCTGCCAGGTCAGGCATTCATATCCGTAACTTTCTTTTCTGAATGCTTTGATGTATTTTTTGTCTACCTTATCGAATTCCTCTTCTTCGATCTTTAATACCGCATATTCGAAAAGAAGTTTGTCGGTTTCTTCGTGAAGAACGATCTTTCCTTCATATATCATGTATATGTCGTCGCAGAGTTTTTCGATATCGGAAGAAATATGGGAACTGATTATCACGCTTCTTTTTTCATCTTCCGCAACATAATCCCTGATGCAGTTTAAAATGTCTTCTCTTACCACGACATCAAGTCCTACTGTCGGCTCATCCAGAATAAGAACTTCCGTGTTATACGAAAGTGCGGTAATAACTTTGAGTTTCGCTTTCATACCGCTCGAAAACTCTCTTATTTTCTTTTTATCCGGAAGTCCGAATTTTTCGCACTGACTCACGAAGAATTCTTTATTGAATGTTTTGTATGAAGCCTCAAGTATTTTAGCAATATCTTTTATCGAAAATGTATCCGAAAAATATGAATCCGTTAAAACAACTCCGATCTTCGCTTTGTCTTCTTCCTTAAAATCCTTAATGTTTTTTCCGTTTATTATTATCTCGCCCGAATCGGGTTTAACGAGATTTAACATTGCTTTGAAGGTGGTGCTTTTTCCCGCTCCGTTAGGTCCGATAAAGCCTGTTATTCTTCCGTCTTCAACAGTCATCGATACATTGTCGAGTGTAAAATTTTTATATTTTTTTGTTAAATTCTTTATCTCTATCATAGTTCATCCCCAAAAACCGCTTTCGTTTTTATTCTTCAAGGATCATTTCAAACATTTCCCTTAAATCATCTTTGGAAATATCAAAGTACTCGGCTTTTTCCGCTGTCTTTCTCAGATCTTCCTCAACTTCTTTTATCTGATTCTCGCGTATATAATCCGAATTGTTGCCGGATACATAAGTTCCCTTGCCGTGGACCGTTACAACAAATCCTTCGTTTTCAAGTTCGTCATATGCTTTTTTGACCGTTAACGCACTGATGTTAAGATCTTTTGATAAAGTCCTCACAGAAGGAAGTGCGTCATTTTCTTTCAAAGTATCCGATGCGATCTGGGATTTAACCTGCTGTATTATCTGCGTATATATCGGTACCATTGACGAGTTGTTGATTATAATCTTCATACATCTCTCCGTTTATCCGAAACGTGTTTTACTGTGTTTTATACTGTTATACTTACAATAAACACCCTATAACAATAAACACTATATAACAGTGTGTAACACTTGTCAACAACTTTGTTATAAATTTAGCAAATTTTTTTAACATTCTACAAAATCCAGAAAGGATGTTGAAATCTTCCCTGCTCGTTGTGCGACGTGCGTTCGTCGAAACCGGATGTTTTCCATATGCGACCCTGTATAAAAAAGGCACCCTTTCTGCCGTTTTACCTGCAAAAAGGGTACCTGTATCTCCTTTAAAGAGTTTCTGTTTAAATTGTGGTTTTATCGTTCGTCTTTACCACAACCTGACTGAGTTTATTTTTAATATCCACGTTTTTAACCACACAGTTATACTTTATTCCCGCCGTATCATGTTCCTCGCTGTTCTTCTTAACCTTTGCGGAAACGGATGTGATTTTGGCAAGAATGAAAATAAGTATAAAAGAAATAAAAAATGCGATGAAAAAACTACAGATCAACACTATCGGCAATTTCATCACCTCCTCTTCTTCTTAAAAGCGACGGTTTACGCATCGTAAGTTCATTATGGTAAAGGACCAGATCGATAAACATTACGAAGCAGCCGAGAGAAAGAACCGCTCCTCCGAGCATATTTCCGAATTTTGAAATCGGATCGATGATCTGAATTGCCAGAACGATTACCACGGCAAGGCTGCCGGTTATAAGCCCGATGTACCTTGAAGATTTTTTAAATCCAAAACTTCTGTATGCGCAGACTCCCGCCATAAAGAGATTTCCGATCGACATTCCGATCCTTAAAAGTATTCCGTTTGCATCGGGTGAAAAAATACCCGCAATACACAGAATGTAGAAAATAAGGATAAAAACCTGAACGGTTGAAGCACTTAAATCCACGATATTCGCACGTATAAAGTTTTTTAATTCAACATTTTTCTTTTTGTCTTTTATATATACTACCTTATATTTCTGGTAAAACTTTCCCGCATCCTCGCTGTGAAGGTCTTTTGTTTGAAGTCTTTTTATTTCGATAAAATATATAATAAAAGACAGCATGGAAATAAAAAGCGTGACATCCTGAAAAAGCTTTGCGGCATCGTACCTAAACATCATCATGATAAACGTAACAGGAATCGTCAGAAGAATCGTTGCAGCCAAAACTCCCATAAGATATTTAACGATCGAAATCGGAAAATCCGTAGCGGCAGCTCCCGTCTGACCGTTAACGGTCATATAGGCCACTTTATCCTTCTTTCTGAATGACATGAACCACACGGGAAGCAGCGCTCTTTTGGAAGTAACCTGAGTATTGAACTGCTTCGTGGCTTCATCATTCGAAAGATAAACCTTCATGTCTTTGTAATCGCCCCTTGAAGCCTCCCCTTCAAGCACATCCCTTGCAATGTCATTTGCTATCTCTCTGGCTTCATGCTCATATACTTTCGAGGGAATATCCGTTGTATCGGCATAGAAACCGCTTAAATACGAGGGATAGAATTTCTTCTTTTCAGCAGTAAAATAAGGAGCTATCCTTTCCCCGAGATCATCGGAAAAATCGTATGAGCCGTCTCTGCATATGCCGTCATATTCGCCTTCAACATAACCGGAAACGTTATAATAGTTTAATCCCTTCATCGAGGAGGTATAATCTTTGTACTCCTCCATTCCGTTAACAGTAAAAAGCGCTTCCTGTTTAACATTGAAATACCAATATGGGATATAGATTGCTTTGAACTGTTCAAGAACTTTTGCATCCCTTAATTGTGAGGGGGCAAATATCGCTTTTTTCGTGATCTTCCTGAACTCATCAATACATTCCTTTTTGGTCTTTTTGAAAGGAATAATGTAATCGGGTTTCTTTTCTCTTGAAATACGTGAAGTAAGAACTGTCGATGACGCACAGTAAGTACAGAAACTTGCCGCTTCGTTATCTTCACACATGATGGCTGCCCCGCACTGAGGGCACGTGAAAATCGTGGCTTCGAAAAAATCGTAATCTACACTGTCATTTTCTTTTTGAATCTCTTCAGGTTCAAATGAGGAATTACAGATACCGCAAACGAGTTTCTGCGATTTGATATCAAATCTTATGTTTCCTCCGCAATTTTTGCATACAAACAAATTCTCTTCCTCCTTATTTTTCCACCCTTTTCGAATAATGAAAACAATAACGGAAAATCTGTTATCTGCGTTTCTTTTTGTTTTCGATAAATAACACCGCCGAATAAACAATAGCAGGAATCAGATTAATGAGCGAGCTGACAACTTCAAGTACCGCCGCCTCTTTCTCGTCAGAAGAAAGATCTATCTCTTCCTTTGCAACTTCGGCAATTATATACGCATTGTCTATGTTCTGATATGTAAGCACGGCCACGTACGAAAAGAGGCCTGATACAATGACAACAAAAAGCGCAATCAGGATCAAAATATTCAAACGTGCCTTTACTCCTGCCGACTTCGCAATAAAATAAACCGAAACGAAAGGAATAAATAGTCCGAGAAAATTTATAAAAAGATATAATCCTACATTTATGGCATTAATGTCATAAAAAATAAATCTTGCTATGTAAAGCAGAAAATCGGAAGCCAGATGTATAAAAAGCATTGCCGCGGCCGTAATCGCTGTTTTGATTACCGTTTTTTTCTCTTTCTTCGGAGAACGTTTAAAAGCGAAAAAACCGGCTGTAAGCAAAGCATATAAAACGGCTTCAATTATATAAACGTACATTTATCTATTTCCTTGTCAGCATACTGAATAATTGAGCGTTCCATGATCGGATGTCGAATCATCGGATATTTCTTTGTCAGCAAATCGAATAATCAAGTGTTTCTTTTGTTAAGAATGAATTGTAATAAGGATCGGTTTCTTCAAGTTCCTTCTTAAAATCTGCCCTGAATTTTTCGAGATCCTTTTTATAATACTCAATTTCTTTCTCAGTCATTTTTTCCGAATTTGCACCAAGAAGCATCTGATACTTGTCGCTTACGCCTTCAGCATAAGGGTTGAATACGTTAAGATATCCGCTCCTTCGCAATTTAAGGCAGAATGCCATATCCGAAAAAGCAGCTGCATACCTTTCGTCAAAACCGCCCGCTTTTAAAAATACTTCTTTTCTGACGGCAAGCGCATCACCCGTAACTGCGGACACATCCTGAATGTAACAAAGCTTACCCATGTATCCGATGTATTTTGTATCAAATCCGAAATGGATAAGACCTGCTGCCTTGTCCGCGCCGATCCCCGTCACAATCCCGGCATGAGCAATCTTTCCTTTTGAATCGATCAACTTTGCACCTGCTGCCCCGACGTCTTCTCTTTGCGCGATCGAAACAAGTTCTTTTACAAATTCTTCCGATCTTACGGACACACTTCCGTCAAGGAACAGAAGGATCTCGCCGTTTGCCTTTTCGGCAAGTATGTTTCTTACTGAAAACTTATTTGCATTCTTTTCTTTTATATAATCGGATTCTTTAATGATCTCGATATTATCGTATGTATTCCATTTATTTACAGCATTAATGCACTCTTCGTTATCGTCGTTGATTATTATCGAAACAAGAGGCTTTCCGACCACTTCATACCTTAAACGGAAAATGGTTTCGAAAGCTCTCGAAGACGTGATCCCGGTATTGTAAATCCCGGAGTTTTTCAGATGATCCGCAACGGCTCTCTTTGCCGCGTCGATCGCATAGGTCTTTGCATTGATATTAGCGGCCACACTGAGCGCATGTGCTCTCCAATAATAATATATGCCCGAAACGTGAACAACTTTTTTGGCAAGCGATGTGAGCCTCAAGATCATGTCATGATCCTGGCTTCCGTCATACTCGGTTCTGAAAAGTGCCGTTTCTTTAAGCAAATCCTTTTTGAATACACTGAAATGGCAGATATAATTATTGGCACGCAAATTGTCGATTGCAAAATCCGGCTTGAAATGAACGGTGATCATTTTGTTCAAATCACCGTCGGTAAACGTAGCCTCATCGCAGTAAATATAATCCGCGCCTTCTTCTATCGCTTCCATGTATTTAAAAAGTGCCGAGGGATGAAGTACATCATCATGATCGAAAAGACCTATGTATTCACCCGTTGCCATCTTGTAACACTCGTTGGTATTGCCTGATATTCCCTCGTTCTTTTCAAGTTTCTGATATTTGATCCTCGAATCCTTCTCTGAATAACCGCGACAGATTTCGGAAACATATTCATGTTCCGCATCGGAACCGTCCGCAAGGCAGAGTTCCCAGTTTTTGTATGTCTGCGTTACCACGGAATCGATCATTTCGCGAAGGAAATTTTCCGGTGTGTTGTAAAGCGGGACCAGAATCGAAATACAGGTATTCGATGCGAAAACCGTATTCTCCTGTCTGCTTCTTTCTTCTGCATCAGGAAAAGAAAGTGTTCCGAGTTCCTTATACCTTTTCTTAAGTCTGTTTTTACTCTTGATCTTCTGATTGACAGCCGAAACGCTTCCGTACTGTGTCACTCTTTTTATCTGAGATCTGACGTATCTTAAAGGCTTGCTTAATTTGTAGACCCTGCTGTTTTTGATACGTGAAAGATTTTCTTCTATCTCGGCTTTCTCATCCGTAAGTTCGATAATTCTGCCGGAGAGTTCCATGTTCGTCTTTTTGGCTTCTTCAAGCTCTTTCTTCAGTTGTTCGATCTGATCGTTGTCCATTTCTGTACCCATGTTTTTCTTTCCGGTTTATTTTCGATAATACCCCGGTTTGTGTCAGCTTTTTCTGCTATTGTAAACTAATCATCTGACCGGTATCCGAAATAATCTCTCTGACATTGCCGTGGTCTTTTGCATACATCTTCACATCGTAGGTACCTGCGGGAAGTTCACTTAAATCTTCCGCAAATTCCATACCGCAAAGATGTGTATTTTCACTTCCGTTAAATCTGTTAAACAGATCGGTTCTTAATTTCCTTTCGATCGGAATGAGATACTGTTTCGATTCATTCTCAAGAATCATTTCGAAATCGAAACGCATATTGTCAATTCCGGGAACAAGCAAAAACCCTTTGACCGAGAGAACCTTTTTCCCGTCGGTATCGGTTACTTCAAATCTTTCAAAAGAAGAATAAATCCATCCTTCTTCGTCATTTGCCTTTCTTGTTCCGAATGACCCTTTTTTCTTAATCTCGTTTCCGCTGTTTTCTCTTTCAAAATCCAAAAGAAAATCTTCTTTTGCACTTTGGTAAGGATCCGCCGTCATAAGTTTTTCATGACGTTTTTTTAATATATCTTTTTCATTTTTAAGTCTTAAGGATTTGGCTTTGCTTTTGGCATCCTTTCCCCTTGTGACCGATTCATGATGAATAAGCTTAATCTCATTTAATAGGATATTGCGAAAGCCTTTTTCATAAAGATTCATGCAAAGGTCAACGTCATTGTATCCGACTTTGAGTTCTTCGAAAAGACCGCCTGCTTCATCGAAAAGTTCTTTTCTTAATGCGAGGCAGGCACCTGTTACGGCAAGAACGTTTTTGCTGACTCTGTTGTCGCCGAATCCCAGATTCTCTTCGTCGCTTTCTCCCATATGGATATGCGCGGGTCCGTCTACTCCTCCTGTGATACCGACATGCTGGATTTTACCGTCCGGATATAAAAGTCTGCATCCGACGCATCCGACGCCTTCTCTTTTTGCAAAGCGCGCCATCGTATCCGCCCACTCGAAACCGTCGGCTTCTATATCATCATTTAAAAGAAGCAGAACATCTCCTTTTGCTTCTTTTGCAGCCATATTGTTCATCTTCGAGTAGTTGAAATCAAACACATCGTAAATGTATTTCTTTTCGCCTTTGTATGTATCAAGAAAAGCCTCGATCCTTCTTCTGTTTTCCTCCGAAGAACCGTTATCGACTATGATGAGTTGTGCATTCTTTTTGTCGGACAGTTTCATTCTTTCGATACACGAAATCAGCATGTCCGGATTATCCTTCGACGGAATGATGACTGAAATAGACGCTGCTTCGCCTTTCGAAACGATTCCGAGTTTTTCGGATACTTTCTTTCTTGTTTCCAGAAAACGATCTCCGCTTCCGGGCAATTCATATTTTCTCATCGCGTCTTTTAAAAATCTGTCGCATCTGCCTGTTTTTAAAATCTCACCGTATTCCTGCTCCGTAACCTTTACGGGCTTTGAAGAAAGCACGCGTGGAATATGTCTTATCGCACCGGTATTGTTTTCTTCCTTAAGCAGGGAACATATTTCAACTGCGAGTTCATATAAAAGAATATCCGGATAATTATTTAAATCGATATTTCGAAGCCCCCTCGAAAGAATCTCACCTTCTGCGGCAAAGATTCCGATGTAATTAAACGACTCCAGCGTTTCGGGACTGTACCCGGGTTTGAAGAATCTGAAAGCATGCGGTATGCGCGCATCTTTCTTTTCGTCATACTCACCGGAAAGCACGAAGAAATCCTCATCGCCGTAGCACATCTTCGCTTCACGATCGTCTCTCACATATTCAAAAACAATCCTTTCGGTTTCTTCCTTAAGCATTCCGTACGCTTCATCAAAAACAATATAAAAACGTCCGGCTTCATAAGAAAAATCCGAGCCGTTTTCAATAATCTCTTCTGCTGAAAGAACACTTACTTTCTCTTTTGTTTCAAGACAAACTTTCTCCGATTTAACATAATCAATAAGTCTGATTCTGTTTTCTTCGTATTCTTTCAAAAGAGAACGGTAGTCTTTTTCGTATTTATTTTTTCTTGGCATAAGCATTACGTTCTGTACTGCTTTTTTTATAGCCTGACTCATTTAAACACCTTTATTTAAGCTCCGAAAGCTTGGGCCAGTTCATATCGCGTTCGATGATATTGAGTTTGGAAGGATCTTTTTCGGGCCAGTCGATTCCGACTTCGGGATCGTTCCATAAAAGACCGCCTTCATCGTTGGGATGATAAAAATCGCTTACTTTATAAAAGAATTCCGCAGTATCGGAAAGCACCTGAAATCCGTGTGCAAATCCCTTTGGAATAAAAAGCTGCTTTTTGTTTTCCGCAGAAAGAATCACGCCAAAACTTTTTCCGTATGTGGGCGAGCCTTTTCTTAAGTCCACGACTGCGTCATAAACTTCACCCGAAATAACTCTTACAAGTTTGTCCTGAGGGAAATTAATCTGATAATGCATGCCTCTTAGAACACCTTTTGTCGAAGACGACTGATTGTCCTGAACAAATACCGTATCAATTCCTATTTCCTTAAAATTCTCCGCCTGATACGATTCCATAAAGTATCCTCTCTTGTCGCCGAGAACATTCGGAGTGATCACCTTAAGTCCTTCTATCTCACATGTTTCTACACTGAATTTTCCCATTTTGCCATTCCGTCCTTTTTATATTTCAAAATGAATATTTTAATCAAAATAACTTATGTCGAGATCGACTCTTCCTTCGATGCCGTCTATGCTTCCGCTTGAAGTATACTGCCACATCTCATATCTTCTTTTGTATGCTGTGGTTGATGCATATTCCGCCACCCATCTGTAATGCCCGTCAAGTTTGTCGTCATTAAGCTTGTTGTTGTACCAGCTTCTCGATGCGTAGATACCGGCTTTTCTTCCTGACCTTTCTATCGTCTTGCAGAAAGCATCGCATACTGCGGTTCTCGTATCGCGATCCAGAGGATCTGCTCTTCCGTTGGTATTTTCCGTATCAATGAAAATCGGATATTCGAGTTCGGTATCACCGACAAGTGCGAGGACCATACTTGCTTCTTCCACGGCTTCCGTCTCGTTTATCGCCTGCGTAAAGAAATAAACACCAACTTTTACTCCCGCTTTTTTAGCCTCAGTAAGATTCCTGTAAAAGTAGGAATCCTCGATAAGATACCCTTTCTGGGCACCGCGGTATCCGCATCTTATTATCGCAAATTCGACTCCCGATGCTTTAACTTTTTCCCAGTCGATATTTTTCTGCCATGCGGAAACATCGATTCCGACCTGAACGCCGTCAGTCTTTGTCATATCGGTGTTTTCGGTTTCGTCGCGGTAAACATCTGCCTGCTTTGTATCTTCTTTTTCCACGTCCACATCTTTTTCCTGAACAATGGAATACTTGATATCTTCAAGTGCTGCATACTGAACGGTTTCAAATACTTCTATGCTTGAACTCTCTGCACAGCGGTAATTGTCATTATCGACAAATTCAACCTCATATTTTCCGGGTTTTATTCCGGCAATGTAGATATATCCGTCCATGTCGATGTCTTTGTATTCACCGACATCCTTAACATCCACATAAAAAGGAACGCCCGTAATTTTGTTTCCTCTCGAGTCTGTGATCGTTACCCTTATATCTTTGGTAACGCTGCTGACAATGAGATTGACCTCTTTTTTATTATCTTCTTCCTCATGAACGGCATTCGGCTGTTCCTCATCAAGAAATTTTTTGTCATTCAGAAAGGATTTACTGTCCGTATATACTTCTTTGTCGTTTCCGTTCTCTTTAACGGTTGTATTTCCCGTCTTGGGTGTTTTCCGGCCTCCGCCGATGTTTCCGTTCGCAAGAAACACGGTAACAAGAACAAGAAAAAGACATAATGAAGCGGCAGTAATCGAAATTAACAATAATTTTTTATTCATAATCAGAGTCCGTTTGCAACTTCAACAAGATACTGTCCGTAAGCTGTTTTCATAAGAGGCTCCGCAAGGGCAAGAAGCTGATCTCTTGTGATAAAACCTCTCTTATATGCTATTTCCTCAATGCATGAAATATATAATCCCTGTCTCTTCTGGAATGCAGCGACAAAATCAGCCGCATCAAGAAGCGCATCATGATTTCCCGTATCAAGCCATGCAAAACCCCTGCCGAGTGTTTCCACATAAAGCTTTCCTCTTCTTAAATACTCGTTGTTGATACTGGTAATCTCAATTTCGCCTCTGGCTGAAGGCTTTACGTTTTTTGCGATTTCCACAACATCGTTATCATAAAAATAGAGTCCCGGAACCGCATAATTACTCTTTGGATTTTCGGGCTTTTCTTCTATCGAGATCGCCTTTCCGTTTTCATCAAATTCAACAACACCGTATTCTCTCGGATCTCTTACATAGTATCCGAATATGGTTGCGCAGTCTTTTCTGGAAGCCACTTCCCTTAATACTTTGGAGAAGCTCTGGCCATAGAAAATGTTGTCGCCGAGAATAAGGGCAACGGAATCGTCACCGATAAATTTGTCGCCGATTATAAAAGCATCCGCAAGACCTCTGGGATATTCCTGAACGGCATATTCCATTTTAAGACCAAGCTGCGATCCGTCGCCGAACAGTTCCTTAAAAACCGGAAGATCCCTCGGTGTTGAAATAATGAGTATTTCCTGAATTCCCGCAAGCATAAGGATTGAAAGCGGGTAATAGATCATGGGTTTGTCATAGACCGGCATAATCTGTTTGGATACTGCTTTCGTAAGCGGATAAAGTCTTGTTCCCGAGCCCCCGGCCAAAATAATTCCCTTCATTTTTTCCTCCTGTTTAATACCGTTATTTTATTAATTCACATAGATAATTAATTATATCACAGAGTCCTCTTTTTATCCATACTTACGACCTCAGATCCGATCCGCGTACATTGACAATAAGTTTTCAAAAAATTATAATTACGTGGAAGTTCATTCTCACGGAGGTGGAACATGGAAAAGCTCGCAATATTCGGAGGAAAACCCGTAAGAGAAAACAAAATATTTTACGGTCATCAGACCGTTCTGGAAGATGATGTAAAAGCTGTCACCGAAGTTCTGACAAGCGACTATCTTACATGCGGACCAAAAGTCAGCGAGCTTGAAAAAAAACTTGCCGATTACTGCGAAGCTAAATATGCCGTTTCCGTTTCAAACGGCACGGCAGCGCTCCACTGCGCCTGCTTGGCTGCCGGAATAGGACCCGGAGATGAAGTTATAACTACTCCTTTAACATTTGCGGCAAGTGCCAACTGTGTTCTTTACGTCGGAGGAACTCCCGTTTTCGCTGATATTAATCCAAAAACCTACAATATAGATCCCGAAAGCATCAGGGCACATATCACCGACAAAACCAAAGCAGTAATCGCCGTGGATTTTACAGGTCAGTGCATTGAATTCGATAAAATAAGAAAGATATGCGATGAGTACAATCTCATTCTCATAGAGGATGCCGCTCATTCCATCGGTTCTCTTTACAGAGGCAGAAAAGTCGGTTCTCTTGCCGACATGACATGTTTCAGTTTCCACCCCGTCAAGAACATCACATGCGGAGAAGGCGGAGCAATAACAACGGGCAATGATGAATTTTACAAAAAACTTGTTCTTGCACATACACACGGCATCACTCACGACGAAAGCCTTATGGAAGAAGCTCCTCACGAGGGAAGCTGGTATTACGAGCAGATTTCTCTCGGATTTAACTATCGGTTAACAGACATTCAGGCCGCTTTTCTTTTGTCACAGTTAAACAAACTTGATTCTTTTAAGGAAAAAAGAAAAGCCATCGTTAAAAAATATAACGAGGCTTTTAAAAGCATACCCGAAATCATAATTCAGGAAGAAATTCCCGAATCCGATTCATGCAGACATCTGTATATTATAAGACTCTCTCTTGATAAGCTTAACTGCACCAGAAGAGAATTCTTCGATGCTATGAGTGCCGAAAATATTCAGTGTCAGGTTCATTATGTTCCCACATATTTCTTCCCTTACTACAAACATCTCGGCTACAGCGAAGGGCTCTGTCCGAATGCAGAAGAAGTATATAAGGGAATCTTAAGTATCCCTCTTTATCCCACACTTACGGAAAAAGATACGGATGATGTTATAGAGGCTGTAAAGAAAATCACGGATTATTATCGCAGATAACCGGCATCTTTATGATGTTTTTCCTTCTCTTCATACATGGCTTTTTCCGCTTTTGCCAGCAAATCCGTCAAATCGAAAACTCTGTCGGCATAACTGTATCCGATGGAAATGCTGTATTTTTCTTCCCTGATCTTTCTCTTTAATTTCTCAATACGTTCTATTGTTTTACGTCTGTCTTTTTCGTAATCAAATACTACAAATTCATCGCCGCCGATTCTGAATGAGTAATCTATTCCCCAGAGTTTGATCAGATTATCCGCTATAAATCTGATGAGAGCATCGCCTGCATCATGACCTTTGGAATTATTAATTTCATGCAGGAAATCCGCATCAATATAAACGATTGATACAGGCTTCTCTTTTCTTTTCTCAACGTCTCTGATGTAATGCTCGTAACAGTATCTGTTTCTGATACCCGTAAGGCCGTCAAGGTCTCTTTCTTTTATTGCATTTCTGTAAAGTTCTCTTCTGGCGTTCTCTTCCCTGATGAGCGCATCAACATCCCTGCATGCACATACAATGTTTTCTTCACCGTCGGGTCCCACCGCTCTGGTAAAACAGAGCTGTATATAAACGTAATTTCCGCCCGGAATGATTCTCTTGAATGTCGTGGCATACATGCCTTCGGCAGGAACGTTTTCAACCAGAGTATCGTAATGTGTAAATTCCTTTAATCTTTCCCTGTCATCTTCGCATACGTATCTGTCTATAAAACTGGTAAATCCGGTATCAAACTCCTGGCAGTCATAATACTGGAGAGCAACACGCTGAACTTCGGGATTGTCGCACACTCTGAAAAGTCTCATCTTGCGGTCTTTCCTTAAAAGCCATACCATTTCGTAATCCCTGCTCAGTCCGTCAAGCAAAGCCAGCTGGAAATCACGCTGAGCCTTCTCTTCCATCTCAACCCTGATCTCTGCATCCTTAACTGCAAATCCCATAACAACTGCTGCAGGTTCTTCGGGTTCGCTGACCCTAACGCATTTCATCTCACAGTAACACCCTTCATTGTTCATGTATACCCATGTGAAATGATCCTGCCCTGCTATCTGGCTTAAAATGAATTTTCTTGAAAGAACTTTTCTCATCATTTCCTTGTCTCTTTCAAGAACAGCCTCTTTTATGTATTCCTCAACCGAATCGTCATAATTGAATTTATAAAACTTGTCGCCGAACATTCCTTCAATACGGTTACTTAAGTTATAGGGAGTAACCTTTCCGGATTCCATATCGACATAATAAATGGACGAGTATTCTCTTCCAAGAGCATATGTAACGGAATAATACTGTTTTTTCTGCTCCATATCGCGGAGTTTGTTTCTGAATTCCTCATCAACATCAATGCTTAAAAAGACAAGAATATTTGAATCTTCAAGGGTTTCATCGGATCTTGCTATTGTCAGTTTTTCGTAAATGTATTCTTCCTGTTCATCATTTTCTTTGTATCGAAAATAGACCGTAAAAGTTTTGCGGTCTTTCATTAATTCCGTGTATTTTTCTTTTTTGAAAATATCCCGGATTTTATCCTGATCTTCGGGATGAACTTTCTGATCGATCAGAGTGCATACCGACTTGTAATGATCTTTTGATTTCCCGTAGATTTCGTCCCATTCTTTTCTTAATTTCCCGTTCATGAGACGAATGACTTTTTTGTCATTTGAAATGTTAGAATAGTAAAGAAACAAACAGTCGCCGTAAGTTGCCCTGATGATTTCTTCATCGATATTTTGATTATTCATCATATTACCAATAGCGAATTATTCGCGTAATTCCCCTTCATAAAATTACCGAAAACACATCTTAATTTTAACTTTATATATTGCATCTGTCAACGAGTTGAAATCTTCAAAAAACGCCTTAATCATATGTACTTCAGTGTCCGTATGATTAAGGCGTTATGTTTAATTTTTTTGGAAAATCAATATCCGAGATAACTGAAGTTAAGGTCTACGTTTCCGTTGATTCCGTTAACTCTTCCCTTGTCTGTATGCTGCCACAAATCGTATTTGCCGGTGTAATCGGTCTGACCTGTATAATGAGCAAGCCATATCTTGTAAGAATTTAACTGATTAACATCAAGTTTATTGTAGAACCATGATTTGGAAGCATATACACCGGGTGTATAACCTGCGGATTTAACCGTCTCGCAGAATGCCTTGCATACAGCGGTTCTGGTTGCCTTGTCAAGTCCGTCGGCTCTTCCGTTATGTGCTCCGTTTGCGTATTCGCTGTCGATAAATATCGGATATGAAATCTTGTATCCCTGAGCAAGGTTAACGCAGAGTGAAGCTTCTTCCACTGCCTCTGCTTCGTTAACTGCCTGCGAGAAGAGATAAATACCAACTTTAAGACCTGCAGCGGTTGCACCTTTGATATATGACTGATATTTCGAATCGATGATAAGACCGCCCTTTGTATATCCTCTGAAGCCGCATCTGATAATTACAAACGAAATACCCGAATTCTTGACTGCAGTCCAGTCAATGGTTCCCTGATATGTGGATACGTCGATACCTCTTGAACCGTTTGTGTCTTTAAGAAGAGCACCATCGGAAGCGAATGTATATTTCGTACCTCCGATAACCTGTTCTCCGGTTACTTTCTTACCTTCTTTGGTAAAATAATATACGTTTCCGTTAAGTGTCTGCCAGCCTGTGTATTTATACTCAACCGTACCGGCAACGTAGAATTCCACACCTTCCTTGTAGTAATCGGCATAAGTTGCTTCGACATATTTTCCGTCCGCCGTTTTGATGTAAACGGGAAGGTCTGCATTATCCTTTTCGGAATGATATTTAAGTTTGCTTGTGGTATCTTTGGTCACGTCATTCTGTACGGTTACTTTGACGTATTTCACTACAGGTTTATTGTCTTTGCCGTTTTCCTTTGTAGTAACGGTAACCTGTCCGACACCGACCTTCTCGCCTTTGATCACACCGTTTGCATCGATTGAAAATGCATCACTCGAATCTTTGCTGAAGGTTACGCCGTTATCGGTTAAGAATCCTTCTACCTTGGGAGTAAGCTTATATGTGCTTCCCACACCGACTGTGACCTCAGTAACCTGAATGTTTGTTTCACCGAGTACTACCAGTGTTAAATCCTCACTCGGCTTAACCGTTACCGTAACAGCCGCACAAATGCCTCTTCCGTCATTTGTCTGTGCAAGTATTGTAGCATTTCCGCTTCCCACAGCCGTAATGGTTCCTTTGTCTACCACTGCGACATTCGTATTATCCGAAGACCATGTGATTCCGGGGTTATCCGCTCCTTCGGGTGAAAGCGTTACTTTGATCTTAACTTTGTCGCCCACCTTCATTGTTTCGCTGTAACTTGAAAGAATCAGTTCATTTACGGGAACGGCGCCTTTTTTAACCGTTATCTTAAATTCGGCTTTAACACTCGGATCTTCCGCAGAAACCGCGGTAATCGTTACCGTACCTTCGGAAATTCCTTTTACCACGCCTCTATCGTCAATTACAGCTATATTGTTGTCGCTGCTTGACCAGGTAACCAAACCCGTTGCAATCAGTTCGATCTCTTTTCCGATTTCAACCGTGTTCGGTCCGTCGATTACCAGTATACGCCCTGAATTGCTTCTTTTAACCGTGACATTGTAAACTATGTTCGAAATGATAGTCTGCTCTGAATCAAGAATCGAAGCGGTAACATTGGCAACACCTTCATTTATTGCGGTTAAGTCTCCGTTTGGAGATACCGTCACAACATCGGGGTTGTCGCTTGAAAACATAAGAGTCTGATTGGCTTCGTGAGGAACATTGAGAACCGTCATTTCTCCGACGAGCAGTGTTATGGAATCAACTCTTCTGAATCCGCCCCAGAGATATGCCGACTGTAACGTTGCGGGATCCTTTATCTTGCTTTTATCAATCTTTACGTATCCGTCCTGTCCCTCAATGGGAGTCGCCGTGGATTCAACAAACTCTACGGTATCCTGAAGTTTGTTTCCTTCATCGACTTCCTTGCCGTTGTTTTCTTCCTTGGCAAGATCGACCTGGCTCATATCCTGTGCCTCGTCGATAACATTGATAACCTGATATACGATCGTATCCTGTACTTTAACCGTTGTCGCGGTATCAGGGAATTCATAAGGCGGTACCGAAAGTACTTTAACTTCATAATTACCGGGCTGAAGCTTATCTACATAGATCATGCCGTCCATATCTGAGTCGGTCCATTTGAAATCGTCTCCTTTAGGGCCTTTTGCAGTTACTTCAAACTGAATTCCGCTTATAAGTTTTCCGGTGTTTTTATCAAGGAATTTAATCTTTAAATCTTTTTCTATTGAAAGGAAATTAACCGATACGGGCGAAACATTCTGATTGTTGTCTGTTTCTTCCGTGCCTTCTTCCGTACTTTCGGTTTCTTCGGGAACGTTAACGGAACTTATCGATGCTTTCTCTCCGATTGCCAGAATTCCCTCGTTTCCGATTGAATCCATTTCGGAATAAAGGGCACCTATGCTTGCAAACTGGGCCACATTGTTTTTCTGTTTGCCTTTTTCTATAAGTTTTACGCCGAGAACACCAAGTAGGATCACAAGAAGAAGAGCTATTGCAACGCCGCAGATTTCAACGATACCGAATGCGGTACGTGATTTCTTCTTTGATTTTTTGTGTACGACTTTTTCTCTCGAAACATTCTGTACGTTGTGAATGTTTTCCTGAATATTTTCATTAACTGATGCTGTATCCAAAGCTTCCGTATTCATGTTTTCCACGGGTATTTCCTGTGTCATTCCCATGTCGGGGATAACATGTGAGGGAGCTGCGGGTTTCTTTTCCTGAGGAGGAACAACCTTGACCGGCATTTCGGGAACCCTGGGACGCTGTTCTCCCTTAGGATGAAATTCTGTTTTCGCAGGAGAAACAGGAGAACTCTTTGCATGCTGAACCGGTTTGTTTGCCACTGTTCCTGCAGGCTTAGCCGCTGCGGGTTTGGCTGCAGGTTTGGCTGCGGGATTTCCCTGCCTTGCTGCGGTAGCCGCACCGTTTTGTGAAACAGGTTTTGCTCCTGTTTTGACTGCAGGTTTTGCTCCTGTTTTGACTGCAGGTTTTGCTCCGTTTTTAACCGCAGGCTTCGCTCCGGTCTTTGCAGCAGGATTTGCCTGCTTGGCGGCAGGATTACCCTGTTTAGCAGCCGGATTGTCCTGCTTTGCTGCCGGATTCACCTGTTTTGCGGCAGTTTTTGCTTCTGCTGCCGCTGCGGCTTTGTGTTCTTTTTCTTCTGCTCTTGCGGCAAGTTTGGATTCTCTCGCTTCTGCTGCCGCTTCCGCTTTAAGTTCTTTTTCTTCTGCTCTTGCGGCAAGTTTCGCTTCTCTTGCTTCGGCTGCTGCCTCTGCTTTAAGTTCTTTGGCTTCTGCTCTTGCGGCGATTTTTGCTTCCTTTGCTTCGGCTGCTGCTTCTGCCTTTGCTTCTGCTCTTGCCATTTTTTCTTCAGCTCTCGCCTCTGCTTTTGCCTCTCTCTCTTCTGCTCTTGCTTCGGCTCTGGCTTCTTTTCTTAACTGTCTTTCTTCTTCGGCTCGTAATTCTTTTTCGCTCTTTTCTTTTGCATGATGAACTTTCTTTCTTGCCGGTTCATCAATATCGTCCTCAAAATCATAAGATTCATCGGGTTCGAGCATGTTGGGATTTTTCTTTTCCTCATATGCCGCGTTTATGACCCGAGTGTCAAACGTAACTGTTTCGCCGAATTCATCGTTTTCGAATCCGGTTTTGTTTTTGTATGCATCATTCGAAGCATTTGAATATCCTGCATCAGTCGGGATATCCATAACCGCCTTTTTGATCACACGGCTCGGAATAACGATTGTTTCTCCCGAATCGGGCAGATCTTCCACAGTGTTTTCTTTCATTACTTTTTCTATTTCTTCTGCGGAAATAACCTGTGTCTCCTTCATGTTCAGTCTGACATCGTCAGCCAGCATGGGATTGGGTTCGCTCGTCTCGTCAAAGGATACTTCCATGTTATCCATGCTTTCAAGATCGACCATCTGAATTTCAGTATCAAAAATATTGTTTTTCTTCATTTTCCTACCTGCATTTTATAATCAAATCATTCATTAAAAAGCACATATTGGGCATTCTGCCCATACATAGAAAATAATAGCATATTTATACCCGTTTTTCAACATATGCTCATTTTATTTGCAATTACATACAATATAATGTAATATATGTTTAAAAAAAAGAGGCAAACTACAACACTTTGTTTTATTTGTCAGACTGTTGCAGATGCCGGGTTTAAAAGGAAACTTCATCCGTTACGGAGATTTAAATATGGCAAATAACAATTCAGACAGAAACAGAAACTCAGCTTCGCAGAGAAGTTCAAATCCTCACAGACCTTCGGGAAACAGCGGGGGACACTCTCATAAAAAGAAAAAACGCGTTCCGAATTATCCGAGAATAATCGCATGTGCGCTTCCGGTTCTTCTGATAATATGCGTTATCGTTATCATACTGCGTATTCAGGTATGGAATAAAGGAAAGCCCTACATAATCACGGAAGAAGACATTGAAAGCATAAAGCTCGATACAAAAGACAATATTATTCTGATGCCTCCTTCGCTTATCGCAAAAGATTCGGACGACGGCGTCACGAATGTTCTCATTCTCGGAAACGATTCCTATTCCGAAGGCATTTCGGACGGTTCGGGAATAATCGATCTGTTTGAAAAAGGAGTGTCCGACAAGGTTGAAATATACAACTGCAGCCTTCCCGGTTCATACCTTAATGCTTTCAACAACGAAGAACTTTCGCCTTCGGAATGTCCCGAAGACTATTTCACTTTGTTCTGGCTTGCATTCAATCTGAAATGGAAAGATTTTTCGAAGCAGAAAGAAGCTCTGCTTTATCTCGACAAAGACAAATATGATATCGAAAGATACGAGGAAGTTATCTCTACTCTCGAAGGTCTTGATATTTCAAATATAGACGTTGTTATGTTCTGCTATGACGGTCATGATTACCGTGCAGGTCACCAGCCCATCAATTTTAACGAAAACAGTGCGGATGCCCAGACCGAAAACCTTCAGACCCTTCTCGGCGCCGTATATACTTCGGTTTATCTTTTCAATTACGATAATCCGAATACACAGTACGTTTTCGTTTCTCCCGCATTCTGCTATGCGATTGACGATGATAACAAAAAAGTATCCTGTGCAATGTACGATACAGGATACGGAACGATTGAAGAAACATTCAATGCCGCAAGACGTCTTACCGATTACTTCGGTGTTTCATATATCGATCTCTACAGCGGCGTTCTTATTAACGAAGACAATGCCGACAATTATCTTGAAGATGACGGAATCACGCCAAACAAAAACGGCCGCCAAATGATAGCGGACCGTCTTGTAACTCTCTTAAAAGACAGACTTACGGAAAGCAAATAATTTACTTTCCGCTTTTGGTCTTATTTCTGTATCTTCGAAACCATGTCAGTGTGGCGATCAAAAAACACGTCAGTATTGAGGCCATACCCGAAACATACGACGTGCCTTCAAGCGAAAACAGCGTCTGTATGGCAGTCATTGTAATTCCTAAGCAGGCAATTAAGAGGACAGCTTCTATTCTCTTGTGCCTGCCTTCTTCTATTTTAAGCTTAAATTTTCCCTTAACCGCATCAATGATCAAAAGAGCGATCGTCTGCAGGAGAACTGCTGCCGAAACACACAAAAGCGCAAAAAGCGAGAATTTCATGTATATATTCGATATGTATTCGGCATTTTCCTCAAAGAGTCCGTAATAATATCCGTGATGTGTCACGAGCATTTCCGAGTGCATCTCCGACTCTGTAAGAAAAGGCGATGCAAGTCCTCTGGCGAAATCCCTCAGATATCTTTTCACAATGCTCTTTCTGTAACGATAATATGCATTGGAGTAAAGATTCTTCCATATGGTATCCATATCAAGCCCGTCTTCTTCGTATCTGTGAATAATATTCTTGAAATTCCTGTAAGGATGTCCGTAACCGTAATCCGCGTTTCTGATCACACCGAGCAGATATTCTTCCGCCCCGTCTTTCTTTTCATATTCAAGATAGGGAACTATTATTCTTGCCGAAAGCTGTTCCTCAAGCGACTGACTGTATAATGTATGCTTAATGTTATTGTAGGTACAGTACTGCGGCAAAAGCATGATGATGATCAGAATGCAGAAAAGAAGAAGTGTGTTTCTCCATGATTTGTCACCGATATTCTTTCGGCGTATCTTTATATTTCTGACAAGCTGAATCGTAAGGAATAAAAACGTCTCGATAACACCCGTCCAGAAAGCCGCCCTGTTTAAATACGAAAGAACAAGAAGGATTGCAAAAATTCCTATGAGTTCATAAAGTCTTCGTTCGTGGTTGCCATAAAAATAGCTTAACGAAAACAAAACATGCAGAAGCAGAAACGAAATGCAGACAGCATACAAAGTCGCGTTGAAATTGATGCTTAAAACCACGGGAAGTGTCATTACGTAAAGCGCCACTGTCGCATAATGCCAAAACTTAACTTCGGCGCCAATAACTTTCTTTACGATATTTTGCAAAAGGAAGAAAAATACTGCTCCCATGAGTACGAAACTGCCTGTTTCCTTATAATGGAACACAACACTTTTTCCGTTTTCTCCGGCAAACATGTTCTTTGACAGCCAAAGAATCGCAAGAACGGTCTGAACCGCCGTAAGTCCGGTCAGGCACGCTGCACCCGCTATATTCAGATATTGTAAAAAAGATCCGTTGTTTTCTTTCTTTTTTTCCATTAGTTTAATCCACCGATATATTCAGCAAGCGCAGTTGCGTATGCTTCCTTGCCTTTCTCGTTATAATGTATTCCGTCAAAAAGATATTCTTCGTAATTTTCGTCATTTACCACGCAGTAATCACTGAATCTGAAATAGTAAACATTCGGATATTCGGATGCTATTTTTTCAAGTTCCGCATTGTACTCTTTTCTGAACTGATCCGTAATCTCATCAAATTCGCTGTCTTTCTCGCCGACCTGAATAATGGTCGCATAATTTACTTCGTTAACGATGATCTTAAGGTCCGGGTATTTCTGTGATATTTTCTCAATACCGCGTCTCATCGCCCCGCCGAAAGTGTAATTGTCATATTTGTCGTCGGAATTACACTTTACTCTCATGAACGCATCGTTAATCCCGTAATTGACGATAAGAAAATCTTCCCTTGCCGGATCGGTTCCCGCAAGAAAGAGCATCTTTTTGTATCCGTCAGGGAAGTTTATCGAAAGCGAATGCGTATTGTCCGACACCGTGGAAGCATTTCCCGTACAGATAATATTTGCCACATTGTAAAAATTCAGTTTGTCGGCATAATAATCTATTTCATTTCCCCTGTTGAATTTGGAAGCACTTGTTCCGCCTATCGAACAGTTCTGGATCTCGCATCCCGTTTTTTCCTCAAGGTAAACCGCCAGATCAGGAATTCCGTATATGTTATTACAGAAAATACTGTCGCCCACAACGAGAATGTCCAGTTTGTTCTCGTCAAGCGGAAACGAATACTTTCTGTTGGGGATCAAAACAAACGCAATAACCGCAAACAGGATCGTAAATGCAATTGATAAAATTATAAAAACTTTTTTTCCGGTACTCATATTATCCTTTAACGTTTTTCATGTAATCTCTGATGATTTCTTCTTCGCTGAAATATCTTTTTACGCCTTTGACTTCCTGATACGTCTCATGCCCCTTGCCGATAAGAGCCACGATCTCGCCCGGTTTCGAAATATCGAGAAGGTGCTCGATTGCTTCTTTTCTATCATAAATAACCTCAAAAGGGCAGTCGTATTCTTTAATGCCTTCAATGATCGATTTGTTGATATCGTCAATCTCCTCGTATCTGGGATTGTCTTCCGTAAGAATTATATAATCGGAATACTTCGAAGCAGCGCTTCCCATGTCATGACGTCTTGCAACGGGCTTGTTTCCGCCGCCTCCGAATAGACATGTAAGCTTGTCGGGATTGTAAGCTCTCAGAGTCGAAAGAACGCTTTCGGTACTGATCGCATTATGTGCGTAATCTATGATGAATGTTCCTCTGGGTGCAGCCTCCTTGATAAGCTGTGTACGTCCCTTTATATAAACATTTTTAAGTCCTTCGATAACATCTTCGTCGGATGCTCCGAGAAGGTGGGTAATCTCAGCTGCAATAAGCGCATTTTCGACATTGTGAAGTCCGGGAATACCGATGGTGATGTCTTTTTCGATATCTCCGTGCATCTTAAAAGATACTCCGATCAGATCGCTCTTCCACGTATTGCTTATATCCGTCGCATAAAGATATGCGCTTTCTTTAACGGATATGGTATGAAGATAGGGTGAAAACTCAGCCATCTCGATTCCGTATTCGTCATCGGAATTGATAACCGCGTTTTCAACCTGTCTGAAGAAATCTTTTTTGCAGTTTTTGTATTCTTCGAAATCAGCGTGTTCACCGGGTCCGATATGATCGGGAGACAGATTCGTAAACGCACCGATTGCAAATCTTATTCCCTCAATCCTTCTTAACTTCACGGCCTGTGAAGATACTTCCATAAAGACAACCCTGCATCCCGCATCGGCCATCTTCTTAAAGAGTTCCATTAGTTCATATGACTCGGGCGTCGTATTCTTTGTCTCGATATGCTCGTTTCCTGTGTAAGCACCGAGAGTACCGATCATACCGACCTTAACGCCTGATGCTTCCATAATGCTTTTGCACATATGCGTTGTAGTGGTCTTTCCCTTTGTTCCCGTAACACCGACAACAATAAGTCTGTCTGCGGGATTATCGAAGAAATTGGATGCAAGTTTTGACAGCGCAACTCTTGAATTAGTCACCTTTATAACCGAAACTTTGTCATTCTCAATCTTAACGTCCTTCTCCACTATAAGCGCAGCGGCACCTTTTTCAAGCGCCGAATCTATATATTCATGGCCGTCTGTATTAAAACCGGTAAGGCAGACGAAACAGCTTCCTTTTTCAACTTTTCTTGAGTCATAGCATAAGGAACTGATTTCCGTATCAAGATTTCCGGAAACAACTTCAATCAGAATTCCTTCAAGTAATTTTTCAAGCTTCATAAAAATATTCCCCTTCAAAGACCACAAAGCTCGGGCCTTTCATATGTACCAATCCTTTATCGTCCCACTTGACTTCAAGCGTTCCGCCAATCTGCATGACAGTCGCCTCTCTGTCGCAAAGTCCGAGTCTGTGTGCAAAGACCAGCGCCGTACAGCATCCCGTACCGCATCCGATTGTTTCGCCGCATCCTCTTTCCCACTCGCGGATCTGAATGGTTTTTCTGTCAACGACACGCGCAAAAGTTACGTTCGTTCTCTTTGCGAAGATCGGATGATTCTCAATTGCCGGACCGATCTTTTCGATATCCAGAGTTTCAAGATCGTCCAAAAAAATAACGGTATGAGGATTGCCCCAGGAAAGCGAAGACATTCTGAAATGCATGATCCTTCCCTCCACATTCACCTTGACATTCTCATTCATGAATTCTTCGTTTTCCGAATCCACGGGAATCTTTTCGGGTGAAAAAACGGGCTCGCCTATTTCGGCTTCTATGTTGACCACTTCACCGTCATCCACGGTAAGATAAAGATTCTTGATTCCCCCGAGAGTCTCTATCGTAAGCGTCTTTTTGTCTGTCATTTTGTGATAATAGACAAACTTGGCAACACTTCTTACCGCATTACCGCACATTTCGGCCTCGGTTCCGTCGGGATCGAAAATTCTCATTTTAAAATCCGCTTTTTCGGAGGGACAGATAAGAACAAGACCGTCCCCACCAACGCCAAAATGGCGATCCGAAATCTGAACCGCCACTTCATTCCAGTTTATTTCCGGCATTCCGGCAACGTTGACATATACGTAATCATTGCCGTATGCCTGCATTTTTGTAAAAGGTATTTTCATAATTCCTACCGCATTAACTGTTTAATGCCTGCTCCAGGTCATTTATTATATCTTCGGCATCTTCGATACCGATTGAAATCCTGATAAATGCTTCGTTGATCCCGAGCGCTCTTCTCACATCATCGGGCACGTCTTCATGTGTCTGCGTAATGGGATAAGTCACGAGCGATTCGGTTCCGCCAAGACTTTCTGCAAAAAGGATCATCTTTACGTTCGAAAGAAGTTTTCTTGCACTCTCGGCACTATCGAGTTCAAATGAGATCATTCCGCCAAAGCCCGATGCCTGACTTAAATTAAGTTCATATCCGGGATGATCTTCAAATCCGACATAATAAACTTTCTTTACCTTAGGATGATTTCTTAACCATTCCGCAACTGCTTTAGCATTCTCGTTGTGCTTTTTCATACGAAGCGACAACGTCTTGATGCCTCTGATGATAAGCCAGCTGTCCATGGGACCGAGTCCCGATCCGAGACTCTTTAGCTGAACCTGGAAATGATGGGTAAGTTCCTCATCCTTTATTACCACGATGCCGGCCACAACGTCATTGTGTCCGCAAAGATACTTTGTACCGCTGTGAACAACGATGTCGGCACCCATTGTAAGCGGTCTCTGGAAATAAGGTGTCATGAATGTATTGTCCACGACAAAAAGCGCATTGCCTTCGTGAGCGACTTTTGCGATGCCTCTGATATCCCCGACCTTCATCATTGGATTGGTGGGAGTCTCAAGGAATACCATTTTGGTATTCGGTCTCATTGCCTTTCTTACAGCTTCGGCATCAAACATGTCAACGTAAGAAATTTCGATTCCGTTAACTTTAAATATATCTTCCACGATTCTGTGTGTACCGCCGTAAAGGTCATCACACAAAAGGCAGTGTTCGCCGCGTTTGAGATAATCGAAAACGGCCATGTTCGCAGCCTGTCCCGAAGTAAACGCAAAAGCCACGGCACCTTCTTCGAGGATAGCCATCGTTCTCTCGAGTTCCTGTCTTGTAGGGTTCTGTAAACGGGAATAATCATAACCCGTGGATATTTCAAAATCTCTGTGTCTGAAAGTTGCAGTCTGGAAAATGGGGAAACTTACCGATCCGCTTATGGGATCGCAGCCAAGTGCACCATGAACTACTTTGCTGTCAAACTTAAGATTTTCCTTTCTGTCAAATTCGGCATAATAGTTTTCAACTTTCTTCATACTGCCTCCGTTTAGTTAGTTGGTTTATTTCATTTAAACTAAATCAAATCGTATTCATTTTACCATATATTGTGTCTATAATCAACGAATAGTACAATTTAATCCATATGATACATAACCAGCCCGTCGCCTTTTCGTATGACCGTATTGCCGTTTGGAATAATGGTTTTCTGCCCTCTTCTTATCATTACGATCTTCTCATCGGGCGTCAGATTCAGATCTTTTACTTCCATGCCGAGCCACTTGTCGCCCTCAGTCATTGCTATTTCATTAAGATGTATATCTTCGTCCTTATAATTCTTCGCAGCAAGAACGACCGTATCGTTTGCTTTCAGTACAAGATTTCCGCCCGGCGTAACGTAATTACCATCCCTTACTACGATAACGATAAGCGACTGCGGAGGAATTACGATATCTTTGATCGCCTTCCCCGCCCATTTATGTTTTTCATTTATGACACCCGTGATAAATTCAAGTTCATGTCCTTCCCCGTGACCTTTGTACATGTCGAGTTTCGAAAACTGTTCAACGAAGCCTGCGGAAATAATACCCGTAGGTATCGCAACGATCCCGACTCCGAGGAACGAAATTATAAGTGCCAGCATTTTTCCCAAAAGCGTAACCGGATATATATCGCCGTAGCCTATCGTAAATACCGTGGCCATCGACCACCAGAAGCCCGAAAGGGCATTTTCGAATACTTCCGGCTGCGCTTCATGTTCAACTCCGTACATAAGCATTGAAGCCGAAAGCATGAGCATCATGATAAGCACTACGGACGAAAGAAGCTGCATCTTCTTTTCATTTAAAACACTTACTATTACGTTGAAGGCATCAAACTGAGTATTAATCTTAAAAAGTCTGAATATTCTGAAAACTCTGAAAAGTCTGAAAACCGCCACACCTGTCGGTGTGAAAAAAGGAAGATAAAACGGGAAGAAACTTAAGAAATCAATAATGCCGTAAAACGAGAAAAGAAAAGCAATGACCGCCATCGCTTTCGTTTTGTCGGGATAAAGAAAATCAGCCGTAAAGATCCTTAAAATGTATTCAGCGGTAAAAAATATGACCGTTCCGAACTCAATGCCGTAAAGGACGCCTTTTATCGATCCAAGCTCATTGAAAGTACTTAAAAAAGTCACAACAATATTAAGAATGATAACAGCGGATATGATAATATCAAAAGAACGGCTTAGTAAATCCTTTGCCGCTCCTATCTGTACTATCTCAAACAATCTTTTACGAAACTTATCCATTCATTAATCCCCCGAAAATCAAATGACTCGGATACCGCCGTATTTCCTGATTTTCAACACACTGCAGACGCAATTGGGAAAAACTTCCTCTATTCTTGCTTTATAGGCATCAACGTTTTCGTTCTTTACAAGAACCTCCATAACTCCCGAGAATCCGGAATTATGTATTCTGTACGCTTCATCATCTTTAAGGATCGATTCGCTTACGCCCATCGCAAGAAGAATATCCTGTTTCAGAGAATCATCCTGTATGACAACATTCTGAAGATACATAAAAGATGATTTTCCTGATTCTTTTTCGAGTTTTGCAAACTCTCCGGTATTTCCGTTTTTAAGTGCCTTCAAAGCCTTTTCGACTCTCTCGTTTTCATCATAAAAATGCATTGCGCGAAGTATCGCCCTGTCAGTCATTTTTTCTCTGAGCGCAGGAATCATCTTTTCAAATTCTTCCCTCGTCGCCTCGTTTAAATACTCTTTTCCGAGTTCAACGGCAACAGCTTTCATTTCGGAAACGATCTGCGCCGCTTCCGTCTGCTGATCTGTATTCACTCTTTTCGTATCCACCATGCAGATACTGTATTCGGACAGATCCGTTTCGATCTTTTCTTTTATCGGTTCAGCAGGGTTGGAAAAGTCAATATAAACAAGTCCGCCTACCGAACAGATCATCTGATCCATAAGACCTGAAGGTTTGCCGTAATAAATATTTTCGGAATACTGTCCTATCTGAGCTATTTCCCTTTCAGAAATCTTCATATCGTTGTAGAGTCCCGAAACAACCGCTCCGATAAGAGTTTCGAAAGAAGCCGAAGAAGCATATGCGGAACCCACGGGAACATCGGAAGTGATATAAGCCATGAAGCCTCCGAGTTCATATCCCATGCCCTTAAGACCGTTCAGCATTCCCTTGATAAGCGAGGTTGTGCTGTTTTCGTCTTCGGTGCTTTCAAGTTCGTTAATGTCAATTTTGATTTCGGGATTGTCCCCCGACACTATTCTTACACAGTTATCATCCGTTTTTCCGACCACAGCGATCGCATCGGTATTTATTGCTGCTCCCATGACCTTTCCGTGCTGATGATCCGTCTGGTTTCCGATGATCTCAATCCTTCCCGGAGCGGAATAAACGCTTATTTCTCCGCCTCCGAAAAGCTGCTCGAATTTTTCCGCAGCCGCAATGAATCTGGCGGTCTGATAATCTATTTTCTTTTCATCCGAATAAATATCGATAAGCACGTTATCGAGTTGTTTGTTTTTTAACTGTTCCACAAGTTCGCTTTTCTGCATATGTTTTCCCCCTGCACTTTAAAGACGACCCTGATTAATACTAATCTTTCATTCTTACGGATTCATCAAACAGATTCTGAATGTCTTTTGAAGGTTCCTTGTCGATAAGAGAAACAACTACCGCAACGATCATGCTGACAATGAATCCCGGAATGATTTCGTAAAGACCTGTATTGTATACACAAAGACTTTCTACCGAACCCGAGAATAAACAGTACCATAAAGCATCTGTTGCGAAACCTGCAAGAATACCTGCGATGGCGCCGTGATATGTAAATCTCTTCCAGTAAAGTGCAAGGATGATAGCCGGTCCGAATGCCGCACCGAATGCACCCCATGCGCATTCAACCAGTCCCATGATACCCGAGCTCTTGGGATTGATTGCGATGAAAAGAGCTACGATCGAAATGAGAGCAACGATACCTCTTCCGACCCATAACATTTCCTTGTCCTTAGCATCCTTGTGAATGAGAGGCTTGTAAAGGTCTGTTGCAAATGCAGACGAAGAAGCAAGAAGCTGTGAGTCTGCAGTTGACATCGAAGCCGCAAGAATTGCCGAAAGAAGAATTCCCGAAATAAATGCGGGGAAAAGCGCTCGAACCATTGTGATAAATACTAAACTTCTTTCGCTCTCTGCAAGGCTTGTTCCGAGGAACTGATGAGCAACAAGAGCAACAACCGATGCCATGATAAGGATAATGGTTGTCCAGAAGCAACCGATGATCTGTGATTTTCTCATTTCTTTTCCTGACTTGATCGACATGTATCTTACAAGGATGTGAGGCATGCCCATATATCCTAATCCCCATCCGAGACCGCTTAATATATCCTTTATACTGTCGTAATCAAATTTGCCGCTTGATAAGAGGTTATAGTAATTCTCGCCTGTAACAACTTCCGCAACCGGTGCAAAACCGGGTCTGTTCATTACGAAAAGCGCAACGATCGGTGCTGCCATCAATGCCATTAACATAAGCATTCCCTGGAAGAAGTCTGTCCAGCAAACTGCATTGAATCCACCGAGGAATGTATAAAGAAGAATGATGATCGTGGCTCCGATCATTGAGTAAAGAGGATCCCATCCGAAAACATTCTTAAAAAGTGAACCGCAGGCTGAAATACTCGATGCGGAATAAACGCAGTAAACAACCACAAAAATCACCGCACACACTGCCTGAAGTGCGGGATTCGTAGATTTGAATCTGTTTGTAAGAAACATGGGAATTGTAATCGAATCATTAGCTTTGATAGAGAATTTTCTGAGTCTGGGTGCTATGAATACCCATGCACATATGGTACCGATCACAAGTCCTACCGAAATCCATACCTGTCCCATTCCCCAGAGATATATCGAACCGGGAAGTCCCATGAGTACCCATGCACTCATATCGCTTGCCCCGGCCGAGAGAGCCGCAACCAAACCGTTCATCTGTCTTCCGCCGAGGAAATAAGCTTTGTCACCGGTCTGATTTCTGCTTTTTACAAAGAAAAACACTCCGATTGCGATTACGAAAACAAGATAAATTCCGAACGCAACCATTTCCAGATAGTTGTTAGTCATAATAGCCACCACTTCCATTATATTTTTATAAAACACCTATTTAAGAATACCTTTTACAGCCGATATTTGCAAGTGAAAATATGCCTTAAAAGCCCTTGAAAAGAACCCGATTCGGACCTAATCTTTAATTTTTTGTGAATTTGTTTCAATAAGAGTTTATTTGATTCGGAAATACTGTATAATTGAAGCCAAGAAAAATAAATCAAGGAGGTTTTCAATATGTCAGTAATTAACGTAACCGCTGCCAATTTCGATGAGGTTATCAGCGGTGACAAAAAGGTACTTCTGGATTTCTTTGCCACATGGTGCGGTCCCTGCCAGATGGTTTCCCCCATTGTCGATGAAATCGCTGATGAACATCCCGAATACACAGTCGGCAAGATCGATACGGATGACGAACCCGAACTTGCAGCAAAATTCGGTGTAATGAGCATACCAACACTTGTAGTTTTACAGGACAAAAAACTCGTTAGCAAAACTGTCGGAAAACATTCCAAAGCAGATATTCTTAAGCTTCTGGAAGGTTAAGAAACAACCGGTAACCGAACTTCAATTCGAATGCTTATACTAAAAAGGAGGTTTTAAAATGAGTGATGTAAAATTTTATGTATGTAAGAAATGCGGCAAGATGATCGGTATTATCAAAGGTTCTCCCTGCCCGACGATGTGCTGCGGTGAAGCCATGGAAGAATTAATTCCCGGCGCGATCGAAGGAAGCGGTGAAAAGCACATTCCCGCTGTAAGCGTAGAAGGCAATATCGTAAAAGTCAATGTGGGTTCAGTGGACCATCCGATGCTTCCCGAACATAACATAAACTGGGTATATCTTAAAACAGACAAAGGCGGTCACAGAAAGAATCTCGAAGTCGGAGCAGCTCCGCATGTCGAATTTGCTCTTATCGACGAGAAACCGCTGTCCGTATATGCATACTGCAATATTCACGGACTCTGGAAAGCGGATATTTAAATTAACTTCATAAAGACATTGAAAAAACGGACCTTTGGGTCCGTTTTTTTATTTATCTTACTGCTGTTCAGGTTTAAATTTCAGCCGTTTAAATTTTCACTGCTGTTCAGGATTTAATTCACTGAAGTTCGACATTTGTGCTGCCGAAGAGACATTCTGTTCAAATTTGGTCTACTGCTGCTCGAGAAGAACCGATGTTGACGAATAGAATTCCTCAAGTTCACTGCGACATGCCATGAACGCATCGAAAAGTGCGGGATCGAAATGGGTTCCCACGGATTCTTCTATAATGCCGAAAGCCTTGTCGTAATCAAATGCTTCCTTGTAACATCTCTTTGACACAAGCGCATCGAATACATCCGCATACGCCATGATTCTTGCCTCAACCGGGATATCTTCGCCCGAAAGTCCTTCGGGATATCCGCTTCCGTTGTATTTTTCGTGATGATAATGGGCAACGTTTATCGCAATATTGACAAATTCCTCATCTTCGATACCGGTAAGGATTTTGCTTACTATTTCAGCACCGGCTGCAGCATGCTTTTTCATCTCGTTATATTCTTCCGGCGTAAATTTACCCTGTTTTCTCAATACTTTGTCTTCTACGGCTATCTTTCCGAGGTCGTGCATGGGTGCGCTTCGAATAACCATTTTAAGGAACTTCTCGTCAAAGCCCATATCTCTCTTTAAGAGTTCTTTCGCAAGAATGTCCACAACTATCGAAGTACGTCTGATATGACCGCCCGTACTTAAGTCTCTCGATTCAACCATCTGCGCCATTCCGAGCATTGTCTTGTCTTTCATGACGCGGATTTTTTCGGTCTTTTTGCTGACCTCATCTTCAAGAGCCTTACTGTATATCTCTCTTAACGTTACATCGTTTATTTCAACAATGTATCCTACTCTTCTGTGGCCTTTTAAAATCGGCGCAATACGGTATTCATAGTATTTGTCTCCGAGAGGAAATACATTTGTATCGAGTATTTTTCTTCCCTTTATTTTCTGGCAGCCTTTAAGCACCGAAAGGAAAACATTCGTGAAGTCAGAACCCTTGTCTTTAAGAACATACTCGAGTCTGTATTTTAACAGTTCCGGGAAGATTTTAAGAGCTTTGTCATCGCATCCCATGTATCTGAGTTTTCTGTCAAAAGTCACATATCCGACCTGAGTATAATCATTGAAGATATCATGCGCATTTGCGTTTATCGAATAGGTATTTCGTTTGATTAAAGGAATAACTGCAAGAATTGTTTCAATGATGAAAGCGAGAGGAACAAACTCAATATCAAGACTCAGAATTCTTTCAAATGCATAAACGGAAATACATATGATAATCGCAAAAAGAAAACTCATTACGGTTTTAAAACTTACAACCGTTTTTCTTCCGATGGATACAGCCGCAATTGCCATTCCCGCGAGAAGATAAATAAACTGAGCAATCTGCGGAACAATATGAAGAGGACCGTATTCTTTTGCGAGCGTAACATAGAATCCGTTATTTACTATTTCAACACTTTCATAAAAAACAGGCAGAATGCCGATTGTACAGACCAGTCCGAACATAACAAACTGAACACAGTACATTAATGTCATCACAAATTTCGGAATATGTACATGACAGATGTCACATATTATAAGAAACATAATCAGCGGCAGGAAAACACCTCCCACATACGACATTTTTATGCCGATATAAGCCTGCGGAAGATTCTGAGCAACCGAAATGATGTAAAATCCGGCATTTGATACGAGAACCGAGCAGAAAAGCAGTGTCAGCTGGGTGCTGTGCTGCTCGCCCAGGCTTATATACCATAAAAGAAAAAGTATGGGAATTATAAAACAAACAAGATAAAATGTCGACATCTCTACCTCGATTTATTTAATTTATTTCTTCCCCGTATATAAATCCGCTGCAATCCTGCCGATTGATTATTCCCTGTCCGAAAACTTTTACTTTCGCATCAGACAATTATTTGTCTCTTAAAAGAAGGCCGAATGTACCCGGTCCGCAGTTTGCCGCTATTGCGGGCGAAGCTTCTTTAAAATAAATTTCCTTGAAAATTTTCTTCTCTTCGATCTGTGCTCTGATCCAGTCCATTTCTTTTTTGGAAAGTCC